>CBFGPN010000001.1:0-93590 GCA_965650675.1 uncultured Cellvibrio sp.
TCGGAAAGTTTTTGTGAAATCGCCAATGCCTTTTTCTCATCGCCAATAATAATCGGCTGAATCGGCGAAGAAGATGGCATTAATTGCAGGCCCAATTGATCAGATCCTTTTCGAAAAGCATCAATAAGTTTTTGCAAATGTTCACGTCGCCAATACTCTTCCTGAATCAATCGCAAGCTGGTTCGTGTTGCCGCTGCAACAGCAGGTGGTAATGCTGTGGTGTAGATATAAGATCGTGCAAATTGAATTAAATTTTCGGTCAGCAATCGACTGCCTGCGACAAACGCACCAAAAGTGCCGAAAGCTTTTCCCAAGGTGCCCATCAATATCGGTAATTGATTTTGCGAAAGTGAAAATAACTCTGCTGTGCCACCACCGTTTTTACCCAAACATCCCACGCCATGGGCATCATCAACCATCAACCATGCATTATGCTGTGCTGCCAAATCGGATAGTTGATCAAGCGGTGCAAAGTCACCATCCATACTGAACACGCCATCCACTACAATTAATTTTTTTTCTGCTTCTGATTTGCTCAATCGCGATTGTAAATTTTCCAAATCATTATGCAAAAAACGTTGGAATTTTGCGCCGCTCGCCATACCTGCATCCAACAAACTGGCGTGATTTAATTTATCTTCGAAAACCGCATCACCTTCCTGCATCAATGCAGTAATGCAACCCAAATTCGCCATATACCCTGTGGAAAATAAAATCGCACTTTCGCGGCCGGTGAATACTGCCAATTCTTCTTCCAGTGCATGATGTTCCGATGAATGCCCGCACACCAAATGTGAAGCACCACTGCCAACGCCCCAGCGTTTTACTGCGGACTGAAATGCTTCAATCACTTTGGGATGATTTGCCAGGCCCAAATAATCATTACTGCAAAATGATACTAATTTTTTTCCGTTCACTTGCAGATGAACAGATTGCGGAGATTCCAAAACAGATCTTTGCCGATAGAGTTGTTTTTCACGGCGATCATTGAGTCGTGATTGGAGGAAATGATTGAAGGGATTCATGAGAAAAACACACCCCCTCCTAACCTCCCCCTCCGAAAGGGGGAGGGACAGTCCCCTCCCCTTTCGAAGGGGAGGGTTAGGGTGGGGTTTGTTTGGACATCAGGGGGTGATAATAAAATCATTTTGCAGCGTTATAAAACAACGAATCCATTTGTACTTCGTGTAATTGATGCGCAAGTATTTCTTCTTGTTCAGATTCGGTTTGATGCACTTCATAAGCCTCGGGATTAATGCCCAGGCGCTTGAACAATTGCATGTCTTTGCTGGTTTCAGGATTGGCAGTGGTCAATAATTTTTCACCGTAAAAAATTGAATTGGCGCCCGCAAAAAATGCCAGCGCCTGTGTTTGATCATTCATTTTTTCGCGGCCCGCTGACAACCGCACATGCGAAGCTGGCATTAAAATTCTGGCGACGGCAATAGTGCGAATAAAATCGAAAGGGTCGAGATCCATTTCATTTTGCAAAGGCGTGCCTTCCACTTTTACCAACATATTGATGGGCACTGATTCGGGATGCTCGGGCATATTGGCCAATTGCTGCAACAATCCGGCGCGATCTGTTTTTTCTTCGCCCATTCCAACAATGCCGCCACAGCAGACTTTCATGCCGGCGTTACGCACATTCGCCAAAGTGTCGAGACGATCCTGATATGTGCGTGTGGTAATAATTTCACCGTAGTATTCAGGAGAGGTGTCGAGATTATGGTTGTAATAATCCAAACCGGCGCTTGCCAAATCTTTTGCTTGCTGTTCGTCCAACATACCCAGGGTCATACAGGTTTCCATACCCAAAGATTTCACCCCCTGCACCATGCTGATCACATAAGGCATATCTTTGGCTTTCGGTGAACGCCACGCAGCGCCCATACAAAAACGGGTTGCACCTGTGGCTTTGGCGGCTTTGGCCTCTTCAATGACCTTTTCGATTGCCATCAATTTTTCACGTTCAAGGCCGGTGTCATAACGGGCTGACTGGGGACAATAAGCACAATCTTCCGGACATGCACCGGTTTTGATTGAGCAAAGAGTGCTGACCTGAACTTCATTAGGGTTGAAGTGGCGGCGATGAACTGTTTGCGCCTGAAAGAGCAAGTCATTGAAGGGTAGGGATAATAAATCAAGGATTTCATCTCGGCGCCAGTCATGACGAATGACTTCGGGAGGATTGACTATGGCATTCATGCAGGACTGCTCCAACAAAAGGACTATGCCGTCATATTAACCAGCCGAGCTTCGCTGTCAACCAATTATTTGCGAATTGGTTGACAGCAATACGTTTCGCCATGCCTGCCCAAATTTTTCCCAAGCTGATAGCATGGCCCATTATTTTTTTCGGCCCCAAATTCTTATGCTGCCTTTTCATAAAATCGTTCAAGACGACTTCACTGCGGTTAATCAGGTCATTATTCAACAACTTCATTCCGATGTCGGCCTGGTCGAAAATATTGGACATTATCTGGTTGAGGCCGGTGGCAAACGCCTTCGTCCCTTGTTGGTTCTGCTAACGGCCAATGCATTGGGTTATAAAGGAAAATCCCATATCGATCTGGCGGCGATCATAGAATTTATCCACACCGCTACCCTTTTGCATGACGATGTAGTGGATATGTCGCAATTGCGCCGCGGCCGCCCAACAGCCAATGCCCAATGGGGTAATGCGCCGAGTGTGCTAGTGGGGGATTTTCTTTATTCACGTGCGTTTCAAATGATGGTCAGCATCAGCAATATGGATGTCATGGCGATACTGAGCAATACCACCAATCAAATTGCCGAGGGCGAAGTTCAGCAGTTGGTCAACGCCAAAGATCCCTCGGTCACAGAGGCCAATTATTTTCGGGTGATCGACAAAAAAACTGCCGTGTTATTTGCAGCAGCATGTGAAGTCGCCGCCGTCATTGCAGGCGCATCCAGTGAGCAACGCAAAACCTTGTATCAGTATGGATTGCATGTCGGAATTGCGTTCCAATTGGTTGACGATGCACTGGACTACACCAGTGATGCCGCCACTCTGGGTAAAAATGTCGGGGATGACCTGGCCGAAGGCAAGCCAACCCTGCCTCTGATTCATGCCATGAAAAACGCCAGCAAAGATGATGCGGAATTAATTGCAGATGCAATTCGCAAAGGCGATGCCAGTCAATTGCCGAGAATTTTACAAATAGTCCAGGCAACAGGGGGCATGGACTACACTCTTGATTGTGCCAGGCAGCAAGTCAATTTTGCACTGGATCAGGTCTGTAAATTTGACAGTAACTCCTACACTCAAGCTATGAAGGAACTTGCCGAGTTTTCACTTGCCAGAAGCTACTGATTGCAATTGCACATCGGTCAAACTGGACATAAAAGTCAAAACCCTTAGAATGGCGGCCTTTTTGTGTGTAACACCTCAAGAATTGACAACGGATAATAACATGACACCTTTTTCACCCAAGCCCTCCTACAGTTACGAAGACCTGCTTGAATGCGGTAGAGGTAATCTTTTTGGCCCCGGTAATGCGCAATTACCCATGCCAAATATGTTGATGCTGGATCGTATTGCACACATCAGCAGTAGCGGTGGCGAATATGGTAAAGGTGAGATAGTAGCTGAATTGGATATCAAACCTGATTTATGGTTTTTTTCATGTCATTTTCCCGGTGACCCCGTAATGCCAGGCTGCCTTGGGCTTGATGCCATGTGGCAGTTGGTTGGGTTCTATCTTGGCTGGAGAGGTAATCCTGGTCGCGGACGTGCCCTGGGTTGTGGTGAGGTAAAATTTACCGGACAAATACTGCCAACAGCCAAAAAGATTACCTATCACATCAATCTTAAACGCGTTATCGAACGCAAATTGATTATGGGAATTGCAGATGGCCGCGTATCCTGCGATGGAAAAGACATCTACTTTGCTCACGACTTACGCGTGGGACTATTTCAAAATACTGATATTTTTTAATTCGACAAAAACTGCATACAGTTTGTAAGTTAAACACGAGGTTGCCTATGAAACGTGTTGTTGTAACCGGAATGGGGATTGTGTCCTGTCTGGGCAATAATATTTCTGCCGTGCTGGATTCGTTGCGCGCGGGTCGCTCCGGAATCAAATTTCAGGAAAGCTATAAAGAAAAAGGCTTTCGCAGTTTGGTTGCAGGCTCTATCGATATTGATCTGGCAAGTTTGATTGACCGAAAAGTGCTGCGCTTCATGGGGCATGCCGCCGCCTATGCTTATCTTTCCATGCAACAGGCGATTGCCGATTCAGGTCTTTCCGAGGATCAGGTTTCAAATGAGCGCTCTGGAATTATTATGGGGTCAGGTGGTGCTTCTTCCATGAATCTGGTCGAGGCAGCCGATATTTTGCGCGAAAAAGGTTTAAAGCGTGTTGGTCCGTATCGTGTCACCCAAACCATGGGCAGTACGACCTCTGCTTGTCTGGCAACTCCATTCAAGATCAAGGGTGTTAACTATTCCATTTCATCCGCTTGTGCCACCAGTGCCCACTGCGTGGGTAATGCTATGGAGCTGATCCAGCTTGGCAAACAAGATATTGTTTTCGCTGGTGGTGGTGAAGAAGAACATTGGACACTCACCGCACTCTTTGACGCTATGGGCGCACTGTCAACCAAATACAACGAAACTCCGGATAAAGCTTCACGCGCATACGATGCCAATCGCGATGGTTTTGTCATTGCTGGCGGCGGCGGATGTTTGGTGCTCGAAGAATATGAACATGCAAAAGCACGTGGCGCCAAAATTTATGCCGAGCTGGTTGGCTACGGAGCAACATCTGATGGTTATGATATGGTTGCACCATCAGGTGAGGGCGCTGTGCGTTGCATGAAGCAAGCATTGGCAACAGTTAAAGGCGATATTGATTACATCAACTCTCACGGCACCTCAACTCCGGTGGGTGATCTTGCAGAGCTCAAGGCTGTGAAAGAAACGTTTGGCGATAAAATTCCGGCCATTAGCTCAACCAAATCCTTAACCGGACACAGTTTGGGAGCAACCGGTGTGCAGGAAGCGATTTACAGTTTGTTGATGATGCAACACGATTTTATTTGCGCATCGGCCAATATCGAAACTCTCGACCCTGAAGCGGAAGGCATGCCGATTGTGCTGAAACGTCAGGATAATGTGAAACTTAATCGCGTTATGTCTAACAGTTTTGGTTTTGGTGGCACCAACGCAACTTTGGTTTTCCAAAAAGTCTGATGTTGGTTCACAACAATTGCGACACAAAAAAGCGAACCGAATGGTTCGCTTTTTTGTTGGGTGGAAAATATTATTCGCTAACAATCAATTCAATTTCAAATCGATGTGATTCATCGTAAAGTCGGTTGACCTGAATCCAGGTGGCAGCAGGAAAATGCTCGCCATACCATTTTTTTCTAAAGGGAATTTGCTGTTTCAGTGCCTCTATATCCCGCGCATAAATAGTCTCTTGAATAATATTTTCACGTTTGAGGTGCATTTTCTGTAACAAATCGTCCAATGCCTGATAGCACATTGGTAAAGCTTCTGCATCTGTTGGTCCGCCACAAGTAACGCCTGAAAAATAAAACAGATTGCCATGCTTCACAATTTGTGAATAGCCTATATCAGCCTCCCAGGAATTAATTTGATGTCGTACTATTTTTTCACCTGAAACACTGGCGCACGCTGAGATCAAAACTGTTACCAACAACAGTATAAGTTTCAAAAATATATTTGGTAAAAAAATGCATATTGCTTTCATGGAGATGCCTGTGAAAAGTTGTACTCTATTATAGAAAATAATGTAAATCCTGAGCTGTCTGACACTCAATCCTAAAATATCTCGCAGCATAACGTTCGAAATTATTTTACGTGTACCCATATGCCAAATCGAAACATCTGTGTGAGTGATTTCCTAAATGACCAATTGGCATAAAAAATCAGCTTTTATAAAATTAATATCAAAACAAAACTTATGTGGTATCTTGTAACAAATTCATTCTACACTGTGCTAAATGGCGCCAGTTTCAATGACATGACAACATATTTTTGCAATGACAACAAATTTCGCGACAGAAATAGCCGATGTTCATTCTATGAGGGCTTTCTATGAAATGGTTAATACACAGTATCAAATTACAACTTTCCGTTATCAGCACCATTTTCCACACGCAGCATGCCGAAACCAATCTAAGACTCACCTATTTATTCATTATCGGCAACGTCCTGTTTGTGTTACTTCATCCTGATTCTGTTGGTCTCGGAATTTTGGGTATATTGCTGGCGTGGAAATGCTATAAAACCAGAAAATTTATTGAATTCTAGTTAACGCTTGATACAAAGCCGCCATTGATACAAAGCCAGGCTCATAGCAACAGTTGCGTTGAGTGATTCCACTCCCGGTTCCATTGCAATCGCAATTGGCACTATAGGAATTTGCAGGGGTACTCCTTGCCCCTCTTCTCCCACCAATAATCGAAAATTTTCTGGCCAGGAAAAAGTGTGAATATTTTCGCCTCCGGCATCCAGCGCGATACAAGAAGATTTTATATCACGGATGGAAGGTGCCAAATAAAACTCTGCCAGAAAACAGGCCCCGCTACTGGCTTTGATTGCCTTGGGCAAGAATGGATGTGCCGCCTCTTTGGTTAACCAGATTTTTTTTATACCAAAAGCAACTGCAGAACGAATCATTGCACCTAAATTACCGGGGTCACTTAAAGGTAAAATCAATTCTGCAGATTGTGGCAACAAATCCAAATCACCTGAATGAAATGACGGCAATTTCATAACCAACAAATTGTGATGAGTTCCCAATACATCCAGTTCTTTAAACAAGTTGTTGGGTAAATGAATAATGTTGTCGGACGACAAAGTGGTCATTGCTTGGTAATCGCCAGTGATTATTTCCCAGCTAATCAATTCACTTCTTTGCTGAATGGATTCCGCAATTAATTTTTTACCCGATAAAATAAATAGTTGTTCTTCCCGTATTCCTTTTGCTGACAACAGGGATTTAAAAAATTTGTAACGTGAATTCTGCGCACTTTCAATAATTTTCATTTTTGATTCTGTTGTTATTCAGTAGAATTTTTCTTGTCATTAATATAATTCCCATAGCCTGACATTTTGTTGACAAATAAATGCTGAAACTTTTCAGGAAATTGTCGATGGAAATCACTGTATTGACCCGTTGAAATGGTTAATTGTTTCATATCAGCCATGGAATCAGGCAGCGATTTTATCTGCGCACCCGATAAATCCAAACCAATTAAATGTTTGAGCTGGACAATTTCAGGTGGAATTTCGACAAATGGATTATGCCCAATATCCAACTTACGTAATTCCGGCAATTGCAAAATGCTGGCAGGGAATTGTGTCAGCCCGGTAAAACTTAAATCGAGATAACGTAAATTTTTTAACTGATGAAAACCGACAGGCAATCGACCAATGCTATTCATGGATAAATCCAACATTTGCAAGTTTGACAATTGACTTATGCCCGCAGGCAATTCAGTCATTCGCCCACTGATTTTCAAATATCGCAAATTGGTCAACAACGCTATTTCCGGAAGCCATTGATTTACCTCATCGTTTTCCAGCGCTAACGAATGGGCCTTGTCATGATTTATCAAAGCCTTTTGTAAATTAACAGGTAGTTGATTGAAACGTTTTTCGGCGACGCTCTCTGGTAAATCACTGACGATGGAAAAATTTTCACCTTGCCGCACCGTCAGTGTGTAAATACCAAGCCCTTCACGAAGCTGACTGAGGCTCCCCGCATTTTGCGTTACCTCTAAAAATTCCAATGAGTTTTCGATTTGAGTTTTAGGTAGCTTGAATTTACGAACGCCCAGATTATAAATAGGCCAAATCGATAACTTGTGAACATCTGGAATTTTGAATTTTATTTTGCACCCTTTTAGTCTTGCGCTGATGTGAACAATACCAACACTATCGAATAAAGATTCAGAATGAGTCTTTTCGAATTTAACGACTTTAATATCACCAGCACCGGGATAGTTCCGAAATATATGGGGATCTTCAATATCCGATTCCAGTGGAATCAACTGCATAAGTGCCGGTGATTGTGGATAGTCTTGTGGTTTGTCGTAATAATCAAAACTCACCCGATAAATTTGATCCCAAATTCCAGTTTTGAGGTTTTCGTCATTGTGCACACTGTGCATATAACTTTGTTTTAGCCCGGATAAAAGCATCACCCATTCGCCTTTAATCTTGAACACCACGCCAGCTTCATGCAGATCATCACCAGACATACGCAGATTGACATACTCTATGTAATCCGCCTGCGCATACCACTCACGAAATGCTTTTATAAAATCGGATTGTGAAAGGTCCAAATTCCGGTTGATTATTTGCGAGTAACTTTTTGGTTCTACCGAACCCGAGGCCAGCCAATCCATGTAAAAATCTGGCGCGAAAAAAATTCCGCTAAAACGTGAGAAATTAACATTCGTATCAAAACTGGCTTCCATTTTCCCTTGGTGATTGATCAACAGGTAGCGGTGAACCGGATGTTTTCGATCAGACCAGCCGCTTTCCATATCCATTTCATTTTCAAATTCAATATAGGTTTTAATCAAATACTGATTGCGTTCTGGCCAATAAAAATAATTAGGCCTATAAATATTTCCCTGTATCAGAGGTGTTAATTCATAAACAGATTTTCGTGTTGGATACACACTGGCGTCTTCACTGTAAATTTTTCGAAATAAAAATTTATGGCCAGATGAAAAACTGAAGGCGTTGGTGACAAACAAATAAAAAACCACAACCAGCAATAAGCAGGCACCGATAAGATAATAATTCATGGGTTTCATCAACTACCTGATTGATTGCGTTGTGCTAACCATTCTTTAATGAGCAGCAGTAAATTGGGTCGCCAACTTCGCGCTTGAATACCAAAGCCATCGCGTAAACGCCTGCATCCCAAAATGGCGCTGGTGTGTTCCTCTTCATCGGTATCAATCAATTGCAAGCTGGGTTCGGCTGTTAACAGTTGATATTGAATTAAATATTGCAACACTTGTTCAGCAAATTCTTCTTCACTGCAATGATCACTGGAGCAATAATGCATAACGCCCCAATTATCTGCATTACATAATATTTGTTTAACAATCGCCGCTATTACTCGGGAAAAATCTTCTATTGATGTTGGCGCTCCGCGCAAACCGGGATGAACTTCAACCTGGGCGCCATCCAAAAAAGCAGACAACAAACGTGTTAATGGATTATTGCCGCTTGATGCTATCAGCCAGCTGCTGCGCAAAATCATGTATTTTGTTATTTGCGACGTTACTATGTCTTCAGCTTCCAACCATGGATTGGCAACTGACTCCTGATGCATGGGCTGATCTTTTTCATTGTGTACATTTTTTTTGTCTGCACCAAAAACGCGATAGCTGGACACATGAATTAACGGGATATTATTAACAGCACAAAATTGCGTAATTTGTCGGGTATCGGATAGCGCGGAATCAACATCATCATTCAACATGGCGATGTTTAAAGCGCACACTATATCCTGCTTATCCAGATCATCAGTCAACAACTGCAACCCGGCACAAGATGACAAAAACTCTGTCAGTAAATTCAACAGGGATTGTCCCAGTGGCGACCTTGCCTGTGTAATCAACAACTTTGGTGGCATAAACAAATTCCTGACATTTTTTAAGTTCCGGCGTTAATAGTTTTGCAATAGCGCTTATACTGCCCGTCTTTTTCTTGCGATGAAATACTTGTCAAAGGCCATTCAATATTTATGACCCAGCATACTGCACCAGGAATCATCAAAACCGATATTTGTATACTGGGTGGTGGTATTGCAGGCCTCTGGTTTGCCAATCAGGTAAAAGCAAAAGGACTGGATTTGTTATTACTGGATACACGGGCATTGGGTAGCGGGCAAACCATGGCATCTCAAGGCATGATTCATGGCGGCATGAAATATACATTAAATGCAGCGCTCACTGGTGCATCCGAAGCTATTGCCGAAATGCCAGCATACTGGCGTCGTTGTTTATGTGGGGAGGGGGATGTATCACTGCGTGATACCCGAATTTTAAGTGATCACTTTTTCCTCTGGTCAACTGACACCCTGTCTTCAAAATTGACTACTTTTTTCGCCAGCAAACTGACCCGGGGCAGAGTGACTGCCGTTGATGAAGATCATCGCCCTGCATTTTTGCGACACGCTAATTTCACAGGCTCCCTTTATAAACTCGACGATCTGGTATTGGATGTTCCCAGTCTGGTTGCCAACCTTGCACACAATCTTGATGGTCGTTGTTTTGTGATTGGCGATTATCAATTACAAAAAAATACAGATCACACTTATTGTTTGCGCACAAGCTCGCTGGAAATTCACGCACAGGAATTCGTACTGACGGCAGGAGAATTCAATCAAAGCATTTTGCAACAATTGGGTATGCCCTGGCCTGAACAACAATTGCGACCTTTGCAACAGGTGATGGTTAAACATCATCATCCTTATCATTTTTTTGGTCATTGTGTTGGCACTGGCACCACACCGAGATTGACAATTTCAAGCCATCGTTTGCCTGCGGGTGAAAGTGTTTTATATCTGGGGGGAGGCCTTGCCGAAAAAGCAGCTGAACTGTCAGCTGAAGACGCTATTGCGCTGGCAAAATCAGAATTAAATGAGTTAATTCCCTGGATGAATCACGAAAAGAGTAGCTGGGCCAGCTTGCCTGTGAATCGCGCCGAACCCAAACAGCCGGGTTTCGTACGTCCGGACAATGCGTTTGTTGCATCGCTTGTCGATACCAATATTTCTATCGGCTGGCCAACAAAATTAACTTTGGCTCCCAACATGGCAAGTCAAATGATGGCTTTATTGGACGCAAAAAAAGTACAACCTCTGTTTTCCAACCGCAAAGCCGACCTGGAATTCTTGATGCCCGCCAACATCGCCAAAACGCCTTGGGAGATAGCATTTCCACCGCCGGAAGCTATTGAAGAAACTCTGGCAAAACGTTTCAAAGAAGAGGATGCAAATTAGATAATGCTAGCTAAACGCCCATTGGGCAAAACCGGAATGTATGTCAGTTGTTTGGGATTGGGTACAGTCAAGTTTGGTCGCACCCATAATTTGCGTTATGCCGAAAAATTCAACTTGCCTGACGATAGTCAATTAACACAATTGCTGGATGTCGCCCGCGAATGCGGCATTAATTTGCTGGATACCGCACCAGCTTATGGGTACAGCGAAGAGCGATTGGGCGAATTACTGAAAACGTCACGTAAAGACTGGATAATTTCCACCAAAGCGGGCGAAGAGTTCACAGTGAACAAGGCTACCGATCAAGCTGAATCCCGTTTTGATTTTTCAGCCAGGCATATTCGTCTCAGCGTTGAGCGCAGTTTGCGCCGCTTGAAAACGGACTATCTGGATCTGGTATTGATCCACTCCGACGGGGAAGATGAAAAAATCCTGACGCAAACCGATGCATTGGACACCCTGATCCAACTCAAACAGGAGGGCTGGATTCGCGCCCATGGTATCTCCAGTAAAACCAGCGCCGGTGGATTAATGGCGGCCAATAAGACCGACGTATTGATGGTCACGTACAACCCTCAACAACCGGAAGAAGCCAGTGTTATTGAAGCCTGTGATAAAAGCGGGGCTGGCGTGTTGATTAAAAAAGTACTCGGCAGCGGCCAGGTCTGCCAGAATGACGACACACAACAGAAGATCCGTACCGCCCTGGCGTTTGCCCTGACACCACAGGCAGTTTCTTCAGCTGTTTTAGGGACTATCAACCCGAAACATTTGTGCGAAAATATCATGGCTGTTTTGACTGGAGATAAATTGGCAAGATTATCCGAACACCTTAACGAAGGTGCTCGCCAAGCCAAAACCGGCCAACTTGTTAAACACTTTTCAATGGATAAATTAATTCAACAGTTGGATGATGACTTTTGAGATTCGATCAAAGATGAAAAACTGGCTAGACGAGTTACACTGGGACAGCGATGGCCTGATCCCGACAATTGCCCAGGATGCCAAATCCGGGCGAATCTTGATGATGGCCTGGATGAACCGGGAATCATTAGCGCTGACCGCCGAAAAAAAAGAAGCCGTTTATTGGTCGCGCTCACGGGGAAAATTGTGGCATAAAGGTGAATCTTCCGGACACACGCAAAAAGTACTGGAAATTCGCCTTGATTGCGATGAGGATGTGCTCATATTACAAGTAGAACAATCCGGTGGTATTGCTTGTCACACGGGGCGCGAATCCTGCTTTTATCGGGTGCTGGATAATAATCAATGGCAGGAAGTGGACCCGGTACTGAAGGATCCACAAACCATTTATCATTCTGTGAGCCACAAACATGACTAATGATGTATTGAAACAGCTTACAGAAGTTCTGGAATCACGAAAGAAACATGCGGATGCTGACAGTTCCTACGTTGCCAGTTTGCACAAAAAAGGCCTGAATAAAATATTGGAAAAAGTGGGCGAGGAGTGCACCGAAACGATTTTAGCCGCAAAAGACGCTGCTATTTCCGGTAACACGGACGACTTGATTTATGAAACTGCTGATTTGTGGTTTCACAGCTTGGTGATGCTGTCACATTTAGGTGAAAATGCCGACGCTGTTTTGAAAGAACTGGCGCGTCGTTTTGATCTATCCGGAATTGACGAAAAAGCATCGCGTAATACATCGCACCATTGAACATCACACTATTAATAGGTTAATTGAAAAACGAGGTTTAGCATTATGTTAGCAGCAGGTAACTTCGGTAGCCCGACACAACTACTGATTATTGCATTGATTGTTTTATTGTTATTCGGCGGCAAGCGTTTACGGTCTTTGGGTAGCGATCTTGGTCAAGCGATCAAAGGCTTTAAAAATTCCATGACGGGTGACAAGGATAAAGAAAACAAAACTGATGAAAACGAAAATCAGCCACCCAAAAATTTGGAGCAATCCAGCCAGCAACAGAATTCAGTCAATCAAACTGAAAAAAACGAACACAAATAAAATAAGGCCAGACTGTGTTTGATATTAGTTTTGGTGAAATGCTTGTTTGCCTGGTGGTTTTTCTGGTGGTCATTGGCCCGGAAAGACTACCGGAAACTGTGCGCACAGTAGCCCTGTGGATCGGCAGGTTAAAACGCAGCTTGCGTGAAACCCGCGCTGAAATTGAAAAACAAATAGGTGCCGATGATATTCGGCGTCAACTGTATAACGAAGAAATTATTCGCAGTATCGAAAGAACCCATGCTGAAATGAATCAAACGATTAACAATATCAGCCAGGATATTCAGAACCCGCTGCACAGCTTGACTGAAGAACAGAAAGCGGCAGCTTACAGCCCGCCGGAAGAATTACCGGATCATGCACACACCCATGAAACATCCTCTGGTACTACAACGCCAACCAATCCAGATACTACGACCAAAGCATGACTGATAACCAACCCCATCACCAACCACTGATCGAACATTTAATCGAACTTCGCGATCGTTTATTGCGTGTTATTTATTGTTTGGCTATCAGTTTTGGCATTTTGTTTATGTTCCAGACTGATATCTACGCAATTGTTGCCAAACCTTTGCTCAATGTTTTACCGGAAGGTGCTGGCATGATTGCCACTGATGTGGCATCACCTTTTTTTACACCCATGCGCCTGACGTTCTTTGTGTCCATACTGATTACTATTCCCTATTTTTTATATCAGACATGGGCGTTCATTGCGCCAGGTTTGTATCAAAAAGAAAAACGTTTTGCATTCCCGCTTTTATCATCCAGTGTATTGTTGTTTTTTACAGGTATGGCTTTCGCCTATTTTGTTGTTTTCCCATTAATTTTTCGATTCATGGCGGGAATACAACTGGAAGGGGTTACAACGCAAACTGATATCAGCAAATATCTGGATTTTGTATTACACATGTTTCTGGCTTTCGGATTTATTTTTGAAATCCCCATCGCAACATTGTTGATGATCCGTTCCGGCATTGTCACTGTAGAAGGTCTCTCTCAAAAGCGACCCTACATCATCGTCGCCTGTTTTGTCATAGGTATGTTGCTCACGCCACCTGACATAATGTCACAATTTTTATTGGCCATTCCCATGTGGCTTCTGTTTGAAATAGGTTTATTGCTAGGCCGCTGGGTGAAACCCGAAGAAGCTGAGGGAGAGTTGGAAGAGAATCAGGACTAAGGGCTTTTTATTTTTAACAGGAACTCAAGATGAAACGTTACTTTGAATTTCAAGACTCAAAATCCTACAAGTTTTGGCAAGTGGAATTGGACGGTAATAAATTTACCGTCACCTACGGTAAAATCGGCACAGCAGGGCAGGCCAAACTCACCGAATGTGCTTCAGCTGAAGTTGCTGAAAAGGAAGCCGGTAAGTTAATCGCCGAAAAAACAAAAAAAGGTTACGTTGAAAAAACGGAAGCCAGCTCGAAAAAAATCAGCAAACGACTCAGCCTGACTTACGATGAAGCCGACCAGGGTAAAACTTTGTTGGAAAAAATGGAGGCATTCGTCAATAGCGCACAAGCAGCCGAAACAGAAGCTCTGGTCATTGGTGCATGGGAAGAAGCCTATGAAACTTCTCCCACTGAGGCCTTGACACTGTTGTTTGATTCAGCCAACAAATTACCTCTATTACGTGAAATTTTTGTTGGCGATATGGATTCAGAAGAGTGCGAAATTTCCTGGATTCAACAAGATAATTACACACGATTATTCAGCGCATTTCCGCAACTGGAGCGCTTGCATATCAAAGGGTCAACCGGTTTAACTTTATCGGACACTCCGATTAATCATGCGAGCCTGAAAGCATTAACAATAGAATGCGGCGGTTTGCCCAAATCAGTGCTGCAACAAATCGCTACCGCGGATTTACCGAATCTTGAATATTTGCAACTCTATTTGGGTGTGGAGGATTACGGTTTTGATGCCAGCATAACGGACTTACATCCCTTTATATCGGCAACACCTTTTCCAAACTTAAAACATTTGGGATTAATGGACAGCGAAATCGCTGATGAAATTGCGATGGCAATTGCCAATTCGCCAGTGCTTCAACAACTGGAATCTCTGGATTTATCACAAGGCACATTAAGTGATGAAGGTGCACAGCACTTGTTGGCTAGCGATGCCATTAAGCAACTGAAAAAACTCGACTTACATTATCACTATTTATCAAATGACATGATGAAAAAACTGAAAGCCCTGCCATTGATCGTTGATGCCAGCGAACAGCAGGACATAGAAGACGATTGGCGTTATCCCGCCGTTACGGAATAATTTTTTTATCGCCATGTTAATTATTGGCAACCCTGAAAACCGTCGCGTAACGCTTTTTCAGCAAGCGTTACGCGATTTACATCAACCACCAGCCAGCATTATTTCCTGGTTGGATCTACTGCAAAATCCTGTCAATTTACATTCTCTTTCCCGATTTGCTTCCATTCGTATTGAATCTCCCGGTGAAAATTTTCAAGTTGAGAAATGGATACTGGAGCTGGGTGGGTTGGAATCAGCGAAACAGTTGATCGAAGAAAAAGGTCGTATTTATTTTCCTGGTATTTGGTATAAAGGTTTCAAAAAAATATTATCCGACATTGCATCAGCCGCCCCCCGGAGCATCTGGTTTAACCGTCCTGATGACATTGCCTTGATGTTTGACAAGCCGAAAGTGAAAGCGTTAAACCCGGATCACAGTCTGGCCGCTTTGCCGTCTTTCAATAATTATGAAAATTTTTTTGCCTATGCGTGCCAGCAAAATTATCCGCGTTTTTTTATCAAATTAAATTACAGCTCGTCTGCATCCGGTGTTTTAGCCTTTGAATATAATCGCAAAACCGGAAAAGTTCAGGCGCAAACAACCATGGAGTTGGTTCGTCATGATTCGCGGTGTTATTTTTATAACTCATTAAAAGTAAAAAAATATTCGCATCATCAAGATCTGCAAGACCTGATTGATTTTTTATTTCAACAAGGTGCTTATGTTGAGCCGTGGATTACCAAAGCCCAACATGATGATGGTGTATTTGATCTGCGCGTTTTAGCCATTAACGGCACAAGACAACATAGTATTGCGCGAGTGAGTAAAACACCCATTACCAATTTGCACTTGGGCAACCAGCGTTGTGCGATCAATGATTTGAATTTATCGTCCAGTCGCAATCAACAGATAGAAAAACTGGTTTCTGATGTCATGCAAACTTTCCCCAGGAGTTTATATTCCGGCCTGGATATTCTGTTGCCACGCGATGAAAACAAGTTGCCGATTTTATTGGAGGTCAATGCTTTTGGTGATTTATTGCCTGATTTATTACATCAAGGAAAAAATACGTATCAAGCAGAATTAATTGCTCTTTATGAACAATATCCGCAACTGATGAAAAAAGTTGCTTAAGGAGAAAAACGGCATGGCATTGAATATGAATCAGATAGTGGGTGGCTCGCACATACTGATGATTACATTCGACACACTTCGTTATGATGTTGCCTGTGAGCAATTGGATTCAGGTAATACGCCAAATCTCGCGCGTGTGCTGCCGGAAAAAAGATGGCAAAAATGTCATTCTCCCGCCTCATTTACTTACGCTGCGCATGTCGCTTTTTTTGCCGGATTTCTACCAACACCGGCAACACCGGGGCGACATGAACGTTTGTTTGCTCTGAGGTTTTCTGGTAGCGAAACCACTGGTCCTAATACGTTTATATTTGATACGCCCGATATAGTATCGGGTTTGGCTAACGAAGGTTATCGTACGATTTGTATTGGTGGCGTGGGATTTTTCAAAAAACAAAATCCTTTATCCCAACAATTACCGGGATTATTTCAAGAAAGTTACTGGGACGATTCTTTAGGGGTAACCTGCAAAGATTCAACACGCAACCAGGTTAATTTGGCTTGTCGATTATTACAAGAAAACACACAACCTCTTTTTCTGTTTATTAATATTTCAGCTTTACATCAGCCCAATTATTTTTATTTGGAAAATACCAAAAATGATTCATTGGATACTCATGCTGCTGCTTTGCGTTATGTTGATTCAGAATTGGGACGATTATTTTCAGCTTTTGAGCAAGATAGAGACACATTGATGATTTTAACTTCCGATCATGGTACTTGTTATGGAGAGGACGGATACACCGGCCACCGCATTGGACATGAACAAGTTTGGACTGTGCCTTACGGCGTTAATTTGATAAAAAAGCCAAATAAAAAGTAGAAACATGATTTCACCAAGTAGCAGCCACGTAAGGTAGCATCAGTTTCAAAACCTTCGATTCAGGGACGAATCGAAGGAGCTACAGGGATGTATTCATGCGATTTTGAAACTGATGCTATCTTACATGGATGCGGGTTAGAACCAGAAAAAGATTTATTATTGGAAACACCATGCTTGAATTTGAACACTATCTAAAATCCAATAGCCGTTACCAGAGCTATTTATATTCCTATCCGCACAAAACGGCTTATCGTCATTTTGAAACAGCTGTTGATTTGAATGAATTATGGCAAGATGAAAAAAAAAATTCGCTTTATCTATACAGTCATATTCCGTTTTGCAGAATGAAATGCAGTTTTTGTAATTTATTTACCGTTTCCAATCCTGAGAAAGATGCCGTTGAGTTGTACTTGAAACAATTACAAACCGAAGCATCTGTCATACGTGACATTTTAGGAGATTTTGCATTTGCAGGTTATGCAGTTGGCGGAGGCACCCCCAGTTTGTTGGAGCCCCATCAACTTGAAGATCTGTTTTTAATCTACAGTGACATACTGAATGTAGATTTAGCAAACACACCGGGGTCGTTTGAAATTTCACCGGAAACTATTACTGACGAAAAATTAAAACTGTTATCTGATATCGGAATTGAACGAATCAGCATCGGCATTCAAAGTTTTATCGAAAGCGAAGCAAAATCTGTTGGACGTTATCAAACTGACAATTTTATTCAGCCCATATTAGAAAAAATAATCGGCTATCAATTTCCTGTTTTTAACCTGGATTTAATTTACGGCATTCCTGGACAAACGGTGGAAACCTGGTTGATCTCATTAAAAACCGCCATGCAATATCAGCCGGCCGAAATTTTTCTCTATCCACTCTATATTCGGCCACTGACATCACTGCATAAAAAAAATGGCATTCAAGTTACTGAGACCGATATTCGTGATGAGCTGTATAAAATTGGTCGTGAGTTTTTAATATCACAAGGATACATACAGAATTCTATGAGGTTATTTCGTCACGCAAGTGTCACTCAAACTTTGGGCTCGGATTATTCCTGCCAGGAAGACGGCATGATTGGTTTGGGCACCAATGCACGCTCTTATACGCGCGACCTGCACTACTCTACCGAGTATGCCGTAAGTCGCCCGAACGTAAATGCTATAGTGCAGGATTATTTACAAAAACCGGCAAGTGCATTCCTGCAAGCCAATTACGGTATAAAACTCAGCGAGGATGATCGCAAGCGCCGTTATTTAATTAAATCGTTACTAAAAGCCGAAGGATTGCATTTACAGGATTACCACAATTTGTTTCAGGAAAATATTCTGGAATCATTTCCTGAATTAAATTGCCTGACTGATTTGCAGCTCGCCACCCAGGATGAAAAAACCATAAAATTAACGATAGAAGGTTTAGCCTACTCGGATTTATTAGGGCATTGGTTTATTTCTGATCCAGTCAAAAACAAAATGCAAGAGTACGTTCATAAATGACGCTGAAAATTTTGTATCGCGGCTATTTAACGGATTGCAATTACACTTGCGAATACTGCCCTTTTGCCAAAACCAAAAATACTGAAGAAGAACAAGCGCAAGATCGCACGGCTCTGGACGCTTTTGTCAATTGGGTTGCGCAAAATGCTCATGCCAACAGACCCATGGAAATTTTACTTACGCCTTATGGTGAAGCCATGGTAAGGCCTTGGTACCGACAAGCATTTGTTCAACTTTCCCACTTGCCTTTTGTTAAAAAAATTGCAGTGCAAACCAATCTTTCATGGCACACGTCCTGGTTATCTGAAGCCAATACTGAACGCACTGCTATCTGGGCTACTTTTCATCCGGATTTTGTCAGCGTCGAAAAATTTTTAGAAAAATGCAGCCAGCTTTCAGATTTAGGTGTGGCCTACAGTGTAGGTGCTGTCGGGTTACGCGAGCATTTTAAGAAAATTCAACAATTGCGAGTACAGTTACCATCAAATATTTATTTGTGGATTAATGCTTACAAAGATGTTCCTTTATATTATTCATCTGATGAAATTCAATTTCTATCTAATATTGACTCACACTTTCCCACCAACCTGCAAAATTATTCCAGCCAGAACCAAGCTTGTCGCACAGGTGATGAAGTTGTATCAATAGAGGGCGGTGGCGACTTATACCGCTGTCATTTCATCAAAGAAAAACGCGGCAATATTTTTAAAGATGATCTCGACAAGATGCTCTGGCGCAGCCCCTGCACCCGCAATATTTGCGATTGTCATATAGGTTACGTGCACATGAATGATTTGAAATTGTATGAGCTTTATGGCGATAGAGTAATGGAGAGGATCCCTCTCCATTTTTGACTGGTTTTTTACACTCTAGCCAGATTGCACCTGTAAATTTTGTTCGGCGCGTTTTGCTTCGATTTTTTTCCACACCAGCTCATGAAAATGAAAAGCAACTGTATTGATTGCAGGTTCAACCAATGCCAAAGCGCTACCTACTACAACACTACCCGTTAATGCGTAACCAACAGAAAAAGCAACAGTGAAATGTATGACAGCGAAGCTTGCAGTTTTGGCCATGATTTTTACCTCTGACTGTTTTAATAAAATGTTTACCTGATCCCAGTCTAGTCAGAAGAATAAATTGTTAAAGTTAAACCTTTAAAAGAAGCCTATAGCTATTGCCTATGATAAAAATGGATTCAAAATACGCATCCAACCTGTAAAGCGAATAGGCGCATTTAATACCGCAATACAAATACAATCTTCATTTTGTAATGCTGTCGGACTGTGTTTGTGGCTGGCGTCACGGCTGATGAAATCACCGCGGTGATAAACACCCAGTTCATCAGAAAAACCACCGCGCAGAATCAGAGTGTACTCAGTACCCTTGTGAGTGTGTTTCGGCACCTGGGCGCCTGCTGATATTTTTTGCAACACTACATCTGCATTTTTTTCACCCAGCAAACCACTCAAATCAAACTTGCTGATGGTTTTGGTTTGTTTTTTCCATGCAAGGTTATGCAGGTCAGCAGGCAGGTATTTGTCGAGTGGATTATTAAACCCGTTTGTCACTGACGAGCTACTCTCGGCCGCCACTCCTTTTCTTTCCGGCAATGAGGCAATAAATGCATCTATTACATCACGATTATCCGGGGTTGCAGGGGTTATGTTTTCAAACAAAACGCCACCCAGCAAATTGGTTTGGCGCACATAGGTTTGGCATTGATGACATGAAGCAAGATGCACAGAGACAATCAACGCTTCCGCAGACGATAAATTTCCGGCTGCATAATTCATCAACATTAATTCATCAGGATGATAGTGACTCATAAATCTTTTGCCTCAAACATCATGCGCAATTTCTGCAGCGATAAACGAATTCTGCCTTTTACTGTGCCAAGGGGAATATTCAACTCTTCTGCAACTTCTTCGTGGGTTTTGCCTTCGTAATAGACTTTTCGCAAAGCAATCATTTGTTCTTCAGGCAAAGTATCCATCGATTTTTTTACAAAGCTTTCCGTGGACATTTGTTGAATCGATAGTACCGTAGTGTCTTCAGTAGGAATCTGCCAGAGTTCCTCCGTTTCAATTACCACTTCAGCACTGGTGCGGTTCATTCGCCGCAACATATCAATACGCTGGTTTCGCGCTATGGTAAAAATCCAGGTGGAGATATTGGCTATATCTTCATTGTATTTATCTGCATTTCGCCACACGCTGGTCATGACTTCCTGTACCAATACATCCGCTTGCTGACCAAAACGCTGGTTGATCGCATAGGCTTTTATTCGTGGCGCAAAGTATTGATAAATTTCACGAAACGCCGCGCGATCATCATGCTCGGCAACCCGTTTTAATAATTCCGCCCAATTGCGGTTCGGCGTGGATGTTTCCGATCCATGCATGGGTGCTACCTGACTTGTTGCCATATTGAGTCTCATTATGCGCTCTGTGGATTGTCTTGTAACGCCTCTGATACGTAAGCTTTTTGACAAGCGATCAATTCATAAATTTTTTTTCTAAAAAACAGGATTTTCCTTGCATATATCACTATTCAATTCAAAAAAATTGATCCTTCGACAAAAACTGCCCGTAAGCCAAGCGCATGTTTGATTAAACCCCTGTGCTGTTAACAACGATAATCCAAACTCAAAGAGGATTGTGTTATGAAACTTTTTCAATTTTTAATGGCTGGACTTTTAAGTTTTCTGCTAGCTGCCTGTGGCAGTGACTCGAAAGACAATACCTCCATCACGGCAAGTGCATCCGCAACCACAGTAAAAGCAACTCAAACACTGACATTTACTGCAACAGTTACGGGCACATCCAATACATCTGTCAGCTGGAAGGTTGACCAGGCAAATGGCGGCACAATAACAGCGGATGGACTCTATACCGCACCCAACACACCGGGAGCTTACTCTGTGACAGCAACCAGTGACGCCAACAAAAAGCGCACCGCCACTGTTTCTTTCACAGTAGTACCGCTGGATAAAACAATGGTGCGTGTCTTCCACGCCTCACCGGACGCCCCCAAAGTGAATCTTTGGGTAAACGATGCAGTCGCCGTGTCCAATCTGGATTATCAAAACTCCACAGGGCAAATAGCTCTGGATGAAGGAACTTATAAAGTGGCGGTGGAAGGTGTGATCCCCGCTGGTAACGCAACTGTGATTGGTCCGGTTAATCTTTCACTGGCGGGCAACACGGATTACGACGTGATTGCTGTGAATAGTGTCGCTAACATTGAGCCATTAATTATCAGCGATACAGGAAATTTAACTGACAATAGCAAAGTTCGTGTACGCGTTGCACATCTCGCGGCGGCCGCACCTGCAGTAAAAGTATTTGTTACTGCGCCAGATGTCGATCTGATGGGTGTTACGCCATTGGGAACATTTTCATTTAAAGAAACGCTTGGGCCTGTCGAAATTGCTGCAGGAAATTACCAAATTCGTGTTGCTCTTGCCAACAATACAGTAGTGTTTGATTCAGGCAGTGTTGCACTTGCTGCAGGAAAAGATTTATTGATTGGAGCAGTACCCAATGTGCACACAGGCACATCGCCTATTAGTCTTGCGGTGTTGGATGGCGATGCAGTCGCGCTGGTTCACGACAAATCCGCCGGTGCAAAATTACGTGTTGTTCACGCATCGGCAAATGCACCTGCGGTCGATATATTAGCGAACAATAGCACCACACCCGCCGTGAGTAATCTTGCATTTCCTGATGCAACCGATTATTTAAATTTGCCCGCCGCCACTTACAATTTTAAAGTCGTTCCCACTGGAACTTTGACACCAGCAGTGATCAACGCCGATGTTCCATTAATCAACGGCAGTAGTTACAGCTTGCTGGCAGTCAATCAATTATCGGCCATCGAACCTTTACTGGTGACTGACAATCTACGCAAAGTGGCAACTGAAGCCAGAATTCGTTTAATTCATGCATCAACTCTGGCAGCGAATGTCGATATTTACGTGGTTGCTGCAGGCGCTTCAATTGCAAATGCAACGCCCAACTTTGCCAATGTTCCATTCAAAGCTGATACCGGTTATGTCTCACTGGCGGCGGGAAATTATGATGTCATCATCACGCCGACCGGTACCAAAACTGAAGCGATCAAAGCAACATTGAGTTTAAGCAATGGAAAAATTTACATCGCGATTGCACGTGATGGCACCAATCTGACAACACCTTTGGGTGTGATTGGTTTGGATGAACTTGCCGCAAACTAAAAATTTCCAGGGTCACAAAAGGGAAGCTTGATGCTTCCCTTTTTTATTGGCATGAGAAATTGCAAGTCACAAATCTGTAAAGAAGATTTATTAGTCTGTTATTCTGGTTCTGCAAATAATCTCACACAGGGTGACGCATGAAGGTAACCGTTTTTGGTATAGGTTATGTTGGATTGGTGCAAGCAGCAGTATTGGCAGAGGTTGGGCATGATGTCATCTGTATTGATATAGATGAGCAAAAAGTTGAACTGTTAAAACAAGGGATTGTTCCGATCTACGAACCTAACCTCGATGCATTGGTTAAACAAAATTTTGCAGCTAATCGTCTTAATTTTTCAACTGATGCAAAGATTGGTGTTGCACATGGCGACATTCAGTTTATTGCTGTAGGCACGCCCCCGGATGAAGATGGCTCGGCTGATTTGCAGTACGTATTATCGGTTGCAAAATCCATCGCACAACACATGGATACAAACAAAATCGTTGTCAATAAATCTACTGTGCCTGTCGGCACTGGCGATAAAGTTAAACAGAGCATAGAAAAAATTCTGCAGGAAGCCAACAAGTCACACCTCAAAGTGGATGTGATATCCAACCCGGAATTTCTTAAAGGTGGTTCTGCCGTTGCTGATTGCATGAAGCCTGATCGAATTATTATTGGCACAAACGATAGTGATGCCGAAGAAATCATGCGCGAATTATATGCGCCATTTAATCGCAATCACGAAAAAATTATCGTGATGGATATGCGTAGTGCCGAACTCACCAAATATGCAGCCAATTGCATTCTGGCAACCAAAATCAGTTTTATGAATGAAATTGCCAATCTTGCAGAAATATTAGGCGCCGATATTGAGGCGGTGCGCCAGGGCATAGGGAGTGATCCGCGTATTGGTTATCACTTTATTTATCCGGGAATTGGTTATGGTGGCTCTTGTTTTCCAAAAGATGTTCAAGCTCTGATTAAAACTGCCGAACAAATTCAATTCGATGCCAAATTATTAAAAGCGGTTGAAGCACGCAATAACGAGCAAAAGCTAACAATATTTAAAAAAATATCGCAGCATTTCAATAAGGATCTAAAAGGAAAAACGTTTGCCCTTTGGGGACTGAGTTTTAAACCCAACACCGACGATATGCGCGAAGCTCCTTCACGTGTATTAATGGAACTCTTGTGGCAAGCAGGTGCAAAAATTCAAGCATTTGATCCGGAAGCCATGAATGAAACGCAAAGACTTTACTCCGACAGAGAGGATTTATTGCTCTGCGGCACCAAAGAGGCAGCATTAAAAGGTGCAGATGCATTGGTAATACTGACCGAATGGCAAGCCTTCAGAGCGCCGGATTTCGACTTGATCAAATCCAGACTAACCTATCCGGTTATTTTTGATGGCCGCAATTTGTATGACCCCAAACGAATGCAAAAGAAAGGATTAACTTATTATTCTGTTGGGAGAAAAGCGGCGTGATTAATCTGCTTCGGGATACTTGGTGTCATTTCGTTACTGAGGGCTTTGTGAAACTTCCCTGTAGCATATTCAATCAAAACAATATTTTTACACTCTTCAATTTGAGTATCCCGCCAACTATTTTTTTGAACGTTCTGACCTGATTTTTTTAATTAAAAAATCGGCGATAGCGAGCATTTTTTGATGAGCGTCTTTGCTGGCGGGTGAGTCGATTCTGTACTTGCCGTCAACAATCAAGGCTGGAGTTCCTGAAATCTTATAGCTACGAATTTTCGAATCCGCTATTTTTATTCGGCTGGAAACAGCTAAAGAGTCATAAGTGGCAATCACTGTTTCTTTGGATACACCATAAGGTTCCATAAGCTCGGCCCAAGCTTTCGCTGTATCAAGCATATTGCGTTTTTCCTGAAATTCCTTAAACACTGCCATCTGGATTTTCGGCTGTAATTTCAATGTAACTGCTGTATAAAATCCTCGTTGTAATGGCTCCATAAAAGGAGCCCATGCCGCATGCATCTGTACAAAAGCAACATCAGGAGATTGCTTCTTCACCCAGGATTCAAGCAGTGGCTCAAAATGAAGACAATGTGGGCAGTGATAGGAAAATACTTCCAACACTTCAATTTTAGACGGATCAAAAGGTCTAACCTGATTTTCCAGTACTACGTAGTCTTTGTCTTTCAAAAAGGTCTCGTCTGCAAAAGACAACAGCGAAAGAAATAACAACGAAAATCCAACAAAAAATCGCATTTTTTACTCCAGCCAATCCAATAAACGGGAACTATTGGATTCAAAATTAACCAATATGTTCAATCATCAGGATTATTTTGTTCAACACTATTACACCTCACGCAAAGCCGTCGCTATCGGCAAATTGGCTGCGCGAATGGCGGGGAAAAATCCGCCGATGAAACCAATGATTACCGCAAACCAAATGCCTTGAATGATGAGTTCTTTGGTAACTGCAAAATCGAAAACGACCTGACTGAAGCTGGAAAAATTTAAAGTTGATACGGTATAACCATTAAAGAGTAAATACACCACTACTGCACCAATCAAACCGCCGACAAGCGACAACAAAATAGATTCCACTAAAGTTGAAATTGCAACAGGTAAAGATCCAAAACCAATTGCACGCAAGGTGGCAATTTCACGTGTGCGGGTTGAAACCGATGTATACATGGTGTTGATTGCGCCGAAAACTGCACCTATTGCCATCAGGATTGCCACTGGCCAGCCAATGGTTTTAATAAAAATAGTCAGCGGTTTTGACTGCTCCGCCAAATATTCCGATTCCAGCTGTGCAGAAAAATTAAATGTAGGATTGGAAGCCAAGCCTTCTTTTAATTTTTGCAGTCCATCAGCACCATCCAGTTTTACCCGAACAGTTTGGAAAGAATTTCCACGGCGATACACTTCTTGCAAAACTTTGGCATCACACCACAATTCCGATTCAGCCAATCCACCTTCAGCTTCGAATGCGCCCACAACTGTCCACTCGGTTGAACCGAATTTAATTTTGTCGCCGACATTTAATTGTGCAAATTGACGCTGCACAGCACGACCAACAACCAATTCATTAGTGCCCGGAGTAAATTGTCGGCCTTCCACAATTTTTAAATTTTTTCTGATGCTGAAAGCAGTCGAAAGAACACCACGCAAAGGTACGTTAGCTGATGAATTGGTGCTGCGTTTGGTAACGTCTACCACTACATATAATTCCGGTGAACTGATGGGTTCTTCACCATTGCGAACAATACCGGGTAAGTGTGAAATTTCCTGAGCCTGTGCGTAACCCAAACCACTCGCCATTTCCGAAGTTGCACCGGATCGCATAATAATCGCGATATCTTCAGCGCCGCCTTTTAACATGGTGCGCTGAAAACCTGTGGCCATCGACAGTACGCCGATAAAAACACCCACCACACAAGCGACACCAAAAATAGCGACAGACGATGTACCCAAACGCTGTGGGATATTACGAATATTCATCCAGCTGATAATGGGGATTTGCAATAAACTGTGTGACATGATTTATCTCCTGCGCAACGCCGCTACAATTTGTAAACGCAAACCTTGAATAGCAGGAATTGCACCGGTAAAAATTCCAAAAATCACAATCAACAATAATCCCTGTAATAAAACCTGCGAACTCATCACCAAACCGGGCAAAGTTGCCGCGAGCGCTTCTGCAGCACCGGCAACAATAACCTGCGCAAATAATAAACCGATTACGCCACCCACAACCGACAAAAATACCGCTTCACCCAGCACCAACCACATCACATTGGTATCAGAAAATCCCAGAGTTTTTAACACGGCCAATTCCGGAATGCGTTCGCGAAAACTTTGCGCCATGGTATTGCCGGCAACTAACAGCATAGTAAAAAATACTGCCCCCAAAATTATCGATGTAATAAAACCTATATCGGCAAATTGTTTGGCAAACGATTTTGTAAAATCTTTTTCGCTACTGGTTTTGGTTTCAGCCGCCGAATTAGCAAAGAGAGCATCAACCTGTTTGGCCACCAGTTCAGATTGATTTTTATCTTTTACTTTCACAATCATCCAACCCAGCGTGCCCTTACCATAAAGCCGCGCCTCATCAAAATAGGAATAGTGCATCAACATGGTACTGGTATCAGCACCTTTGGTTTTGACATCATAAATTCCGCTGATTTCAAATTCCCAGGTAGTGCTGCCGCCTTGTTGTGGAAACATACCAATCAAAGGAACCCTGTCACCAATTTTCCATTTGTATTTATCCACCAGTGCTTTGCCTATCACCACACCAATACGATTGGCTTTCCAGGCTTTCATTTGTTCTTCAGGCAGGCTCACCATATCTTCGTAAATCGAAAAATAATCATCTGCTTCAATTGCAAATTGCGGAAACTGATTTTTTTGTTCCTGGTAATAACCGCCAAACCAATTGGCCTGGGTTGCGATGGCGACGCCATCCAGATTTTTTACTTTTGCGAGATAGTTGTAAGGTAAGGGTTGAATCAAGGTAATTTTATTAATGGTGACCAATCGATCCTCACCCGCAAGCTCGGCACCCTGATCAAATGCACTGCCTAAAGTACGCAGCAACCCAAATAATAAAAACGCAACCACAATCGACAAGCATGTCAAAATCGTACGGACTTTTTTTCGTCCGAGATTTTTCATAATAAAGTAGAGGTAATACATGATTACACCAGCCTGCCTTTATCCATGTTTAAAATCGTTTTGGCATGATCAGCTGCACGCGGGTCATGCGTAACCATCACAATGGTTTTGCCTTGTTGCTGATTCAGGGTTTGCAATAACGTTAAAATTTCATCTGCTGTTGTACGATCCAGATCACCGGTTGGCTCGTCGCACAATAAAATTTCCGGATCACTCACCAATGCGCGTGCAATCGCGACGCGCTGTTCCTGACCACCGGATAATTCATTCGGATAATGAGTTGCACGATCAGATAATCCCACCAGCGCCAATGCAGCAGCCACATGTTGTTTCCGCTGTGCGCTGTTGAGATTGGTTAAAAGCAAGGGTAATTCCACATTTTTTTCTGCCGTTAATACCGGCATTAAATTATAAAATTGAAAAATAAATCCAACATGTTGAGCACGCCAACGCGTTAATTGTGCATTGGACATTTGATCCAGACGCGCCGAACCTATAGTCAATTCACCTGAACTGGGTTTGTCCAATCCGCCCAACAAATTTAACAGCGTCGTTTTGCCTGACCCGGATGGCCCCATCAATGCTAAAAAATCGCCGCGATTGATTGTCAGGTTCAAACCATTCAATACATTTACTTTTTCTTTTCCTTTCGGATAGTGTTTCGAAATAGCTTTCAACTCAACCAGGGTTGAACCTGCAACTGTAGATTCCGGGGCGTTCATTTTTTTGCTCCTGTGGGGGTAATAATGTAAACCCCCCTCTTCCCTGCCCCTCTCGGTAAGTGCTCCTGCTTTACTCTATCTCCTGCTTCCTGCAGTCGTCCCACAAGGGGAGAGGGCACTGAGTTCTATTCAATATCTTTGTTAATTCACAGACTTTCAAATTACAAAAATTTTATATAGAAACTCAATCTATTCCCTCTCCCTTGATGGGAGAGGGTTAGGGAGAGGGTGTTTTTTAATAAGTCACTCGAATACCATTTTTCAAATTATCGGGAATTTCTACTACAAAATCTTCGCCGGCAGTAATGCCCGATGAAATATACACATCGTTACCATAACTGGCCGACAAAATGACTTTACGCTTTTCTGCGCGTTTGTCTTTTACAACAAAAACATATTTTTCTTCACCTTCGGATAACACTGCAGTGGTAGGAATACGAATGCCCAATGGTTGTTTTGCTTTTTCTTCTGTTTCAGGTACCGCATTCATAAAGGCAACTTTTACGCCCATTTCCGGTAAAATTCGCGGGTCTGAAATTTGAAATGCAATGCGGACTTTTACTGTGGCTTTTTGTCGATCGGCTGCCGGAATAATGGCAATCACTTTCGCAGGAATTTTCCAATCCGGATACGCTTCCAGAACAGCTTGTACAAATTGATCTTCGCGCACACGCTGAATGTAGGATTCATTCACATCCACTTCAATTTCCAGCGACGCCATATCAACCAAAGTACAAATTCCTGTTCGGGTAAATCCACCACCAGCCGACATTGGAGAAATCATTTCACCGGGCTGTGAATCTTTACTGATTACCACACCGGCAAAGGGTGCCCGCAATTGCATATCATCCAGATATTGTTGTTCCAGTGCCAAACGTTTTTCTGACACATTGACATCCGCTTTGCGCGCTGCCAGCTGTGCAGTCAGGGATTCAAAATCAGCACGGGCTTTATCCAAAGTGGCAGCACTGACCAATTGCTGTCTCGCCAATTCAGTGTTGCGATCCAGATTTAATTTGGCTTCCGTCAAACGCGCCTGGGTTTCAGCAACCATGGTTTTGGATGCCTGCATTTGCGCACGATAAAGTTCCAGTGATTTCACTGTGTTGACATCATCCAGGCGCGCCACTATTTGATCTTTTTCGACAAACATTCCTTCTTCAATAAAAATTTCTGCAACCTTGCCCGTCACTTTGGACGATACGGTTGCCATACGACGGGCGACTACATAACCGGTTGCATCCAGTACGCGGGCATCTGCAGAATCCACTACAGCAACACTGGCCATCTCAATTCGGACTTCTACCGGATCAGGTTCGTGAAAAAATGTATATCCAATAACGAGAATGGCCATAATTGCCAACAACACCAATACCCACCAACGGGTTTGGGATTCGGGTTCCTGATCACGCTGAATACGCAATTGCGATATGAGTTCTTCTTGGTTCGCCACGGAATAATCCTGTTTTTGGAAAGTTATTAATCTTCACCAGCAGCTGTGCGAATTGTGCAGATGAATCCAGAGAGGTAACAGTTTGCCTTGTCACTTAATTATGGTGACATTTGTGAGATGCCTTATCAAACAAAAGATAGGCAATAACGAAAGTGATTATTGAATTAATGGTTAAGCGCCAGAAGCGCAGGCAAATCCCGCAAATAAATATCCGGTTTGAACACCAGTCGGGTATTGTCCTTCAGCTCAACTGTCCAGTAGGCCAACATAACCGGAACTTTTTCTTTCAGACCGAGATTGTGTGTCTTTCCGGTTTTCAAAATGGTTTCGACACTGACCTTGTCCATTTGGTTTTTTTCCTGAAGCAGCAGCTCAACCAATTCCATAATATTTTCGACACGAATACAGCCCGAACTAAAAGCACGCTGACTTCTTTTGAATAAACGTTGGTGTGGTGTGTCGTGCAAATAAACAGAATAGGGATTGGGAAACCGGATAACAGCCTTACCTAATGCTGCATCTGCACCGGCATCCTGTCGCAAAGTTATAGATCCGGGAGCAGACCAGTCGATACTGGCAGCGTCCACTTCTTTTCCTTCCTGATTAAAAACACGAATATTATTTTTGCGAAGATAATTAATATCTTCACGCACTTTTGGCAGCACATCTTTTTTCAAAATGGTTGGCGGTACTGTCCAGCCTGGATTTAATGTCAGGTAGTGAATATCCGAGCGGAAAATGGGTGTGGTGCGATAAGCCATTCCCACTTGCACGCGTGATTCCCAAACGGGTTTTGACGAACGAAAATAAGTTAACTTGAATCCCGCCACATCAACCAACACCAGGTCCGCCGGAATTTTTCGCAATAAACTGCGCGCACGATCAAGGTTAACGCGAATCTGGTCAATGCGGGATTGCACAGAAATATTCAAGGCTGAGCGCGTGGACAAACCCACTGCAGCATCCACTTCCAGATATTGGTCACGCTGAAATTGTTTTACCGCTTCAACCAAACGCACATCAAATAATTCATCCGCATTCAATGAAGATGATGCGCTGGAAGATGAGGCCTCGCTACTGGACCAGGACACAGAAACTGTCGAACTTGTGGTTTCATCGGCTGTTGTTTCATCGACGGCAGCCAGGCTGGAATTCGTCGAAGAAGAGCTCGATGACGAAGAGCTTGCCGGGTACACAGCAAGGCAATCCGCAACCGGATCGCTGTTTGGGTTTTCCGATGAAAGAGGATCGGTATATTCACCCGTAATGCGCAACCGCCGACGCAAGACTGCAATCTGCGGATCAACCACACAAGGTTTCAAAGTCGGCCCATCTGCCAGGGTGGGCCAGCCGCCCGCATCTGCCAGGCTTTGATAATATTTCAGGTTTTCTACCAGTGCTTGATAAAACGAATGATCAGGGCGAGCCTGTTGAAAAATATTATCTACCTGCGCTGTTTCTGCCGCCGTTAATAATTCAGATCCCAGCATCGCGGTTAATTGTGACAAATCTATTTGCCACTGCGCACGAACGCCGTCAGCATCAACTTTGCCAAAATACAAATGAAACAATGCAATGAGGTAAACACCGGTTGCGCGGAGCTCATCATCTACCCGCAGAGCCACGGCATCATTATTTCGCATCGCCACAATCGGTAACGCAATCTTCAATTGCGATAACAAATAATCCTGGGGATTCAGTCCATCTGATTTTAATGCGTCGATATTATGAATTAATTGGCGCAGGGATTTTTCAGTCCAGACTGGCTGATAGCGCCGCTGTTGGTAAAACTGAACCAATGCCGCCGAAAAATAACGCGGTTTAAGCTCCGGGTTTTCGAGTGACTGGATGGCGCTGATTCTGGATTCAAGTGATTGCGACATCAGCTGATCAAAATTGAGTTTGGGTTTTGCAATTGCCGGGCAGCCAATCACCAGGCAACAACACATAACCCACGCTCGTATACACCACAACATCCATTGCCCCTTGCACTAAATTTGCGGGTCATTTTAGCCTAAGATCACAAACTGATTTCAGGATGAAATCCGCAATTTGCTCATACCGAAATGGAGTGCTAGTCTTCGGACTGGAGACAGCAAGTCGATTCATCAGGCAAGGCCGCTATAGCATTAACTTGATAGCGGCTTTCCCCGCCCCGGATATCCCCCATGTTGACCAACAGCTTATTTGTTAAGCTCGCTGTTTTGTACTCGCTGCTATTTGCCGGACAAACTTTTGCTGACGTATTTTTTAACAGACCCGACACCAATGTTACGCCGGCCGCGCAACTTGCCATGATGAAATCAGCGCCCAATCTGAATCCGAAAGTACTTGGACTGGCTATCAATGCTATTGATTGTGCAACAAAACAAAATGACATCATTCCGGGGAATAAACTCACCATTATTGATTACTCGCTGGCTTCAACCCAGCCTCGCCTCTGGGTGTTTGACCTGACGACAGGCAAATTAATTTTTAATGAGTTGGTTGCACACGGAAAAAACTCGGGAAAAAATTATGCGACACGGTTTTCAAATCGCACTGGCAGTCTGCAATCCAGCCTCGGATTGTTTCAAACAAAAGACACCTACAACGGCAGCAATGGCTATTCGTTACGCATGGAAGGGTTGGACAAAGGGTTTAATGACAAATCCATGGAAAGAGCAATTGTTTTCCATGGTGCACCTTATGTGAATGTCAAACACGCAAAAAAATTCGGGCATTTGGGCCGCAGTTGGGGATGTCCCGCCATCAATAATGGCATAGCCAGAAAAGTCATCGATACAATCAAAGGTGAGCAATTTGTTTTTTCTTATTACCCGGATAAAGTATGGTTACATACATCCAGCTTGCTGAATTGCCATCGCAATATTTTGTTGGCAGCGAACGAAAAAAATACACTCACTGACGCTTTTTAATTTCCTCCATTTAAAACGTTTTGCAAAATGTGATTGGATTTACATATCGACAGGTATTAACCAACAGATTTGAAAAATTACCCGCTGAAAATCCCCGCTGTTTTTAATTTGACTTAAGATTCCTTCAGAAAGGATTGATTGACTGGGTTGCACAAAAAATCTGCAGCTCGATGTACGCAATTTCCTTCCTGAGATAAAACACGTGCGCAACTTCACATTTTTATTCGGTATAGTTTCCCTGATGCTGGCCAGTGCAGTATCAGCAGCCAATCGCCCGACAGGTTATGCAACTATTTGCAATGAAGGCAGATTTTGTTACCTAAGCAAACCGACAACTGTGGCGTTTGGGCGTGCCGATAGATTTACTTACAAAGAATTGAGCGGTGGTTTTATTTGCAGGGAAAGTACTTTTGGTACAGGCACACGTGTACCCGGTGGCAAAAATGAGTGCTCGATTCCCAAATACAATTCAGGAACCCGGTCTTCTTCCAGCAAAACTTCATCCAGTAAATCGTCTTCCCGTATTTCAAGTTCCTCTTCAAGTTCCTCTTCAAGAAGTAGCCTGTCGTCTATCAGCTCAAGTCGTTCTTCAAGCGTCTCATCAAGTATGAGTTCAAGTTCAAGAAGTTCATCTTCTATTAGCTCAAGCCTTTCTTCGTCAAGAATGTCTTCCAGTGTTTCATCAAGTTCTTCATCCAGCGTCAGCTCGAGTATAAGCTCAAGCTCTCGAAGCTCGTCTGTTAGTTCCAGCATCTCTTCTTCGAGCCGCTCTTCATCCAGCGTCTCTTCCAGCCGCAGTTCCAGTGCAAGCAGCTCAAGTGTTGCTGCAACCAAATCTGTAACAATCCAATGGTCACACCCAACACAGAGAGAGAATGGCGCTTATCTTGAACTCCATGAAATTGGCGGTTACGAAATCAGGGTTCGCACAAGCGGCAACTCATCCTATACAACTTACAGAATCACCGGCAACACCACGACCAGCTACACACTGCCCGCTTACAATAGCGATACATCTGTAGAAATTGCCGTGTTTGATACAGCAGGAATTTACAGCAGTTTTATAGTTGTTAATTGAGGTCTTTACACCAATCAGATTTCTCGTCATTCCCGCGCAGACGGGTATGACGAGAAATCTGGCTCACAAACTTTCGACAATCTGTGATTCGATTTGCATCGCAACAGGGAGTATCCAACAGAATTGAAAAAATAATTTCGGACTCTCCACTGTTATTTCCTGATTCACATAAGATATCTGTTGAAAAAGGCTTTGTGCTTTTCCTTTTCCAATCGGCACATCCACACAAAATAATGACAATTTCCTTTAAATCAACAGGTACACACACATGCGTAATTCCACTTTTTTATTGGGTATTGCATCTCTGATGCTTGCCACCACCGCATCAGCGGCCAATCGTCCTTCGGGTTATACAACGATTTGTAATGAAGGCAAAACCTGCAGCTTGAGTAGCCCAACCACTGTAGCTTATGGGCGCGCAGACAAATTTACGTTCAAGGAATTGAGTGGCAGTTTTATTTGTGGTGAAGTGACTTTTGGCACAGGCACCAAAGTGTCCGGCGGAACAAATGAATGTTCTATTGCAAAATCGACAACCAGTTCGATTTCATCCAGTCGATCTTCCAGCTCCAGCAGAAGCTCTTTATCCAGCAGCTCACTCAGTACAAGTCGGTCGTCATCAAGTTCAAGTCGTTCGACAACCAGTTCATCGATCAATTCTTCCAGCAGAAGTTCAAGCTCGGTTTCGAGCAGCTCATCAAGCAGTTCTTCGACATCAGTACCACCAACACCGGTTGGTGATGGATTGGTAGGCTGGGGCAGATTGCACACTGATGGTTTGCCAACCGGCGGCGCAGGTGGACAATCCTGTACGGCAACTTCACTCGCCACTCTGCAATCCTGTATTTCAACAGCGAGCAGCGGCTCCAATAAAAATATTCCATGGACAATTTATGTAAAAGGTTACATTGATGGCGCCACCAATTCGGATGGCACCGGTTACACACAACAACGTATTTCCCGTGCGAATACATCACTGATTGGCGTTGTTGAAAATGGTGTAATCCCAACGCTTAATGCTGTGTGGATTAACATTAGCGGTTACAACAATATTATTGTGCAAAATGTACGTTTTGTTGCAGGCAAAGATACGTCCTGGTCGTATGAAAACTTTTCAAAATGTACCTACACCGATAAAGATTACTGTGCATCAAATGCTGAGCCTGATGCTATCACTTTACAAAATGTACAACGCGCCTGGATCGACCATTGCGAATTTACCGATGGTGCCGATTTTAACGGTGTGAATAGCAACAAAGCGTTTTATAAAATGTACGATGGTTTATTGGATATCAAAAAAGGTTCGGATTACATCACTGTTTCTTACAACAAGTTCAGTAATCACGACAAAACCATGTTGATCGGATCTTCCGATGTTATCGACGGCGATTATCGCATCACTCTTTATCGCAACTGGTTCCAATATATTGGCCAACGCAGCCCGCGTGTTCGTAATGGCCAACTGCATATCCTCAACAATCTGTACGAAAACACCAAGCGCACAACGGAAGATCGCCCTTATTTTTCAACCTATGTAATTGGCTTGGGATTCAACAGCAAAGTGTTCTCGGAGCGTAATGCATTTGATATTCAGGGCGCTGTTGCAACCGATCTGGTTTCTGCCAACTTCGATGGATGGGGACAATATTTTACCGACGTGGGTTCATGGTTAAACGGTGCAGGTGTTGATCTCAACGCGGCTGCAGCCAGTGTGATTAATGCGAAAAACACCGAAGAGGGCGATTCAAAACCCTTCCTCGGCCCTGTCACCTGGTCGCCATCAGATCATTACAGCTACACCCCTTTAACTAACGCTGCCGATGTCCGCACGCAAGTTAAAGCCAATGCCGGTGTTGGAAAAATTACGCCATAATTTTTCTATTCACTTGAATAAAAAATAACCCGCGTGAGAAATCATGCGGGTTATTTTTTAAGAGTTACTACAAATCAAAAATCTCTACAGAATGTTCATTTAAAACCAAATAATTAACTCGGTAATTTTGATGTTTTTATGCAAAATGGAATGAGCAAGCTACCGCTTAAACTGTTAAAACGAACTTGGCTTGTAAATCCCTCAACAACTCAAAGCTATTGATGTATAACACACCAAAATCATTGCAAATATTTGGGATTTTTATTTTTTTGCTTTCTACAGGAACGGGCATTTCTTGAGTTACGACTATTGCACCTGTCGTAGCAGCTTTTGCTATCAGCCAAGGATCTGCACCTGCTAAAAAACTGGCAATATTTGTTTGGCTTTTATTAGGCAATTCGTAAATATATGCAGCGATTTCGCCAAATTTATTTTGTGTATCAGCATCAGTAACATCTAAAAAATGATTTTTGTGATTGGCGACCCAAAGGCTTAACTCATCTTTTTTGTTAACAAGTTCATCATAAACAAGCTGAATACTGGCGACTTGGCCTTGAGTAAATTGTTGATCTAACCAATCCCAATAGGCAGGACAAAAATCCATTCCGTAATACTGATTTTTTGCTGAAATGTAAGTATTCGCATCCATTAAATACATTAAATGCCTAACTCCTTAGCGAAGGTGCTGATTTTACCGGGTGCTATAGCCAATAATTTGCCTGCGTCTCGTAATAAAACTCGGCCACTTAATGTTTCAGAGACCAAGGCTTTAGCAAATCTCTCACTCAATTGACCCTTACGAGTACGATAATAAGTCGGGCCACTATCACTACGTTCGCGCTCTCTATGTTCACGTTGAACTTGGTCAATATAGTGTTGATATTGTTGTTGCGTAATTTTTCGGAGAGTTAATGCCCGGCGGGCGATTACCCATTTGCTTACACGAAAATGGGTTTCCAATATTGGTAAGTTAGCTTGCCAATCAGGAAGTGGTTGCCATAACCCTAAGAACTCTTCTGCAGGGACTAACAATTCAGCAGCAACCGCATTGCAGAGCACTTCTTCTGCTCTGCTCGCATTAGGCTTGGCATCGGACACACCGCTTTGGCCTATCCAGATATGAGCTAACTCATGAATCAACGTGAACAATCTGGCACTGGGTGCATCTGCTTGGTTGATGAAGATGATAGGAGCCAAAGGATCATAAAGAGCGAAGCCACGAAATTCTTTCACGCTGAGTGGTTTGGTGTAGTGACCAAGATCAGCTTGGCGCATAACCAAAACACCAACGTCTTCTATTCGTTTGATTAAATCGCGATAGTAGTCTTCCCAATCACCTCGTTCGGGGTACGCGGGAATACGCAGCACATTCCGCATGTCAGCCACTATTTCATGAGCAGATTGTGCGACAGTAAAGCGGCCCAGGTAGGGGTTGCGTTCCAATCCTTGATCATGGCGCAAATAGTCTTTATACCAATCTTGCCGTTCAATAATGGTATGAACCATTTTGATCAGCTCTGCACTTGGCAGCGGGTTGGGTTCATTCTCTATAGTGCGCAAATCGGGAATGGGTAGTGTTTCTACAGGTTCAATATTTAAAAACAAATAACCAAACGGGATCAGCGTCTGCTTGGCAAAGTCCTGTGCTTGTTTGAAGGTTACTTTCTTTTCGCCTAGCTCCCAGGCGACCAGCTTGTCTTCATCTACACCGAGTTTTTTCGCGAGCAAAGCTTCACTCAACTGAGCTCGTTCACGAGCCCAGCGAAGATTAGCCGGGTTAATCTGTGCGTATGCAACTGCCATGATATGCGTTTGTGACCTATATTTTGTACACTGCTTTGTGACAGATATGTAGTATAGCTTTACAAATATACCTGTGCACGTAACACGTCTAATTATCTAATCTAATTCACTGACAACTATTAAATGACAGATACCTGACATATATGGAAGATGCTGTTTTTTTCATGTGTTCAAGAAAATATTTGTCGTTCTTAAATAAAAACCGAATTAAAAATAAAATCTCAAACACCCCACTTCACAATTCCAAAATAAGCCGTAATCAAAATAATCAAACCGAATGCAATGCGATACCAGGCAAATATTTCATAGGTATGATTGGCAACAAAACGCACCAAAGTTCTGATGGCGAGCCAGGCACTGAAAAATGCGGTGATAAAACCGGCGGCAAATACCGGCGCATCGCTTCCATCTAAAAATTCGCGGTGTTTGTAGATGTCATAAAAAGTGGCGGCAAACATTGTCGGAACTGCCAGAAAAAAAGAAAACTCTGCGGCGACCTTTCTATTCAATCCGATAAACAATCCGCCAATAATTGTCGCGCCTGAACGTGAGGTTCCGGGGATCATGGACACTACCTGAAACAAACCGATTTTGAGTGCATCAGTCCATTGCATATCGTCTACGCTGCTGACGCGTTCCTGATGTTGGCGGCGCTCTGCCCAGAGAATTACCAGGCCGCCCAGTATTAACATGGTCGCAACACTGAGTGGATTAAACAAATAGGTTTTGATGATCGAAATAAACATCACACCGATAATTGCAGCAGGTAAAAAAGCAATCAACAAATTCATAATAAAACGCTGTGATTGATTGTCATTAAACATACCAAGTGCGACTTGGGTAAACCGGTTTCGGTATTCAACCACTACAGCGAGAATAGCGCCCAACTGAATGGCAATTTCAAATACATGGCCATCATTTTTAAAACCAATCAAATCACCAACCACAATCAAATGACCGGTACTGGATATAGGCAAAAATTCGGTGAGCCCTTCAACAATACCCATCACAATTGCTTTGAAAATCAAAATTAAATCCACGCTTATCCCCAACCCTTTTAAATAAAAAGCTGCGCAAGTCTGATTTAAAAGTTCAGGGTTCGCAATTCTTTTACTACAAACTTTTACCAGATTGCGACTTGTGCCGGTATACGAAAAGGTATCTTGCGACTAGAATCCTCTAATACAGGTTGAGGAGAGCTCCAAAATGCTTCGTTTATCCAAATTCATTTCCTTTGTGTTACTAATCCTGATTTCAGGCTGCGCATCGGTAAAATATGCAGATGACTTCAAATCAGGCACAGATTTCAGCAATATCAAAACCTACAGCTGGCGCGCAGCCACTGTGGATATAGCCGGTACGGATAAGGTTTATTTGCAGCAGCTTGTGGATCAACAACTGCAATCCCAGGGCTATCAATTGGTGACGCAAAACGCAGATGTTTTGGTGGATCTGCAAGTGTTTTCCAGGGTTAGCAAAGGGGGTAATACCAGTATCGGTATTGGCATAGGTTTGCCAATTGGTCGTAATGGCAGCTTCGGTTTGGGCACAGGCAAAACGCTCGGGCAGGGCAAGCAGGAAGGTGTAATCATTATTGATATCACTGAACAGGCCAGTAATACATTAATCTGGCGTGGTAACGCAGAAGGTATTCCTCTACTCTATTTCAGCCTTAAATCCGAACCAAAATTGCGTGAAAATATTCGTCAGACATTGATGCAATTTCCACCCAAATAATTTTATTTATCACTCATAAAATGGCGGCACTTCTTTTTTGAGTGCCGTTGTTTTTCTTTCGAACAAGTTTATTTTATGCCAAAAAATGTTCGCCTTTCGCTTGAAGGTTTATTGTTGTTATTGGGTATGGCGATTGGATGGGGAATCAATTGGCCGATTATGAAAACTATATTGAATGAAGTGCCCCCGCTGACATTTCGCGGATTTTGTTTATTCACGGGTGGGCTGGGAATTTTATTACTTGCTAAATTGGGTGGGCATAAATTATCAATTGCAAAAATTCACTGGCAAAAAGTTTTCTGGATTTGTTTATTCAATATTTTTGCCTGGAATTTAATGGCTACTTACGGCCTCAGTTTATTACCGGCGGGGCGATCTGCTTTGTTGGGTTATACCATGCCAATCTGGGCAGTTTTATTGTCTGTCTGGATTTTAAAAGACTCGTTTAATTCGCGCACACTGATCGCTCTGATTCTCGGCATGGGTGGTATTTTTACCTTAATGATCGACAGTATTTTTCAATGGTCACATCAGGGTAATCAAACTTCGTTATTAATCGGCGCATTACTCATGCTTGCCGCCGCGTGGTGTTGGGCATTGGGAACCAATCTGATGAAGCGCTGGGCATTACCCGTCAATTCAGTTGTGCTGACTGGATGGCTATTATTGCTCGCCAGTCTGCCAACCATTATCGGAGCGGCTGTGGTAGACGGAGTTCCTGTGAAATTCCCCAGTAGCCTGATTATCTGGGGCATTATCTACAATGTACTGATTGCTTTTATGTTTTGTTATTGGGCTTGGGTCAGGATTATCGAAATCACTCCTGTCAGCATTTCATCTTTGTCATCCTTGCTGACCCCTCTAATCGGCGTTTTCAGCAGCATTTGGCTACTCAACGAAACCCCGGGCTGGCCGGAATTTTCAGCCGCCGCTTTGATATTGGGAGCGGTTGCGGTGGTGAATTGGCAATCGAGTAATAAGAGTCAATTATGATTAGAAAAAATTCTAGCCAGAGCTACCCTTATCTGATAGTTTGCTGCCCCTTCTTGATTCTGCCTTGGTATAAATCCGAGCGCAGGGAATTGATACTGCGAGTCTTACGAGGCTGATTTATGGCGAAAAAAAGTCCATCTACTGAAACCCTGGCCTTGCGTCCTTTTGTTCCTTACGAGGAGAAAAAAGGCGAAAGCTATATGAATGACAACCAAAAAGCTCATTTCAGACACTTGCTGCTGAATTGGCGCTCTGAACTAATGGAAGAAGTTGATCGCACTGTTAGTCATATGAAAGATGAAGCGGCTAACTTTCCTGATCCAGCTGACCGCGCAAGTCAGGAAGAAGAGTTCAGCCTTGAATTGCGCACCCGTGATCGCGAACGCAAACTCATCAAAAAAATTGACTCTACCCTGGAGTTAATTGAGAACGATGATTATGGATATTGCGATGCTTGCGGTGTTGAAATTGGTATACGCCGTTTGGAAGCTCGTCCCACTGCCACTTTGTGTGTTGACTGCAAAACTTTGGCAGAAATCAAAGAAAAACAAGTCGGTAGTTGATTGCAATGACCTTCACAGGTCAGCAACAACCCTATACAGGGCGCTTTGCGCCCTCTCCCTCAGGCCCACTCCATTTTGGTTCGCTGGTTACCGCACTGGGTAGCTTCCTCGATGCTCGTTTCCATAAGGGGCAATGGCTGGTGCGTATGGAGGATCTGGATCCCCCTCGTGAACAAGCCGGTGCTGCCGATGAAATTTTGCACTGCCTTGAAGCTCATCAACTTTTTTGGGATGGCCCGGTGCTCTACCAAAGTCATCGTCATGATGCTTATGAAAAATGTCTGGATTTTTTAAGGTCCCGCGATTGGATTTACGCTTGCGATTGTTCGCGACAGGAATTGCATCTCACGCAGGGAATTTATCAGGGACGCTGTCGCAACCGGCAGGCAGATGTGCAATTTCCCTGTGCGTGGAGATTGAAACTTTATGATTTACCTGATCACACATCTTCAGAAATACAAATATTTGATGATTTGATTCAAGGGCAGCAAATACAGGATTTGCGAACCGCAGCTGGCGATCAAATTTTAAAACGCCGCGATGGTTTTTATGCTTATCAGCTGGCAGTTGTGCTTGATGATATTGAACAGCAAATTACACATGTCATCAGAGGGCGGGATTTGTTGGATGTCACTGCGCGGCAGGTATTTTTTTTTAATTTACTCAAAGCCAATACACCACAATTTGGCCATCTGCCTTTGGCGATCATGCCAAATGGACAAAAGCTCAGCAAACAAAATAAAGCACCCGGAATTAACCCTGAAAATGCCAATCAGAATATCTGGCAAGCTTTGCATTTCCTTGGGCAAAATCCACCTGCAGAATTAAAACATCAAGCGTTAAACCAGTTGTTGGATTGGGCAATATCGAATTGGCAATTGAGCCGGATTCCAATAAGGGATCAGGTCGTTTAGTCCGCCAAAAAAACTCTTTTCATAAATGGAATAGTTTCTGCATTCTTCCGGCTATTACAGAAAGCCTGGATTGGGCTAAACTGCCCGAAAATCGTTAACTCAATGCAGAATAACAATCATGAATAACGCGCGTCTGGTCATTTTACTCTTGCTCATTGCCTATATTTTTTCGCCAACCTTGCTCAACTGGATACTAGACCCCGAGGGCGCATGGTATCGCCCGTTTATCGCATGGGCGCTGGTGATTCTGCTGGCATTTCTGATGCAGATCAAACGCAAAAATTACCACGAATTTGACTGATATGAATTTCGATCCGAGCCAGGTTGTACTTATAGGACTAGGTTATTTGCTACTGCTATTCGGCATAGCCTACATTACCGAAAGGGGATTTATTCCCGACAGAATCACCAGTCATCCGGTGACCTATATTTTGTCTCTGGGCATTTTTGCCAGTGCCTGGGCTTTTTATGGTGTTGTGGATCTGGCCTTCCAATATGGTTATGGTGCATTGGCCTACTATCTGGGAACCGGTGCTCTATTTTTGTTCGCGCCTGTTGTACTTGCACCGCTGGCGGAACTGGCACGACGCCATCAGGTGCATTCCCTTGCTGACCTTCTGGTATTCCGCTATCACAGTCGTACCATAGGTGCTTTGACCACGCTTTGTATGCTCGGCGGCATATTGCCCTTGATGGCGCTGCAAATACAGGCAATTGCGGACACCATGCACATACTGACTGTCAGTGCCAACCCCCATCTACCCAATGACGAATCAGGGTTGACCTTCAAAGCGGTAATGGCGCTCTGTTATTGCGTGATTCTGGCGTTATTCACCATTTCATTCGGTGCCAATCGTGAGCAGCACAAAGGCTTGGTTACTGCTATGGCATTCGAGTCACTGTTAAAAGTCTGCGCATTGACTGCCATAGGTTTACTGTCGGTTTTTGGTGTATTTGGCGGACTTGACGGGCTCGACAGATGGTTGCTGGATCACCCCGAAAATCTGGCACTGTTGCACCAGCCTATCCACAATGATTCGGCACACACCCTGCTGCTGGTATTCGTTGCGACAGCTGTGACCATGCCGCACATTTTTCATCTGGGACTGGCAGAAAACCCCCTGATGCGTAACTCACACACGGTGACATGGGCTTTTCCCTTATTCCTGTTGCTGATGGCTATACCGGTATTTCCTATTCTCTGGGCTGGAGCTGACTTGTCGGTCAACCTGCCACCCCAGTATTACACCCTTGGGGTACCCATTGCATTTGGCTCTCCAGGGCTGACTTTGCTGGCATTTGTTGGTGGTTTATCCGCAGCTACCGGCGCTATGGTGGTTATTTCTCTGGCGCTATCAACCATGGTGATGAACCATCTGCTATTACCGATTCTCAAGCTGCGTACCAAAGATGACCTCTACAGCCAGTTACTTTGGATTAGACGTATTTTGATCGCCGCCATTTTTTTGGGGGGATATCTGTTTTACTGGACCCTCGACAACCAATACAGCCTGACTAATCTGGCGATGACTGCTTTTATCGAAACCCTGCAATTTTTACCGGGGACTTTTGCGATAGTGTTCTGGAGCCAGGGAAGTCGTCGAGGTGTTATTGCCGGTCTGGCTATTGGTACTTTTGTCTGGGCCTTGGGGCTGCTGCTGCCGATGATGACAGGAATCCACTATATTCAACTTCCTTTTACTGATTTTGCCATTCCTGTAGGCCCTAACTACTGGAGTCAGGTCACGCTGATTTCGGTTGGTTTGAATACTTTGTGCTTTTTGATTTTTTCGCTCCTGACCAGGAAAACCAGCGACGAGGAATACAGTGCTGACCTTTGTTCTGCCGATGAATTGAGCCATCCGGTTCGACAGGCGTTGGATGTTCACTCCGCCGCTGATTTCAAAACACGTCTCGCCAAACCTCTGGGTAAAGTTACCGCCTCACGCGAAGTGGATAACGCATTGAGGGAATTACAATTCAGTATCAATGAACGCCGTCCCTATTCATTGCGTCGCTTGCGCGACCAGATTGAAGGCAATTTATCCAGCTTGATGGGTATTCATCTTGCCAGCGAAATTATGGATAAATACATTCCCTATCACACCGCCGAATCGCGCAACACGGTGGATATCAATCTGATTGAAAACCGCCTGGCCGAATACCGCGATCACCTGACAGGTATGGCAGCTGAATTAAACAACCTGCGTCTCTATCATCGTAAAACCCTTGAGGAATTACCCATGGCAGTTTGTTCGCTGGGGCGGGATATGGAAATCCTGATGTGGAATCGCGCCATGGCCAGCCTGACACGCACCCCCAGTGAAGAGGTAACGGGTTCCTATCTTGAAGATATTCCTGAACCCTGGTGCAGTTTGTTAATTGACTTCAGCCGCAGCAAAGAACCTCATTTTTATCGCCGTGAAATTGAGCTGGATGGTCGTCCTCACTGGGTCAGCCTGCACAAAGCAGCTATTGAAGGCACTATTGCCGCAGGTGTTTATGATCAGGTCATGCTGCTGGAGGATGTCACCGAAACGCAAATGCTGGAACAGGAGTTGGTTCACTCCGAAAGGCTTGCTTCAGTGGGTAGATTGGCGGCCGGAGTCGCCCATGAAATAGGCAACCCTATAACGGGGATTGCCTGCCTCGCACAAAACCTGCGCTATGAATCAGAAAGCCCCGATGTACTGGAAACCGCCAACCAGATTCTCAGCCAAACCGACAGGGTAGGCCGCATAGTGCAGTCTCTGGTGAGCTTTTCCCACGCGGGACACGCCAGCAAAAGCGAGTTTGCACCTGTATCTTTACGTGACTGTGCCAGCGAAGCCATACAACTTTTGTCACTGCAAAAAGATAAGCGTCAGGTACTCTTTGCCAATGATATTCCTGCCAGCGCAATCATTGCGGGTGACCACCAACGTATGATTCAGGTGTTTATCAATCTTTTATCTAACGCGCGGGATGCCAGTCCGGACCAAGGCCGTGTTATGCTTGAAAGTAACGAAGATGAGAATTCGGTAACAGTGAGTGTTACCGATGAGGGTACTGGGATCCCACCTGAACTTATTGATCGCATTTTGGAACCCTTTTTTACTACCAAAGAACCAGGAGAAGGTACGGGATTGGGGCTGGCAATGGTGTACAGCATTATCGAAGATCACAGTGGCTATCTTGATATTGTGAGTCCTGCCGACATAGTGAATAATCGGGGCGCGCGATTCATTATCATCTTGCCTCGGCATCTGGATTCTGTTCTGGATCTTTGAGACTAACGCAACGGGTAGAACTATAGAGTTATGAGCAAGATTCTGATTGTTGAAGACGAAAATATTATCCGCAATGCTTTGCGCAAGCTTTTGGAACGTAATCTTTATGAAGTTCAGGAAGCACCTTCTGTTAAAGAAGCGATCAAATTTAATCTCAAAGATTTTGACCTGATTATCAGTGACCTACGGTTACCGGGTGCGCCGGGCACCGACCTGATCAAACTGGCTGGCGATATACCGGTGTTGATTATGACCAGCTATGCAAGCCTTCGCTCGGCGGTTGATTCCATGCGTATGGGCGCAGTTGATTACATCGCCAAACCTTTTGATCACGACGAAATGGTCAACGCTGTAAAACGCGTTATAGGTAAAGCCAAAGCCCAGGCCAAAGTTGTCCCCACCGCCAGTAATGCCATAGCCGGAATGATCGGTGTCAGCGATGTCATGAAAGAGCTGTATAACCGCATCCATAAAGTTGCCCCAACCGCCGCCACTGTATTGATTCACGGTGAAACAGGTACCGGAAAAGAGTTGGTAGCCCGTGCCCTGCACGAAGAAAGTACCCGCAGCAACCACTTGATGATCTCGGTGAACTGCGCGGCCATTCCCGAAACTCTGATTGAATCCGAACTTTTTGGATATGAAAAAGGTGCGTTTACCGGGGCATCCAATAATCGTGAAGGATTGGTTGCTGCTGCCGATGGTGGAACCTTATTCCTTGATGAGATAGGTGAACTTCCCCTGGAAGCACAAGCGCGTCTTCTACGCGTATTACAGGAGGGAGAGGTCCGACCTTTGGGTTCAGTCGAATCACGCAAGGTAGATGTACGCCTGATTGCAGCCACTCACCGTGACCTGCGCAAACTGACCAAAGAAAACAAATTCCGCGAAGATCTTTATTTCCGACTCAATGTTGTGCAACTGGAGTTACCACCTCTGCGCCAACGTGGTCGCGATATCATTACAATCGCCGAATACCTGCTCCAACGTTACTGCGCACAATTTAACAAACCCCTGTTGAAGCTATCCGAAAAAGCCATTGAATCCATCATGAGCTACCCCTGGCCGGGTAATGTCCGTGAACTGGAAAACGCCATGCAGCGCGCCGTTATCCTCTGCGAGGATAGCAACGAGATTGGCGACAACCTGTTGTCTATCGATATGGAAGCTGGCGATATAGGCGATGAAACAACCAGCTCCGTTATTATTTCCCCACGCATAGCCAATCGCAGTAACCCCGGTCATGCGGGTGATGAAGATTTGTCCCTCGAAGATTATTTCCAACGATTTGTGTTGGAACACCAGGATCGTATGAGTGAAACCGAACTGGCTAAAAAGCTTGGTGTTAGCCGTAAATGCCTCTGGGAACGTCGTCAGCGCTTGGGTATACCAAGGACAAAAGGTACCTCGGGCATCAAGTCATAACTTATTTTTCAAAAACCCCCAAAATTGGACACTTGCGTGCTAAAAGTGACATAAAGAACAGCTTAAACGCCAGACTGTTACTCCCGATCACGCAAGTGTTACCCAGCCAAAAATGTTACCGCTACCCAATTTGAGTAACACATCACATTCAAATATGTAACCGTTGGAAATAGCAAAAAGTAATAAAAACTCTTTTAAAAAGTTAACTAATTGATTTTAAAAGATAATTTATAACTGGCACAGGAAGTGCTCTATTGCGGCCATAACAAAAACAAACAATAAGAAATATTTGCTAACTTCTAATAACAACAACAAATAATAACAACAGCGATTTGACGGAATAACAACAAGAAACAATAACAAGAGCGAATCTTTCTGTGCCAAATGTACAGCTAGGAGATCTCAAAAAACAAAAAGTTCTGTATAAGAACAACAAACAATAAAATGCTTAACAAGCAGTCAGACGCAAGGCGTCTGGAACATAAGAAAGGCCAATGAAAAGAATTCGACGCGGGGAATAACTTTTCACGTTTTATAGATACACAAAGTGAATAACAACAAGGCACAGGTGGGGTTAGCAAACAGTAAGACCCATGAGTTGCCAGATGCACTTAGGTGCTAACCTCTAACGGGAAAGCTTGGGCTTTCCCGTTTTGCTTTCTGTGAATCTAACTCTAGCTACTCCGTGTCTGTTACACTTCAGCCAAACAAACAGTTCGGGATCTTCAGTTCTCTATGCTCAAACGCATTTTAAACCTCTTCAAACCGGATACTGATTCAAGCAAAGGACGCATTATCCCCCGCGATCAGCACACAATATCCCGCAAGCATATCAGCCCCGGCGCATTGAAAGTTATCAGGCAACTTCAGGGGGCGGGCTATCAGGCTTACCTGGTTGGGGGTGGTGTACGCGACCTGCTTCTGGGTAACACGCCCAAAGATTTTGATGTGGCCACCAACGCCACACCTGAGCAAGTCAAAAATCAATTCCGGGGGTCGCGCATAGTCGGCAGACGCTTCCAGATTGTTCACGTACGAATGGGACGTGAAATTATTGAAGTCACGACTTTCCGCGGCCAGGACGATCAGTCAAAGAGCAGTACCAAAAATGAAGATGGCATGTTGTTGCGCGACAATGTCTACGGCACTCTTGAGACAGACGCATTGCGTCGGGATTTTACGGTTAACGCGCTGTATTACGACCTGCATGACTTTAGCCTGATTGATTACTGCGAAGGTATCAAGGATCTTGAAAAACGCCGTTTGCGGATCATTGGTGACCCCGAAACACGCTACAAGGAAGACCCGGTTCGAATGTTACGAGCACTGCGGTTTGCTGCCAAATTAGGGTTCTCGATTGAAACCACGACAGCAAAACCCATCAGTGAGCTTAGCCACCTGTTATTAAACGTGTCAGATGCCCGACTGTTTGAGGAATTGCTCAAGCTCTTTCTGAATGGTTCAGCAACGGCAACATTTTATCTATTGCGGGAATACGATCTCTTATCGATTTTATTACCCGGTACAGACGCGGCACTTAAATCCGGCGACACACTGGGCCTGGCCATCGTCGAAAAATGCATGACCAACACTGATAAACGCATTCGTGCCGACAAAACCGTAACGCCCGCATTTCTTTACGCTGCTCTCTTGTGGCCGGCATTACAGGCCAGATTCAAAACCTTGTGTAAAGACTTGCCAGCTGCCCAGGCCTGGATACAAGCCTCACAGCAAGTGATACAGCAGCAATTGACCCGTACAGCTATTCCCAAACGCTTTACCCTTCCCATGCGCGAAATATGGGATTTACAAAACCGTTTGCCACACAGGTCCGGACTAAAAGCCCTGCGGACACTGGATCACCCCCGATTCAGGGCTGCTTACGATTTCCTGTTGATGCGTGAAGACTCGGGGGAGGATTTGCAGGGTTTGGGGCAATGGTGGACCCATTATCAAACGGCCGATGACGAACAGCGTATTTCCATGGTTAAAGCGCTCAGTAAACCTATGAGCGAGGCGAAGCCCCGCAGCCGTCGTCCCCGAAAAGCCAAACCCAAAGCAGAATAAAAATATGTCTCTGGCTTATGTGGGACTAGGTAGTAATTTACAACAGCCTCTTCATCAAATTACACGGGCACTGCAAGAGTTGGATCAAATTCCTGAAACAAGGCTGCTAAAATCCTCACGTATGTACCAGAGCCAGGCAATTGGTCCAGAGCAACCGGACTTCATCAATGCCGCTGTATCGCTGGAAACTGGCCTCGATCCGTTTTCTCTATTGGATGAATTGCAAAAAATCGAGCAAACTCACCAACGCCGCCGTGAACAGCATTGGGGCCCGCGGACGCTGGATCTGGATCTGTTGTTATTCGGCCAACAGCAAATTCAATCAACACGCTTAATTATTCCGCACCCTTATTTGACGGAAAGGGCTTTTGTGCTTTTACCTTTGATAGATCTTGATGCTAATTTACGCTTGCCGGATGGCAGTTTGGTGCAATCCTGGTTGATAAATTGCCAGTCTCAAAAAATTCAGGTGCTCCCTGAAATAATGTAGAGGACTTAATTGTGACCCCCCTGTTTGACGAAATTAATCTGGATCTCAATCGCGAAAAATTACCGCGATTTATTGCTGTTGAAGGTTGTATAGGTGTTGGCAAAACCACTTTGGCACGCAATCTGGCCAATTTATTTAATTACGAAACTTTATTGGAGCAAGCAGACGAAAATCCTTTTTTGGAAAAGTTTTACAGAGATCCAAAAGCAACTGCATTACCCACTCAATTATTTTTTTTATTTCAACGCGCCAACCAACTGGGCGATTTACGACAAAATGATTTATTCAGCCCCATACGCGTAGCCGATTTTTTAATGGATAAAGATCAACTGTTTGCAAAAGTTACACTTGATAAGGACGAATATAATATTTATCAACAAGTATTTGACAGGCTGACGATTGATTCGCCAACACCTGACCTGGTGATTTATTTGCAAGCGCCGGTTGATATTTTACTGGATCGAATTCGTCAACGCGGAATTGCTGCCGAGCAATACATTACACGGGATTACTTATCTGCATTGAATGATGCCTATACCGAATTTTTTCATTTTTATGATCGCGCGCCATTATTAATCGTCAACGCCAGAGAACTCAATTTGGCAACCAACCGTGAGCATTTCAAACAATTGGTTAATTATATTTTACATATCAAAAACGGCCGTCATTATTACAACCCCAGCCCCGAACTATAACGGAGACTGTCATGCCTTATTCCAGCATCAGCACACCTACCAGCAATACACAGCTCACAAAAAAAATCACCATTAATAGCTTGCAAAAACTTAAAGCGGCAAAAGAAAAATTTGTCGTTATATCGCTTTACGACGCACACATGGCAGCTATGGCTGAACGCTGTGGTGTGGAAGTGGTATTGGTTGGCGATTCGCTTGGCATGACTGTTTTGGGGTACGACAGCACTATTCCTGTCACTATGGAACAAATGATTTATCACGTAGAGGCAGTTGCGCGTGGAAACAAAAAATCCCTGATCATGGGCGATTTGCCTTTTATGACTTATGCCACCACTGAAGATGCATTGCGCAATTGCGCGCGCATCATGCAGGCCGGCGCACATATGGTAAAACTCGAGGGTGGCACATGGCTCGCCGATACGGTGAAACAATTATCCGAGCGCGGTATTCCGGTGTGTGCGCATCTGGGGCTAACCCCTCAATCAGTTAATAAATTTGGCGGCTTCCGGGTACAAGGTCGCGATCAAATTACTGCAGAAAAAATTCGTCGCGATGCAATGATATTAACTGATGCAGGCGCTGATTTATTATTGCTCGAATGCGTTCCATCATTACTGGCCAAACAAATTACAGACGATATTTCAATTCCCACTATAGGAATAGGGGCAGGACGCGATACAGACTCCCAGGTTTTAGTCATTAATGATATTTTGGGCTTGACTGAGCAACCCCCAAAATTTTCCAAAAATTTTTTATTGGAATCCAAAGATATTCCCGGTGCCATGCAAAAATATGTTGCTGATGTGAAGGCAGAAATTTTTCCGGGAGATGAGAATATTTTTGTGTGAAAAATAAAAAAGCCGATGTTTTTCAACATCGGCCAAGACCATACTAGATACAAAACAAAGGGAGTTCCAACTGGGCCTCAAAATACCCAAGGGTAATGCTTTACCCCATTTCAAGTCATCACAGGGACGCTACACACTAACACCCCTGTGGTGATGTTCAGCACCACCCTGAACTTAAGTATTGTTCGGATAACAGAATTCGCTAGTGTTTTTCAAATTATTTTTAAATTGTTTTGCAATTATACAAATTCATTGATTCTAATTGGATATAAGTAATATTTACACCAATCCAGGTTTATGTCATTCCTGTGAAAACAGAATCTGTTATGGAAATGCGAAGAAAAAATTGGACAAGGCGATTCGTGTATAGGCCTATAAGTTTATTCCTGCATTGTCAAAGTCAATGCATCAGGAATTAAACGCTCCAAACTGGCGGCTGTTGTTGAATGCAAGACCAACTCATGAATGTATTTATTGAGCTGCATCAATTTAACCTGGGCCACACCAAAAGATTCCGTTATAGATTCATAACGCAAGTCGTGATCCTGAACACTGAGTTTGTTTAACTCGGACAACTCGGCGTAAATAGCCCGAATAATGTCGTAGAAGAAATCTTTATTATCCGCTGAATTGGCCTCCCAATAGGCTTTGTCCAATCCGGCCAGTAGTTCTTCCAAAATAAAGATTGCTTTGGAAATCGTTGCATAACCCATACTTCACCCATTGATACCCGGCTCATTATTTTTTTCAGTATAGAAGGCTTTGCACATTTTGCCTCAGAATATAGCCTGAAGTAGTATCCATCCGCCGCTCAATAACCGAAAAGTCAGGATCTATGGAAGTGCTAAATTCCTCGTTTGCGTTTATTACACTCACCCTGTTCCTGTCCGCCAGTCCTGGTCCCGTCATGATCAACTGCATGACCGATGCAGCCCATTACGGTTTGAGAAAAACGTTTCGCACTATGTTTGGCGTCAGCCTTGGTAATTTAACCTTGATTTTGCTTTCTGCATTCGGGGTTGCTTTATTTCTGCAAAAGTCTCCTGCAGCCCTGATCTGGATTCAATATATCGGTGGCGCTTATTTAATTTATCTTGGAATGCAATTATTCATGCGCACAGGAATCAATCCCGATTCCACAAAAAAATTCCAGGATTCACGGCTATTTCTGAAAGGCTTTCTCATAGCTGCCACCAATCCAAAAGGTATTATTTATTTTGGTGCACTGTTCCCACAATTTATTCATCCATCACAAAATTGGCCAATACAATATGTATATCTCACGCTGATTTTTTTATGTATTGATTTATGCTGGATGTTGATTTACGCCATTTCAGGTAAAAAAATGATGCTCTGGATTAAATCCCCGCAACATCACACAGTATTTAACCGAATCTGCGGGGGATTATTAATTGTTGCCGGTATTGCTCTGGGGTTTTATAAATGAGTAAACCACGGTCGTGGATTTTATTCATTCAAATAATTTTTTATTCGCAACAAACTTTTTTCTACATCAGAACCCTGAGCTGCATATCGTAAACCTTGAAGCACAAAATTTTTGGCCTGTTGTGGCATTTGCAATTGCATATAACTTTGCGCCAAAACCAGATATAAACTGGCTGCACGTCGATCAATACGCAACCCGCGCTCCGCTGTTGCAATAGCAGATTGATACTGTCCTGCCTGATATTGTTGACGTGCCATTGCTGCCAAACTGTCAGTTGCAATACTCACTACAGGCTGAGGTCTGCTGGTCTCTGTGGGTTTTACAGGTTGTACCGCTCGCGGAGCGCTGGTATCACCACTCTCCTCTTGTGGCTGCTCCTGTTCAATTTCCACTTCATCTGCTTCAGTAACAGGCTCGGTATGCGTTGCACAAGCTGTCAGCAAACTGAAGATTGAAAAACATGTCACCCACAATAATTTACGCATAACACTACCCTTAAATAAATTGACGCTTAAATAAATTGCCCGGGATTATACGTGAGCCGCTAGAATGGTGGAAATTATTTGGGTAATTCATCATGGTGCAAGATCATCCCTATGCAGCGCTGACACCGGATCTGGTTTTGACGGCTGTTGAATCCACAGGATTACTCAGTGATGCACGCATATCCGCTCTCAACAGTTATGAAAATCGTGTTTATCAAGTTGGCGTGGAATCATCGCAACCGGTGATAGTGAAATTTTACCGGCCGGATCGATGGACAGATCAACAAATTCTGGAAGAACATCAATTCACACTGGCGCTGCAAGATCTGGATATTTCTGTAGTAGCTCCGACAGTGGATGCCGATGGCAAAACCTTGCATCAATTCGAGCAATTTCGTTTTTCACTTTATGCCCGTCAGGGTGGGCACGCACCCAATCTGGATGATATGGATACACTCTTGTCATTGGGCCGCACATTGGGTCGTATACACGCACTCGGCAAAGCAAAAACATTTATTCATCGCCCGGAAATTACGTTGCAAACTTTTGGATTGGATAGCGTTGAATTTTTATTGGCGCATCATTTTATCCCGGAAAATTTGCAAAAAGCTTATAGCAGTTTGGCTGAAGATTTACTCAAGGCTTGCAAAGAAAAAATGCAAATCCCCTACAATAAAATCGGCCTGCATGGTGACTGTCACCCGGGTAATATTTTGTGGCGAAATGATGTCGCCCATTTTGTCGATTTTGATGATGCCCGTAATGGCCCGGCTATTCAGGATTTGTGGATGTTGTTATCCGGTGAGCGTCAGCAACAAACCGAACAACTCAGCGAAATATTGGAGGGTTATCGTGAATTTTGCGATTTTGATCTGCGGGAGTTAGCGCTCATCGAAAGCCTGCGCAGTTTGCGCATTATCCACTACAGCGCATGGTTGGCGCGCCGCTGGCAAGATCCCGCTTTTCCCAAATTTTTCCCATGGTTCAATACCGAACGTTATTGGGGTGAACATATTTTGCAATTACGTGAACAACTGGCTGCAATCAACGAACCGCCATTAGTGATTTATTGATGTTTTTATTTGAATCACGTGATAATGCCTGGACAAACAGCAGAGGATTCTTCCATGAATGCGACAGCACCGGATTTGATGCTTGATAACCTGTGGCAGACCCTGCGCGAGCAAACCCGCCAGCAAGCAGATAATGAGCCAGTACTGGCCAGTTTTTTGTACGCGACCATTTTAAATCACGACACACTGGAAGCCGCTGTCAGTTTTCATCTGGCCACCAAGCTCGATAGTCCTGCATTGCCTGCTATGTTAATTCGCGAAGTGTTTGATGAAGCCTTTGCTAAAGATAAATCTATTGGTGATGCATTACGTGCGGATTTGATCGCCGTCAACCAACGCGATTCTGCTTGCTGTTCATTGGTCACCCCCTTACTTTATTTCAAAGGTTTCCATGCATTGCAGTCCTATCGTATTGCCCATTGGTTATGGCAACAAGGCCGCGAATCCATGGCCTTGTTTTTACAAAACCGGATTTCATCTGTATTTGCCGTAGACATACACCCTGCCGCCGTCATAGGCAAAGGCATAATGTTCGATCACGCCACCGGAATTGTGATCGGCGAAACGGCTGTTGTTGAGGACGATGTTTCGATCATGCAATCAGTCACTCTTGGCGGAACCGGAAAAGAAGCCGGCGACCGTCATCCCAAAGTTCGCAAAGGTGTTTTGATTGGCGCTGGCGCAAAAATTCTGGGCAACATCGAAATCGGCCACTGCGCACAAATCGGTGCAGGCAGTGTCGTTTTAAAAGAAGTTCCACCCTGCACAACTGTTGCCGGCGTCCCCGCAAAAATAATCGGCAACACCAGCTGCGAAAACCCGGCCTTGGAAATGAATCATCTGTTGGGGTGATCGGCTTTTTCCCTCAATCTTTATCCAGCCTCACAGGGATTTCGCACTTTCGTTATTTCCATTTGGTTTGGGAACCTTGTCCCGTTATTTTGGTTCAGGGGTTGTTCTGCCATCTTCTCTTGGTTATATTTGTAACCGTTTACAGAAGCAGTCCGCAGCAGCGTAATAACAATAATTAGAGGATTGTTGGTCAACTCCCTCTTGCAGTAACTACACAGACCTTTTCACTTTCTGTAATACAGCCAGGCAGTTTTTCGCCTGTTCCCAATCAGAATTACACACACCGAAAGCCTTATTTATTGGCGGTAGATTCGGATAACAATAACGCACTGACAGTTTTATTGTCGGTATTTGACTATCTATGGGATAAGTTATGAAAAAATCCATATTTAAATCAGTGAGCCTTGCGCTCTCTTTGGCATTGTTGGCGGGAAGTGCAGCGGCCAACTGGAGTGTCAGTGGTTCGCAAATCCTTGACCCTAACGGAACCCGCTTCGTTTTTCGCGGAGTGAACCATGCACACGCCTGGTACACGGACAGAACTACACAAGCATTAAAAGATATCGCCGCGACAGGCGCCAACTCGGTACGTGTTGTATTGAGTAACGGTACCCAGTGGACACGTAATAGTGGCAGTGATGTCAGCAATATCATCAGCCAATGTAAAGCCAATAAACTGGTCTGTGTGCTGGAAGTGCATGACTCCACTGGTTACGGGGAAAGCAGTGCAGCCACTCATATTTCAAGAGCGACTGAATACTGGTTAAGTTCAGATGTAAAAGCAGCGATTGTTGGGCAAGAAGACTATGCCATCATCAATATTGCCAACGAACCGTTTGGTAATAACACCAGCGCATCAACCTACACAGCAGACACCATCACCGCCATCAGAGCTTTACGTTCAGGTGGTTTGACGCACATGCTGATGGTTGATGCAGCCAACTGGGGTCAAGACTGGACAGGCGCTATGCGTGATAACGCTGCCAGTATCTTTGCTGCTGACAGTTTGCGAAATACTGTGTTCTCGGTACATATGTACGAAGTCTATGGTAATGCAAGTACTATCCAGTCTTATCTGAGCAGTTTTACCAGCAGGGGTTTGCCTATTGTTGTGGGTGAGTTTGGTGGCGAGCACGGTGGCCAAAATGTGGATGAAGGCACCATCCTTCAATACTCACAAGACAATGGTATTGGTTATATCGGCTGGAGCTGGTCAGGCAATGGCAGCTGCTGTACCCAGTTGGACATAGTCAATAACTGGAACCCTGCATCCTTGAGCAGCTGGGGTCAAACACTGATTAACAGTACCAATGGTATTAAAGCCACCTCGAAACTGGCTACACATTTTGGTGGTGTGACCAGTTCATCAAGGTCATCCTCCAGTTCATCCCGATCTTCAAGCATTTCAAGCTCAAGCCGTTCTTCAAGTGCATCAATATCATCTTCAAGATCATCAAGTCGCTCCAGCATTTCCAGTTCGAGATCCAGCAGTTCTTCACGATCCAGCTCGTCCAGCGTTGCTATCTCAGGTCAAATGTGTAACTGGTATGGGAATCTTTACCCTGTTTGTGCCAACTCAAACAACGGTTGGGGATGGGAAAACCAGAAGAGTTGTATTGGTGCGTCTACATGTTCTTCCCAGCCAGCACCTTATGGAATAGTGGGGGCGACCAGTTCATCAAGTGCGGCTAATCGCGCACCAACGGCTGCATTCACTTATACATGGGCATCCACTTGTCCCCAAGGCAACATCACACTGTCTGCTGCAAGTTCTTCAGATCCGGATGGTGATGCACTGACCTATGAATGGTTGGTTGCTTATAACAGCACCTCATACACCGGGTCCGGGGTTACTTTATCCGTAGGTATGAGACCTGTCACAAACTACACTTTCACTCTCACTGTTAGAGATGGAAAGGGCGGTGTGGCATCTACCAGCCAAGTGATTTATCACTCATTTACTGATAATTGCATCGGCTGGTCGTCAGCGGGCAACTCATCTTCCAGATCCTCAAGCTCTTCCAGCTCCTCAAGCTCTAGCAGCCAATCCGACAGTTCAACCTGTAATAGCAGCAACTTCAACAAGGCCGCATCCAAAGGTGTTGAGTTCGCGGCTGTGGCTGGCGATTGCATCCGCTACAACAAAAGCTCGGGTACATTGCAGATAGGTTCATGGACTGGCGTGGCCTCTACTTACAACATCACTTCCGGTGCACAGGGCATCACCAATAGCGGTGGTGGCTGGACATCCGTCAGCGCTGCCAATGGCGATCTGTACATTAAAGTTGTTTCAGCATCACGCAGCTTCAACGTTAAATTTGATAATTGGTAAGTTTGTACAGCTAGTTCAGTAAAACTCTCCCCTCTTGAGCGGTTTGTAAGAAATTACAGACCGCTTTTTTTATTTGTCACCATGAAAACAAATACCATAGCCAACTTTTATGGATTTCAAATTGCCGGACAACACCGAAACCCCGTACAAATGGCGGGCTGTTTCAAACAGCACTAATAACAACTATTTTGGATCGGTGTTCTCATGACAACTGCTCAACTCTCCGTCGTTTTCTTTTTACAAATGTTCGTCATCCTGGCTGTCTGCCGACTGGTGGGCTGGATCGGACAAAAATACCTTCATCAACCACAAGTCGTGGGTGAAATGATTGCCGGGGTTATTCTTGGCCCGTCATTATTTGGCTTGCTGATGCCCGAACTCCAAAAAGCCCTGTTCCCTACCGAAATGAAAGGCGTGCTGTATGTAGGCGCACAACTGGGTGTTGGTATGTATATGTTTTTGGTGGGATTGGGATTCCGGGGCGATCACTTCAAAAGTAATTTCAAAAGTGCAGCCGCCGTTTCCATATCCGGTATGGCAGCTCCCTTTCTGGTAGCGATTGTCATCACCCCCTGGTTGCTGACAGTACCCGGACTTTTCTCCGAAAAAGCCACACCTTTCAGTGCTACCCTGTTTATGGGTGCTTGCATTGCGATTACTGCCTTTCCAATGCTCGCCAGAATCATCCACGAACGCGGCCTGAGCCAAACCAAACTGGGCACGCTTTCCCTGTCTGCCGGTGCCATAGATGACGCGGGCGCCTGGTGTGTATTGGCGATTGTTTTAGCCACATTTGGTGCAGGCTCTGCACTCGCCATCAAAACCATTTTAGGCGGCATAGCATTCGCAGCCTTTATGATTCTGGTCGCCCCCAAAGTTCTGGGTTATCTGGCACGTGCCGCCGAGAAGCAAGACAAACTAAGCCCAACCATGCTCGCTCTGGTTCTGATGTGTTTTATGTTGGCAGCATTTACCGCTGATGCCATCGGACTCCACGCAGTATTCGGCGGATTCCTATTAGGCGCTGTTATGCCACGTGGCAAATTGACTCAAGAAGTGAAACGCCAACTGGAACCTTTTGTTGTGATAGTCCTGATCCCAATCTTCTTCACTTATTCCGGCCTGAATACCCAATTAACCATGGTGAATAACATTGAATTGTTAGCAATCGCTGCTGTGATCCTTATAGGCTCTGTCGTCGCCAAAGGTGTTGCCTGTTGGGGTGCTGCACGCCTCTGTGGTGCTGACAACCGAACCGCGTTAGGTATAGGTGCACTGATGAATGCGCGCGGCCTGATGGAGCTGATCATCATCAACATAGGCCTGCAAGCCGGAGTCATTGGCCCAGCCCTTTTCTCGATGATGGTATTAATGGCGATCATCACCACATTAATGGCATCGCCCTTGTTTGAAATGGTCTACGGCAAAAAAGCCCGCGAAAGCGGAGAACTGGAAGCTATAGGCGCTGAAGCAAAACCACAAGCCACTTAATTTTGTATGCTCTACCCAGCCAACGAGTTGTTAATTTAAAACTCTAATGATTCAGCCCGAGCTTGCTCGGGCTTTTTTTGTTTGCAAATATAAGATCAACTTTTCTGCACTAAAAAAACACACCCGATCAATTTTGCATCCCAAATCAATGCAGAATTTTTTCATTTTCATGCTTCACTATTGAGCATTATCTCTTTTTGCATGGAAACACTTCCCCTTTTCAGGCTTGGCATAGTGATTGCTGAAACGGATTCAAGGCTGAATGGCCGTTTCTTTTCACATCATGAGTTTATTGCTATGTCTCAACGACTGAATTTTCTCGATTTTTCAAACAAATCTGTGGCGACTTTGCATTTCACCTGGTTTGCTTTTTTTCTCACATTCGTCATGTGGTTTAGTCTTCCACCACTGAAACCATTAATTACTGCTTCACTGCAACTCACACCACAGCAATGGGCTGCGCTTCTGACATTGAACGTTGCTCTGACAATTCCTGCGCGAATTGTGGTGGGTAGTTTGGTGGATAAATTTGGCCCGCGCGCTATTTACAGCATGTTGTTGTTTGTATCGGGTTGTGTGCTGATTGCATTCTCTTTTGCTCAAAGTTTTGAGCAGGCAGCTTTGTTTCGTTTTTTGCTTGGATTTGTTGGGGCCGGTTTTGTTATTGGTATTCGTTTGGTTGGTGAGTGGTTTCCTGCTCGTCAGGTTGGCCTGGCTGAAGGTATTTATGGTGGTTGGGGCAACTTCGGTGCGGCAGCAGCCGGTTTCCTCTTACCCTTTTTAGCCATTCATGTATTTGGTGGCGATGATGGTTGGCGTTATGCAATGACTACTGCTGGTGTTATTGCAATGATTTATTCAGGATTGTTTTACGCGCGTGTTCGCAACACACCAAAAGGTTCTACTTATTTCAAACCAAAAAAATCCGGTGGACTTGAAGTCAGCAGCAAACGTGATTTCTGGTTCTATGTGATTTTAAATGTGCCGATGTATTTAATTCTGGCTGTGCTTGCCTGGAAAATGTCACCCAGTAATTTGGGGCTGCTAAGTCAAGCCATGACCTACATTATGTATGCGATTCTGCTGGCATTATTTGCATTTCAATTTTCACAAATTTATCGCGTTAACAAAGATATGTTGAAAAACGGCGTTGCAGATCACGACAAATATGAATTCAAACAAGTGGCTATTTTAAGTTGGGCCTATCTCGCTACTTTTGGTTCTGAAATTGCGGTGGTCTCTGTGCTGCCTGCTTTTTTCATGGATACATTTACTGGTCTCAGTGTTTCACAAGCCGCGATGCTCGGCGGTTCTTTTGCGTTTATGAATTTGGTTGCACGCCCGGGCGGTGGTTGGTTCAGCGATAAATTCGGGCGCCGTTTCAGCATGAGTATTATTCTTGCCGGTGTCACGCTGGGTTATCTTTTGCTTTCACAAATCAACGCAAGTTGGCCACTGGCATTGGCATTCCTTGCGGTGTTTATTTGTTCCCTGTTTGTTCAAGCCGGATGTGGTGCAGTGTTTGCTGTAGTGCCACTCATCAAACGCCGTATGACTGGACAAATTGCCGGGCTGGCTGGTGCCTATGGTAATGTCGGTGCACTTTTCTTTTTAACCATGAATACGTTTATTGGCATTCATTATTTTTTCTACATGTTGGCAATCGCTGCACTGATAGGTTTGGTGTTCGTTCAATTTTTACGTGAACCTAAGGGGCACGTCGTTGAAGTGAATGAAGATGGCAGTTTGCAAAAAATAGAAGTGTCTTGATAAATGTTTTGTTGATCATGCCCGCACTATGCGGGCATTGTTTTTTTACTTTGAGTAAAAAATTATGGATCATTTGCAATCGCATCTGGAAATCAGTTTTGCGCAAAAAAGTGAAGCTGGAGTCAAACCTGAAAATCAGGATACCGTCGGTGCACGTATTCCTGAGGGCAATTTATTAACAACCAAAGGAATCGCAATTGCGATTGCCGATGGTGTTAGTAGCAGTATGGCTGCCCGCGAAGCCAGTCAGACAGCTGTTGCCGGGTTTTTAACAGATTATTACGCAACACCTGATACCTGGCGTACACAACAATCCGCTATTCGTGTTATCCAATCCTTAAACTCAAGTTTGTGGGGACGCAGCCAAAATTCTATTTATGGTGAAGGGTACCTCACCACATTTTCGGCATTAATTTTAAAAGGTGACACCGGATTTATTTTTCATGTGGGCGATACGCGCGTGTATCGTTTACGCGAAAATAATCTTGAATTACTGACACGTGATCACACACAACGAATTGATCGTCATACAACGCATTTAAGTCGTGCTATGGGTGCTGATCCTTATCTCGAAGTTGATATGCACAGCTTTGAATTGAGTGTCGGGGACATTTTTATTTTGACCAGCGATGGAGTTCATGAAGCCATTTCTGTGAATGATTTTAAAAAATTAATTCTGGATCATCAGCAAACCCCTGAATTGCTCACAGCCAAAGCACTGGCATTGGCACTGGAATGCAAAAGTCAGGACAATCTGAGCATTCAGGTCTTACGCATTGAAAAAATAGGTACAGCTACACAAACTGATGCCATTCAGGTTTTATCGCGTTTGCCTTTTCCTCCTCCTCTGATTCCGGGCAATATTATTGATGGATTGAAAGTCAAAAGAATTTTGCATGAATCAACTCGCAGTCAGGTGTATCTGGTAGAGGATGCAAATAAAAATCTTTTGGTCATGAAGACACCTTCGGTTTTATATCAGGACGACAAGGCCTATACCGAACGATTTGTGATGGAGTCCTGGATAGGTGCACGGATTCAGAATTCTGCTGTTGTGCGTGTGATTCCGGCGCCGGAATCCCGTTCCTATTTGTATTATCTGACGGAGTATATTGCAGGGCAAACACTCACTTCATTATTAAAAGAGCGCGGCATATTATCGATTGTTGATGCAGTTGAATTAATCGAACAAATCATTCGCGGCATTCGCGCTTTTCACCGTAAGGACACTTTGCATCAGGATATTAAACCGGACAATATTGTGATTGGCAGCAGAGGCCCGGTAATTGTCGATTTCGGTTCATGCTGGATTGCAGGTGTTGCAGAGATAGGTTCAAGTATTGAGCGCGATAAAATATTGGGCACAGCAGATTATTCTGCGCCTGAATATCGATATGGAGGGAAAACCGGGCCAGCATCCGATCAATTTTCATTGGCAGTTTTACTCTACGAAATGCTGACTGGTAAATTACCTTACGGAACTTCATACGCATCTGCATTTGATTTTAAAAGTTTTCAACGGCTGCATTATATTTCTGCCATGAAACATAATCCTTTGGTTCCTTTTTGGTTGGATAAAGCGCTGGAAAAAGCACTTAACATCAATCCGGATGGGCGCTATGAAGCGCTTTCAGAATGGCTGCAGGATTTAAAACGTCCCAATCCCAATTGGTTAAATTCCCGTGCCCAGCCTTTGCTGGAAAAAGATCCATTATTATTTTGGAAAATAACGGCAATATCGGGTTGGTTACTCGTGGTGGTATCAGGTTATTTTCTGTTGTTGTAAAAAATAAAAAGGCACTGATCAGTGCCTTTTTATTGTTGCGTGAGTTTTGATTTTCAATGAGACAAATCAAATATGGAAATTTCATCTCTGAATGATCGGATAAGCTGTCCATCAACCGTTGATCCCTGCACTTTTTGTATTTTACCAACACTGCTACCTGTTGTTGCGCATACGCCCGTATTTCTAAAGTTCAGTGCTGTTGATAACACCGCTTCATCAGGATCACCCAAAGCATGTGTTAAATCATCATTAACTTCGCATCCTTTTACCAAATCCAATCCATTGTCAGTATTGGAAGGTACAAAACCATCAGAATACTCGCCAAAACCCTTGGCATTAATTCCGGTGAATTGAATGGTGTAATAAGTTGTGCCGCAATTATCTTCCGGTGTGAAACCATAAGGTTTGCCGCAAGTAGAGTCACCAATCAGAAAAACTTCAACTCCGGCACCACGCAAACTGTTCACAATTAATTCACTGGCAGAGCAGGTACCCGATGTGGTTAACACATACACACGATTGAGATTTAATGTTGGCAAATTATTATTTTTGTTCACCCCATAAAGGCCCAGAGTGGTGAAACTATAAGGAGCTTCTGCCGCATATTGATCATTGGCAACATACTGGATAAAGGTTTTCCCCGATACATTAGTGCCACCAATCATGTAAGCAACCATGGATGCAATGGAAATTAACCCGCCACCGTTGTAACGCAAATCCAAAACCAGATCACTGACACCTTCGGCCTGAAGATCCTGGATGGCGTCCACCCATTCATCCTGAGCATTCTCAATAAAAGTATTGAATTGGATATAACCTACTTTGGCCTCGCCCTGTGTGATGACTCGGGTAACCGGTACAGCTGTTATATCAACCTCGGCTGACACCAAAGTAACTGTGTAGCTGGTTGTTTCACCTGCATGCTGCAAAGTAAATGAATGCGCTTCGTTGAGCACATCAGGAAAGAGTGCACCATTTAATGTATTGATGCCTGCATTGGTGTTATCGGAAATTAAACTGACATTATCAAGCTCAAGAATCTGATCACCGCGCTTGATGCCTGCATTGGCTGCCGGGGATCCCGGTTCCACATCAGACACGAAAAAACTGCGTGGTGGTACCGTTGAAAAGACTTTTAAATGAAGCCCATAACCATAAGTCATGCCCGCTTCCCAGGCTTCTGAATCTTCTGTTGGTTCATAAAAATGGAAATTATCTTTTGGTTTTCCGGAAGATGTTTTTGCACTGGTTTTTAATTTGTCAAAATAAACCTGCGGTGTATCAGAGTTGGCGGGATTGATATCCGGTAACTCTTTGTACCAAAGATAGGTTTCATGACTCCAGGATCGAAGAAAATTTTTCTCGTCCAATCGTGTTCCTTTTTGATCAGGAAAAGGAATATCGGTAATTTTACTTCTACCTACACGGGGAGTCTGGCATTGATTCTTATATATATCCGAGTTTTTGAACTCGCCTTCTTCCCATTTGTCGGGGGGAGCATCCCCACCACAAGCAGACAACATAGCAGCAATTAAAATTGAACCATAAATCGATTTGGTCATAGTAGGAATCCCTAGAAATAATAATCCGGCCATTCAAGGCTGCAGAGATGTTAGTCCCTGATAATAGGGATTGCCAATTAAAAAGCTCCTGCCCCTGACCTGGTTTGATAGATTTGAGCTTACACGGACATCCAATAACAGGGCTGGTTCACATTTACGGCCTTGGGTAAGCATAAAAAAACCGTCGATCACATTGCCAATGATCGACGGCTTTTTTATTGTTTGGACAGGATTAACGAATATAACGATTGATAATATTTTCGTAGAGTTCCTGACGACCGCTCTGCAATTTCAACTCGCCGCCTGTGTTACCTATCTCTGCCAGCTGTTGCAGTGTCAATTTACCTTGTTCAAATTCAGCACCTTTGCCTGAATCGAATGATGAGTAACGCTCCCGGCGCATAGCTTCAAGAGGTGACTTTTGCAGCAGGTTGTCTGCAATAATCAAAGCGCGGGCGAAGGTATCCATACCGCCAATATGACCATAAAAAAGATCTACCGGATCAGGTGAATTGCGGCGCGCTTTCGCATCGAAATTGACTCCGCCACCTTGCAAACCACCACTGCGCAACAATACCAGCATCATTTCCACTGTTTCGTTGATGTTGTAAGGGAATTGATCTGTATCCCAGGCATTTTGGTAATCACCACGGTTGGCATCCAAAGAACCTAACATGCCTGCATCAGCAGCCGTTTGCATGTCATGGCACATAGTGTGGCCAGCAAGAGTGGCGTGGTTGGTTTCAAGATTCAATTTGAAATCTTTATCCAGACCATGATGACGCAAGAAACCAATCACTGTTGCCGCATCAAAATCATATTGGTGTTTTGATGGTTCCATAGGTTTTGGTTCGATAAAAAATGTACCTTTGAAGCCTTGGCCGCGAGCATAGTCACGCGCCATGGTCAGGAAACGTGCCAGATGATCCTGTTCGCGCTTCATCTGGGTATTGAGCAAACTCATATAACCTTCACGACCACCCCAGAATACGTAATTTTCGCCATTCAATGCGATGGTTGCATCCAGTGCATCCTTCAGCTGTGCACCGGCATAAGCAACTACGCTGAAATCAGGATTGGTTGATGCACCATTCATATAACGCGGATTGGAAAACAAGTTGGCGGTGCCCCACAATAATTTCACGCCCGATGCTTTTTGTTTTTCTTTTGCATATTCAACAATGGTTTGTAAACGCTTTGATGTTTCTGCGCGACTGCTGCCTTCATCAATTAAATCTATGTCATGGAAACAATAATAAGGCGTGCCGATTTTGGTGAAAAATTCAAAGGCTGCATCCATTTTTTCTTTTGCACGCGCCACTACATCAGGTGTGGCTGCCCACGGAAATATTTTGGTTCCTGGGCCAAATGGATCATGACCGGCACCACAGAATGTATGCCAATAACAAGTGGCAAATTTGAAATGATCTTTCAAACTTTTTCCGGCAATTACACGATTCTCGTCATAATATTTGAATGCCAGTGGATTATCGGAATCCGGACCTTCGTAACCTATCTTGCCTATGCCTGGAAAATATTCTTTGTTGCCAAGAACAATACCCATGTTTTTCACCTTTGATTTTTCAATAACACGTTTAAAAAATATCACTCTGATTTTGGCAACAAGCCCAGCCATGCCTGATAGGCATCCTGATATTGCGCCGCTAAATTAATTTGTGGCTCTACCAGAGCCACCCGGTTTAACCCGATAAATGTTTCTTTTGCCGAATTGTAGAAGCCTGATCCCATTGCGGCTGCGCGCGCAGCACCTTCGGCACCATCTGTCTCCAATAATTCCACGGCCGCTTGCGTAGTGTTAGCGAAAGCCTGAGTGAACACATCACTTAAAAACATATTGCCTTTACCCGCTCGCACCAGATTGCAACTGCCGCCCAACGACTTGAGAACATCAAACCCCTGATTCAGCGAAAACACAATTCCTTCCTGCGCAGCACGCACCATATGCCCCAAGCCGTGACGATTAAAATCCAGATTGCGCAAATGTGCACCCAAATTTTGATTTTGAAAAATTCTTTCTGCACCGTTGCCAAATGGATGAAACACCAAGCCATCGCTGCCTACAGGTACTGTGCCTGCCAAGGCATTCAATTGTGGGTACGACGGCGTCGCACCGGCTGAGCCAATCATTTGTCGCAACCAGGAATACAAACGACCGCAACCATTTACACAAACCAGGACTCCATTGCGTTTTTCCGTTTCCGTATTGGTGACATGTAAAAAAGTATTTACGCGTGATTGCAAATCCGCTGCCGGTTTATCAGTGACACCATAGATGACACCGGAGGTGCCAGCTGTTGCTGCCACTTCACCAGGTTGCAATACATTCAAACTAAACGCATTGTTAGGTTGATCACCAGCACGATAACAGACTTTTACACCCGCACTTAATCCCAATAATTTTGCAACAGTTTCTTTAATTTCGCCCTGAATACCCAAGCCGGGAACCAGATCAGGAATCAATCCCGCCTCTATTTTCCAATGTGTAAGCAATTCGGTTGCTACACGACTCTCTTTGAAATCCCACAAAGTCCCTTCTGAAAGACCTGATGCGGTAGTGGTGATTTCACCGGTTAATTTCATTGCAATGAAATCACCGGGCAACATAACTTTATAAATTTTGCTGAAAATTTCCGGTTGATTTTGTTGCACCCATCTCAATTTGGCAGCTGTAAAATTTCCCGGTGAATTCAGCAAATGGCCAAAACAATAATCTTGCCCCAAATCATTCAGCGCCTGATTACCAAACGGAACTGCGCGACTATCGCACCAGATAATTGAGGGGCGCAAAACGCGTTGCTGTTGATCGACCAAAACCAAGCCATGCATCTGGTAAGAGATACCTATGGCGGTAATGTTCGCAGGATCAAAACTACCTTTGCTGGCTAATTTGGCAAAACCTTTCTGCACACAGTCCCACCAGATTTCAGGATCCTGCTCTGCGAATCCCGGCTGCGGACTTTGAATGGACAACTCGGTTTCGGGGTAGGACAAACTGCCAAGGCTTTTACCACTGGAACCATCCAGTACCGATAATTTGACAGATGAACTTCCCAGATCAATTCCCAGAAATAGCATAGTAAAACTCATAGAAAAAATAGTGGCCGGAAGGATACTCTCTTATTGTCCTTTTGAAAATAAGATAAAAAAACAAATTTCACTTTATGGCGCGCGGCTTATAGAATGATCATGTTTTATCAATTTCAAACATTTTAGTTCGGAAATCATAATAACATTCTGAATTTACAGGAATTTTCTTGTGTCGAGCAAACATATACCCAACAGCAACAGCAAAACCGCTTCGCTAAAACTGGCAGAAAATGTCATTAAAGCGCTTTCTATCGACAATCTTATTTTTGGTTTGGATCACGATGAACTGAAAATACTATTGGTTCGCCAAACTGATCCCATGCATCAGGGTAAGTGGGCATTGCCTGGCGGCTGGATACGTTACGACGAAAACCTGCGCGATGCGGCCTATCGTTTACTGAAAGAGTTAACGGGTATCAGTGATGTTTTTCTGGAACAACTGAAAACTTTCGGCAGAGTTGACCGTTTCCCTGACGAGCGTGTGGTGACCGTTGCCTATTTTGCACTGGTCAGTGCAGATAATCTTTCGTTGGTGGCCGGACAAACGGCTGAAGAAGTCAATTGGCAAAGTGTTGGCAGTTTGCCCGAGTTGGTTTATGACCACGCCGAAATTATTGAGCACGGATTAAAAGTGTTGCGTCATCAGGTTTGTCATCAACCTATAGGTTTTAATTTGTTGCCGGAAAAATTTACCTTGTTGCAACTACAGGCGCTATACGAAGCGATACTGAACATCAAACTGGACAAGCCCAATTTCCGTCGAAAAATAATGAAGATGAACCTCTTGTCGCCCTGCAATGAAAAACAACAGGGAGTTCCACACAGAGCGGCCAATCTCTACACTTTTGATGCCAAGGCCTATGAGCAGCTCACCAAAACCGGTTTCTCCTTCGAAATTTAATCTAATTTCACCCCTTATATAGTCGGTCAGACTATGTTGGGGTAATATCGGCCCCGGTCGTCCCGAACGATTCGGTATTTATAATTTCAATAACAGCTACAACCAGAAAGGTACATCCATGAACCACTCAGTGAACGCTAGTCAGGCGAATATGTCGTTTGTCATCCTGATTACTATCATCGCCACAATAGGCGGTTTTTTATTCGGGTTTGATAGCGGTGTTATCAATGGAACTTATGATGGCCTCAATCAGGCTTTCAGTTTGACAACCGGTGAATCCGTACGGTCAACTTTGTCGATCTACCTCGCATTAGGCTCGGCTATCTTGGCAACAATTGGGCTCTATTTTGTTCGCAAGGAGCTATTAATTATTGCGGCCTTGATGTTTGTAGGATTTATGTGGGAAGCACAGGATGACAATTCATTCAGGGTCGCATCCATGTTATTGGGTTGTGCTTTCGGTGCATTGATTGCGGGTCGTGCGGCCGACAGGTTTGGTCGCTGGTGGGTGCTGATGGTATCAGCCATTCTCTTCATTATTTCTGCTTGGGGATCAGGCATAGCGACAGGTTCTGTCGAATTTATCATCTACCGTGTAATTGGAGGCTTGGCTGTTGGTGCGGCCAGTATTATTTGTCCTGCTTACATCAGTGAAGTCACGCCTGCCCATTTGCGTGGCAAACTCAGCTCGGTACAACAAATCGCGATTATTTCCGGTTTGTTTTTTGCCTTCCTCAGCAATTACTTTTTAGCCGAGTTTGCAGGTGGTTCTACCTCCATGTTCTGGTGGGGTTATGAAACCTGGCGCTGGATGTTCTGGATGGAGTTGATCCCTGCTTTCATTTTCCTGTTTGCTCTGTTTCTGATCCCTGAAAGTCCGCGCTTTCTGGTAACACAAGGAGCCGACGATAAAGCGGCCAAAGTATTGGGTAATCTGTATGGTGCAGCCAACGCCCAAAGTAAAATTGCTGAAATTCGCAACACGCTGGCTAAAGACCATAAGCCCAGCTTTAGCGATGTGGTAAACAAAACGACACGCAGGGTAAAGCCTATTGTCATGGTGGGTTTTGGTTTGGCTGTACTCCAGCAGTTTGTGGGTATCAACGTTGTGTTTTATTACGGTGCGGTCTTGTGGCAAGCTGCCGGTTTTTCAGAAAGCGACGCGCTGCTGACTAACGTACTTTCCGGTGCCGTCAGTATTGCTGCTTGTTTTGTTACCTTCTTTTTGGTCGATAAAATTGGTCGCAAACCATTACTCTGGTTTGGGTCAGTGGGTATGGCAATTACTCTCGCTCTGGTTGCTTTCGCATTTGCGGGCGCTCCTGTTGATGGGGCCGGGAAACTTCAGCTTTCGAGCAGCAACGGCATATTGGCATTAGTAGCAGCCAATCTTTATGTGATCTTTTTCAACATGTCATGGGGTCCGGTGACCTGGATTATGTTAGGTGAGATGTTCCCCAATCAAATGCGTGGTTCGTCATTGGCAATTGCTGGTCTAGCGCAATGGGGCGCCAACTTCCTGATTACCTGGACTTTCCCAATATTGCTGGCCTCTGCAATTGGTCTTGCAGGCGCTTATGGGATATATACTTTTTTCTCTATTCTGTCTGTGTTCTTTGTTTTCAAATACATTCAGGAAACCAAAGGTAAAGAACTGGAGCAAATGGAAGGCTAGTATTTTCGCCTATCCCAAAAACCACCCCTTCGGGTGGTTTTTTTATTTGGCGCAATTCAATTCTTTACAATACTACTGGTATACAAGTCATGAAGACTTATGGTTTAATGAACTATAACAATAACGTGAGAGTTTTATTATGACGTCTTTACTGAAACCAATAATGATCGGAATTCTTGGCTGCAGCCTGGTTGCTTGTGGTGGTGGAGGCGGAGGCGGTGGCAAGTCTGGCTCAAGCAAACCTCTTTCTTCATCTGTCAGTTCATCGAATTCTGTTGCGATTTCGTCCTCGATTAGCAGTTCATCACCGGTAGTTTCTTCAAGCACCGAAGCTTTATCATCCTCGATGTCGTCGGAATCAAGTTCTACAGCATCATCTACAGAAAATTCCTCAATTGCTGCTTCAAGTTCATCAACTTCAGCCAATGTGTTGACCATTGATATGACCAATGGCTGGAGAGGTAATTCATCAGGCAGTGCCGGAAACTCTGGAGTTAACTATAACTCCGATGGGGTCAGTTTCTCTGCAAGCGGCGATGGTGTGGGTGCTGTTTTTGATTTTTTAAAGCCGACACAACTTGAAAATGCTGTTATCGAAATGGTAGTTAATGTCAGTAGCGAATTTAAATCCAGCGGCGCAAACTTACAAATTTTTGCGCAAATTAAAAATGATTGGTCAAAAGGGGAATGGAATTGTCTATCCGACAATAGTGAATTAACCGCAGGCTCTGATGTGACCCTTTACTGCACAATTGACGAACCGGATGACAAATTCAATCAATCAGCAAATGATATTCAAATGGGTATTCAAGCCAAAGGTTCTGCAACTGGTACTGTGACAATCAAGAGCACAAAAATCACGTTAGCACAAAGTGCCAGCTCCAGTTCAAGTTCAGGCAGTGTTTATTCAGCCAATGTTGATCACTTGCGCGATTTGGCGAATTTCCCAATTGGTATTGCGGTATCCAACTCTGATTCACCCACCTACAATGTTTTAACCAATGCATCGGAAAGAGCGATTGTTGAAAAACATTTTGATCAAATGACAGCAGGCAACATTATGAAAATGAGTTACCTGCATCCTAACAATAACACCGGCACTATTTCTGATTACAACTTTACCAATGCCGATGCATTTGTTGATTACGCCAATACCCAAAGCATGACAATTCATGGGCATGTACTGGTCTGGCATTCTGATTATCAGGTTCCCGGTTTTATGAAAGTTGCTAACTGGAGTGGAACGCCTGCACAATTTATCGCAGCCTTGGAAACTCACGTGACCACTATCGTTGATCATTTTGAAACAAAAGCGAATGTAGTGAGTTGGGATTTTGTAAATGAAGCGTTAACGGATGGCTCACCTTCAAACTTTCGAACGACTGACTCGGCGTTTTATGTCAACAGTGGGAACAGTGCTGTTTATATAGAAAAAGCATTTCTTGCTGCAAGAGCAGCCAATGCCACTGTGGATCTTTATTACAACGATTACAACATCGAAGGCAATAATGCAAAAACCACAAAAATGATGGAAATGATTACCGACTTCCAAACGCGCAACATTCCAATTGATGGTGTAGGTTTCCAAATGCATGTTTGTTTGCGTTATCCGAGTGTGACAGCAATTGCTGCATCAATGCAAAAAGTGGTTGATAAGGGTTTAAAAGTCAAAATTACCGAAATGGATGTTGCCGTCAATCAACCCTATTGCGACAGTTACCCTGCCAATAAAATCAGCAGCTTCACGTCAGCTATTGCACTGGAACAAAAGAAACGTTATTGCGACATAATCAAAGCTTATCGCGATACAGTGCCTGACAACTTAAAAGGTGGTATCACCGTGTGGGGAACTACTGACGCCAGTACATGGCTGGACAGTTTATACGCTACGCAATTCAACAACGAAAAAATTTCCTGGCCCTTATTGTTTGATGCCAATTACAACGACAAACCAGCGTTACGTGGATTTGCCGATGCGCTTCAATCGATCACCTGCACCAATATGTAATGTTTTAAAGTCTGCGAGTAAGAGTACAATTTACTGGCTCCTTGAGAGCCAGTTTTTTTAGGTAACTGTTTTCTCTTCAGATCTTTTGGGATTGATTATGAATATTCGTTTATGGATTCTGTTCGCAGGATTATTTTTTCCTCTTACCATTAACGCCAATCAAACCGTCAATTTTTATCAATTCACCTATGAAGGCAAGGACGACATTTTTAAAGCACCGTTAAAAACCAATCAATTTCGCAATCCCATTCTTGCAGGGTTTTATCCCGACCCCAGCATTGTGCGGGTTGACGATGATTATTATCTGGTGAATTCCTCATTTGCTTATTCACCAGGCGTTCCCATTTTTCACAGCAAGGATTTGGTTAATTGGCAATCGCTTGGGCATGTTTTAACAACACCCACACAATTACCCATTGAAAAACAAAGCAGCTCGCGCGGAATCTATGCGCCGACTATTCGTTACCATCAGGGTATTTTTTACCTCATTACTACTTTGGTAGATATTCGCGGTAATTTTATCGTCACTGCAAAAAATCCTGCAGGCCCCTGGTCTGAACCTGTTTTGTTGCCGGAAATTGGCGGCATAGATCCTGATTTATTTTTCGATGATGATGGCAAAGTTTATATTGCACATAACGACGCGCCGATTGGTGAACCACTTTATAACGGGCACAGAGCCATATGGTTATGGGAATATGATTTAAAAAATCAAAAAGTTGTTAAAGATTCCGGTCGTGTAATTGTGAATGGCGGCGTCGATATTTCCCAAAAACCGATTTGGATTGAAGGCCCGCATATTTACAAAATTAATGGTTGGTATTATTTGGTTTGTGCTGAAGGCGGCACTGGCCACGATCATTCGGCAGTTGTCTTTCGCAGTAAAAGTCTCGATCAACCTTTTGTGGCTTATGAAGGAAATCCGATTCTAACTCAACGTGATTTGCCCATGGACAGAAGCAATGCCGTTGCCAATGCGGGTCACGTTGATTTGGTGCAAACAAAAGAAGGTGAATGGTGGGCTGTTTTTCTGGCAACTCGCCCTTATGAAAAAAATTTATTCAACACCGGCCGCGAAACGTTTCTTTTACCTGTGACATGGAAAGAGGGCTGGCCCATTATTTTGGAAAAAGGCCATAGTGTTCCATTGCAACTCTCCGCGCCAAAAACACACCACAAAACCATCAGCAAACCACTTACTGGAAATTTTGTCTGGACTGATTCATTTGACCAGCCACAAATACAAACCGAATGGTTAAAATTGCGGCAATCCAATCAGGAATTTTTCACTGTAAATAAAGGAATTCTGCAGATGAGTGCACGCAAGTTTCGGATGGATTCACTGGATCAGCCGGCATTTTTAGGCAGGCGCCAACAACATACCCAATTTGATGCGAGTACAGAAATGTCATTGCCTGCAGATAAAACTTCAGCAGGGTTGGTGATTTTCCAAAATGAACAGCATCATTATTATTTTGGAGTGAAGTCTATTGGCGAACAACAGACAATTTTTATTGAACAAGCCAGCGGTAATACACCGAAAATAATCCATGAAGAGGCTTTGCCGAAGAATTCAAAAACGGATTCCATTAAATTGGAAATAAGCGTGAATGCAGGAAAAATTAATTTCTTCTGCCAACAGGCAGACACCGGAAAAAGTTTACTGCAAAATGCCGATGCCCGCATTCTGAGTACGGAAATAGCGGGTGGATTTGTTGGAACCATGATCGGCCTGCATGCAAGACAGGAATAATTTTTGAACTATATTAACCATCACCATCAGTATGGTTGCCAGTAAAATTTGGGATGTTTTATGAAAATTGTTGATGCTAAAGTCATAGTCACCTGTCCTGGAAGAAATTTTGTCACAGTAAAAATTGTGACTGACCAGGGAATTCATGGAGTTGGTGATGCCACTCTTAATGGCCGTGAAAAATCTGTGGTTTCATACCTGCAAGATTATTTACTGCCTGCTTTGATTGGCCGCGACCCACAACAAATTGAAGATATTTGGCAATTTTTTTATCGCGGTGCCTATTGGCGTCGTGGCCCTGTGGGAATGACAGCATTGGCAGGAATTGATGTCGCCCTGTGGGATATCAAAGCAAAATTGGCGAATATGCCCTTGTATCAATTATTGGGTGGAAAAAGCCGCGAACGCATTCTGGTTTATACCCACGCTAACGGCAAAGATCTGGAATCTACTTTAGCTGCTGTACAAAAGGCAAAAGACAAAGGCTACAAAGCTATTCGTGTGCAGTGCGGAATCCCTGGAATGGAAAAAATTTATGGTGTTGCCAAAAACAATAAGAGTTACGAACCTGCCGATGCTGATTTACCTTCAGTTGAAACCTGGTCAACTGAAAAATATATGCAATATATTCCGGAAGTCTTTTCCGCTGTTCGTGAGGAATTTGGTTACGACATTCATTTGTTGCATGACGTGCATCATCGTTTAACGCCAATCGAAGCCGCCCGTGTTGGCAAAGACTTGGAGCCTTATCGATTGTTCTGGATGGAAGATGCGGTCGCTGCAGAAAATCAGGACGCATTTAAATTAATTCGCCATCACACCACTACACCACTGGCAGTCGGTGAGGTATTCAACTCTATTCACGATTGCCGGGAGCTGATTCAAAATCAATTAATCGATTTTATTCGCACAACAATAGTCCACGCAGGTGGAATAACCCACGTGCGTCGCATTGCGGATTTCGCCAGTTTATTTAATGTGCGCACAGGATTTCACGGCGCTACCGATTTATCCCCCATTTGCATGGGCGCTGCGTTGCATTTTGATTATTGGGTTCCCAATTTCGGCATCCAGGAACATATGGCCCACAGCGAACAAATGAATGAAGTTTTCCCGCAAGCTTACAGTTATCAGGATGGTTATTTCACACCGGGAGAAGCCATAGGTCACGGCGTTGATATAGACGAAAAACTCGCCGCAAAATATCCCTACAAGCGTGCCTGTTTACCGGTAAATCGATTGGAAGATGGAACGCTTTGGCATTGGTAAGGAGTATTATCATTCAGTCGCTACTAAACAATTTCTTTTTTGATTTTTAGTAATCCATTAGAAAGCGTAAAAAAAGTAAAGCTTAATAGAAAAATATATGCACACAAGAAAAAATTGCCCTTCGCACTACTTAACGCAGAGATTACAAATGCCAAAATTAAAGTGTATAGATTGGTATCTTTGTGGATGGATTTATAATTAAACCTATGCCTAATAAGAACGCACGCAAACATAAGCAGCCACATTATCCATGGAAACTTCCAATTATCAGGAAATGCAACTAAGGTAAGAAATAACTGTAATCCGCACAACAGAAGTATTATTAACCAATTCATTTTCGATCTACCAAATGTGAAAACCGATTGATAGACAATTCATGGTCATATCTTTTTGTTCACTCTTTAGCTTCTCTGGCAACTTTTCTGTTCGCTCTTGGATGAGCTTGATCGTAGACTTTTGCTAAATGTTGAAAATCGAGGTGAGTGTAAATTTGCGTGGTGGCTATGTTGGCGTGGCCCAGCATTTCTTGAACCAAGCGTAAATCGCCGGAGGATTCCAGCATGTGGCTGGCGAAAGAATGACGGAGCATGTGCGGGTGAACGGGGTTATCCATACCCTGTTCGAGACTTAATTGTTGTAAACGCATTTGTACCGCGCGATGGCTGATGCGCGAGCCGCGTTGAGTGATAAATAACGCGAGTTCTTCGGGTATTGCAAAAAGATGCCGTTGTGCGAGCCATTCGTTAATGGCTTTGATTGCAGCACTGCCAACAGGAACACTGCGTGTCTTATTGCCTTTACCGGTAATGGTGATCATGGCTTCACGCAGGTCTATGTCAGTGAGATTCACGCTGACAATTTCGGCCAGACGCAATCCGGATGAGTAGAGTAATTCCAGCAATGCGCGATCGCGATAAGCAATAAAATCATCGCCCTTAACTTCAACAAATTGAGCGGCCTGATCAACATCCAGGGTTTTAGGCAAATGTTTTGCTGATTTGGGGGCTGCTATACCTTCCGCAGGGTTGAAGCTGATCCATGACTGTTTGATGCAGTATTGAAAAAAACTTCGCAATGCGGAAAGCCAGCGCTGCAGGCTTTTTCCGTTCAGTCCTTCCCGATGTAAAAAAGCGGCTGCTTGACGGATAAATTTCACATCAATTTTTTGCCATGTTTCCCGATGTTGCGCTTGGCAAATCTTTTGGAACTTTTGTAAATCGCGCAGGTAATTGGTTTGCGTATGCAACGAAAGTTGCTTTTCGTTTTGCATATAGAATAAAAATTGTTGAACAGCGTTTTCGAATGGCAATTCAACTTTATTCATAATGTAATTCCACTAACGAGGAAGATATTTAGGTAACAATCGATTCAACACTTCGGCAATATAACCTAAAAACAAGGTTCCCATACTGGAACGATAATAATGTGGATCTTTATTTCCTACCGCCAGCACACCAAAAGCACTGCCATGAACCAGAGGTACTGCAGCAATCGAACCTATTTCTGCAGAACGGTCTGCGAATAAAAATTCAATTTCTTCTTTGGCGACAACACCGCAAATCGCACGATTATTTTTAATTAAAGGCCCAATATACTGACGCGCCTGGGCAATTGGAACAATACGAGCCTGGCTGCTGGGAATTTTATCCGGATTGCCAAATAAAATTAAACTGCTGGCATCGATATGAAATTCCTTATCAAAGCTGTAATACAACGCGTCAACTATATCACCAAAATCCTGACCTTCCAGCAAAGACAATAACAATCGTTTGGTTTTATCGAACAGTTTGTCATTCTCACGTGCGTTATCTAACAATTTACTCAAGCGATTGCGCATATCAATGTTGCGTTCGCGCAAAATACTGACCTGACGCTCAACCAGCGAAACTGCCGCGCCGGTTTCGTGCGGTAAGGTCATGTCGGCAAGCAGATCGCGATGATCAATAAAAAAATCAGGATGGTCTCGTAAGTAAACCGCAATTTGTTCCGGTTCCAGAGGATCAGCGAGTGTCGCTTGTTTGTTCTCGATTGTCATACAGGTTTTCCCATCACAACTTGATCTGCCCATGAAAAACAAATTCGGCGGGCCCTGTCATCATCACGGGTGATGATTCATCAGTCCATTCAATACGCAAACTACCACCCGGTAAATTCACTTTCACTTTTTCATTTAACAATCCACGCAAACGGCCTGCAACAACAGCAGCACAGGCCCCCGTACCACAAGCAAGCGTCTCACCGGCGCCGCGCTCATAAACACGTAGATTAATTTCATTCCTGGAAACAATTTGCATAAAGCCCGCATTAACGCGAGCAGGAAATTGTACGTGGCGTTCAATCAGCGGCCCCAGCTTTTCTACTTCGGCCGTTTTGACATCATCAACTACCAACACTGCATGAGGATTGCCCATAGACACAGCAGAAATCTGCAATTGATTTCCCGCTACAGATAAAGGATAGGTCAGATTGCGCGCAATTGAAGTTTTATTTTCACCGGTAAAAGGAATTTGCTCCGGATTCAAACGGGGTACACCCATATTCACACTGACTTGCTCATCATCCTGCACGCTGAGTTCAATAGTGCCGCCCGCTGTTTCCACCCGGATAATTTTTTTACCGGTTAATTTTCTGTCGCGAACAAAACGGGCAAAACAACGTGCACCATTGCCACAGTTTTCAACTTCACTGCCATCGCTGTTAAAAATACGATAGCGAAAATCAACTGCCGATGATTCGGGAATTTCCACCAGCAAAATCTGGTCGCAGCCAATACCAAAATGGCGATCCGCAATAAAGCGAATACGCTCCGGGGTCAGGCGTACGTTTTGGCTGATTGCATCTATCACAACAAAATCATTGCCCAGTCCATGCATTTTGCTAAATTTTAATCGCATATGTTTTCCGATCTGCTGGGTGGATTCCACCAAAATATTATTCCGGCAATAGATGTTCGCCGCGAATCAAATCTTCAAATGTCTCACGTGCACGCACCAGATGAACCTGATCTCCATCCACCATGATTTCGGCTGCACGTCCGCGAGAGTTGTAATTCGAACTCATGCTGAAACCATAGGCTCCCGTAGACATCATCGCCAGTAAGTCGCCAGTTTGCAAAGCCAGTTCGCGATTCTTGGCAATAAAATCACCGGTTTCACAGATGGGCCCAACCAGATCCCAGGTTTTCACCTCGCCTGCATGAGGTTTAACGGGTTTTACTGCTTGCCAGGCTTGATAAAGTGCCGGGCGAATATTGTCGTTCATCGCCGCATCCACTACCGCAAAATTTTTGTGTTCTGTGGGTTTTAAAAATAACACTTTGGTTAAGAGCGCACCGGCGTTTGCCACTATCGAACGCCCCGGTTCGAACATCAAGTGTAAATTTCTTCCGGCAATTTTTTGTTTAATTGCCGCCATATAATCAGCCACCGCCGGTGGTGATTCCTGATTGTAGGTAACACCCAGGCCTCCGCCCAAATCCAAATGTTCAATATGAATTTGATTAGCGGCCAGCTCATCAATCAATAACAACAATCTATCCAATGCATCCAAAAAGGGTGTCAGTTGGGTTAATTGCGAACCTATATGACAATCAACCCCTTTTATCGAAATACCCGATAAAGATTTGGCGCGTGCATAAACTGCAGGAGCACGTTTGATATCAATACCAAATTTATTTTCTTTCAGGCCGGTTGAAATATAGGGATGAGTCTGTGCATCCACATCCGGGTTCACACGCAAGGATATATTCGCGGTTTTATTGAGTTGTGTGGCCACAATTGAAATCAATTCCAGCTCTGCTTCCGATTCAACATTGAAACAAAAAATCCCGACATTCAGCGCGCGTGCAATTTCATCGGCAGTTTTACCAACACCGGAAAAAACGATACGCGACGGATTACCACCGGCACGTAACACGCGCTCCAACTCGCCAGCAGAAACAATATCAAAACCGGCACCGAGGCGCGCCAATAAATTCAAAACTGCCAGGTTGGAATTGGCTTTGATCGCATAACAAATCATGCCAGGGTGTTCACCCAGCGCCTGGGCATAAGATAAATATTGTTGGGTGATTGCTGCACGGCTATAAACATAAGCCGGGGTGCCAAACTTTTCGGCGATATCACTTAATGCTGTATCTTCAACATAAAGTTCACCATTTCGTTGCGTAAAGTGTTGCATAAAAATCTCGCTGATTTTAAAAGTCATTCATCTGATGAAGCTTGTGGTTTCTCGACGGGTTTTTCATCGGGGGGTAAAAACAGTGGCCCTTTTTGCCCGCAAGCAGCCAAGCCCGCAATCACTATCACCAACAGCAACAATAATAAGGCATGTTTGCGCACAGGATGATCCTCTCGTGAATTAGCTCGGCAGTATAACCGCGCATGCCAAGCCTACCAACCCTTAAACCTGAATCAGTGAATGGTAAATCTCTGTAATGCTGATCGCTCCCGTGCATAATTTTCCCTAGGCTTTACAAATTCTACAAATATTAATCGGTGCACTATGAAATTATCGGCAATTCTGATTTTTGTTTATTTATCAGGCAGCTCTGTTTTTGCTACGGAGTGGAAGCCATTATTTAATGGAAAAAATCTGGATGGATGGGAAACCTATGTCAGTTACCAGCCTGAATCCAATGATTACAATCACAAATCGACGCAAACCCCGCGCGGAATTAATTCAGATCCACGCAAAGTATTCAGTGTGGTCGATGGCTTGTTGCGTATTTCAGGCGAAGAGTGGGGCGGCATAACCTCGGCAGAATCTTTTTCCGATTTTCATTTGCGATTTGAAATTAAATGGGGCGAAAAAAAATGGCATCCACGTTTGGACGCACGACGCGATAGTGGCATTTTATATTTTGCCGTTGGCCCACAAGGTGCCCAAAGCCAACACTGGATGCGCAGCCACGAATTTCAGGTTCAGGAAGGTGATTGCGGTGATTATCACAGCCTGGATGGCGTGACGGTTGACGCCCATGTTGGCGACGCCAATGAAGGTAGCTGGAAATTTTTTCGTTATGACCCATCGCTACCTCTGAAAACCGGTATTGCCTCGCGCATACTGAAACTGGGCGCACTGGAAAACATCAATTACGAAAAACCCTTCGGGCAATGGAACCTGATGGAAGTTATCGCCAATAAAGGCACCATCATCCACAAGGTCAATGGCAAGGAAGTACTGCGACTGTTTAATTCACAACAACCCATTGACGGGAAATTACAACCACTGACCTCCGGCAAAATACAAATCCAATCCGAGGGCGCAGAGGTGTTTTATCGCAATATAGAAATTAAAACCCTTTGAATTAATTGAATCCCCTTAACTGAATACTCCGTGAGCTTGCGCGCAGGACTGTTTGCATATACAGTATTTGCTTCCGCAACAAATGGGATTTGATTATGAAAACGGACGCTACATTATTTGAAGATCATTCAATTCGCCGCATTTACGATGAAGAATCCAACACTTGGTGGTTCTCTGTAGTCGATATAGTGCAGGTGTTGACTCAACAGCCTGATTATCAGACGGCTCGTAAATATTGGAACAAGCTAAAAGAACGGCTTAAAAGAGAAGGAAGCCAACTGGTGACAAATTGTCACCAGTTGAAAATGTTGGCTGATGATGGAAAACAACGACTGACTGATGTAGCTACCGCAGAAACACTCTTGCGATTGGTGCAATCCATCCCCAGCCCCAAAGCTGAGCCCATCAAACTTTGGCTAGCTAAAGTGGGCTATGAACGCATGCAGGAGATGGCGGATCCCGCAAGATCATTAGATCGCGCAAGAGAAACCTGGCAAAAACACGGGCGCAGCGAAAAGTGGATTCAACAACGCATGATGGGCCAGGAAACCCGCAATAAATTAACCGACTACTGGACGAATCACGATATTAAACAAGGTGAAGAATTTGCAATTTTGACCAATATCATTCATCAGGAATGGGCAGAGCTTAGCGTGAAGGACCACAAAAATTTAAAAGGATTGGTCGATCAAAATCTGCGTGATCATATGAGTGAAGCAGAACTTATTTTCACTGCATTAGCTGAATTATCCACCCGACAAATCGCAGAAAGTGTTGAAGCAACCGGTTTGGATGAAAATAAATCAGCCGCAAAAACTGGCGGTAATATTGCTAAAAAAGCACGTGTTGAATTGGAGCAGAAAACCGGAAAGAAAGTTGTTACCGGGAAAAATTATTTGCCGATTACCGGTCGCGACGGACTGGAAGAATCTTAGCAAGTAGCCCGTAAGGAGTGAAACGTATTGCGGGGTTTTATCCAAAAAATTCCCGCATTACGCAAGCTCCATACGGGATACATATCCGCCGCGGCACCTGTAGGGCGGGTCAAGACCCGCGTGTGCGGAGTGCAATGCATCAAAGCGTTAAAAAATTCTAGAAAATAAAATCAAAAGCGTCATGAATTCAAACATCGGCGCGACGCGGGTCTTGACCCGCCCTACGGATGCATCGTGGTTAATTCAAAATTCATTTTCTTGCTTGAACGGCAAAAGCCCCTTCACTTCCTCCGCATAAGCTTTCACAGCTTCCGCTTCTTCATTTAAAAAATGTTGGATGGCAGGGCGGAAGTTTTTGTCTTTTATCCAGTGATGGGAAAATGTTATGCAGGGTTGAAAGCCTCGGGGGATTTTGTGTTCGCCCTGGGCACCGCCGTCGAAGCGGTGGAGCTGGTGTTGTATGGCGTAGTCTATGCCTTGGTAGTAGCAGGTTTCGAAATGTAATAGCGGAAATTCTGCTGTGCATCCCCAATAGCGGCCGTAGATGGTTTGTGAATCTTTTACAAAAAGTGATGCGGCGATTAATTGATTGTTGTCGGTTTTAATGGCTTCGACTAAAAGTAATTGATCCGGCATGCTGGAAAATAATTGTTTGAAAAATTCTTGCGTTAAATAACCTGCATTGCCGCTGCGTTTGTAATAAGTGTTGCGGTAGAGTCGATAAAAATTGTTGGCGTCTTCCACCGTTAAATCGCTTGCTGTTTTGTGCCGAAAAGCAAAGCCTTGATCCAACACCGCTTGTCGTTCTTTTTTAATGGATTTTCGTTTGCGTGAATTGAGTGATGCCAGAAAATCATCGAAGCTTTGATATTGATTGTTGAACCAATGAAATTGACAGCCCAATCGCTTGGGGATGGATAAATCATTTAATGCATTGTGTAAACCTGTGTCGGGAAATAAACAATGCCAGCCTGACCAGTTTTTCTCTTCACAAGTTCTGTTTAAAAATTCGGTAATTGTTTTGGTGATGGCCGACAAATCATAATTGTCTGTAATTAATAATCGTGGGCCGGTGCAAGGTGTGAAGGGAATGGCGTTAATCCATTTGGGATAATATTGTTGGTTGTAACGGCGATAAGCATCGGCCCAACTCCAATCAAATACATATTCTCCGTACGAATGAGTTTTGCAATAGCCGGGCATAAAGGCGATTAACTTCTGTTGATCGTAAACGGCGATATGCGCAATTCGCCAACCGGATTTTTCGCCAACGGATTGGCTGTCTTCTAAAGCCGCTAAAAAATCGTAGCGCAGAAAAGGATAATCGATTTTATAAATTGAATCCCAATCAGTGCGCGATATGGCATGAATTGAATCGATCAACTGGACAATCATGTTTTCCACAAACCGGATGCTGTGTAGGTGCTTCGCAATTTAGCAGTTTGCTCGCGAATCTGCTGGCGTTTTTCGTCTGAAAAATTATCCAGATGCTTGACTTGCAAACCTAATCGAGGGTGATCCTCCAATAAATCGCGATGTTGTTCCAAAAAATTCCAATACAGTGTAGTGAAAGGGCAAGCGTTTTCACCGGTTGCTTCAGCGGGATCATAAGGACAGTGGTTGCAATAATTGCTCATCTTTTGAATGTAACGGCCGGTCGCAATATAAGGTTTGGATGCCATAATGCCGCCGTCTGCATATTGACTTATGCCGAGCACGTTGGGTAATTCCACCCACTCAACAGCGTCGAGATACATAGCCAAATACCATTGATGAATTTGTTGCGGTTGTGTTTGCCAAAGTTGCGCAAATAATCCGGTAACCATCAATCGTTGAATGTGATGTCCGTAACCTGCGTTGACCACTTGTGAAATGGATTCGCGCAAACAATTCATATCGACTTCGCCAGTCCAATAAAAATCCGGCAAATTTTGTTGTGCATTGAGTGCATTCATCTGCAACCATTGCGGCATAAAGGTCCAATAAAGCCCGCGCACAAATTCCCGCCAGCCTAAAATTTGTCGAATAAATCCTTCCACTGCATTTAGCGGTGCTTTGTTGTGTTGATAAGATTGTTCGGCAGCTTGAATCACGTCCTGCGGCGATAATAATTTTACATTGAGCGCTGCGGATAAACGTGAATGATAAAGATAAGCTTCGCCTTGCCACATGGCGTCCTGAAAATCACCAAACAAAGGCAAATAATATTGGATAAAAAAATCCAGCAGTTGTAAGGATTCTTTGCGAGTTACCGGCCAACCAGTGTGAGTAGCATCACCCGGATTTTTTGAAAAATGTTGTTGCACTGTTTTGATGGCGGATTGGGTGATCTCGTCAGCAGGAAACAACAAAGCGCCGGGCTGAACATCGGGGCCGGATTTGTTAAAACTTTTGCGGTTTTCTTTGTCATAATTCCAATCGCCACCTTCGGGTTTTGCGCCCTGCATTAAAATGCCGGTGCGTTTGCGCAATTGGCGATACCAATATTCCATGCGCAATTGCTTTTTGCCTTCTTGCCATTGGCTGAATTCGCCGGGTTTGGCGATAAAATGTTGATCGGCAAGAATCTCGCAGGCTATTTTTTGCTGCTTGGCAAAATTTTTGAATAGTTGCAATACACGGTAATCGCCAGGCAGGACTAATCGAATTGATTCAAATTCGTAATCGGCAAAAGTTTTTTCCAATGCTTGAGTAAAATCGGCGACAGGACTTTCATCTAACGAGAAATAAATCAGCGGATACTGCTTTTGTTTCAGCTCCTCTGCAAAATGCCGCATGGCCGATAGAAAAAACACACTGCGTTGTTGGCTGGATAATGGCTCACGACTTTCTTGCAGGGTTTCGGCCATCCAGATGCGATCACGCGTTTTATCAAAGCCTTCAAAAATCAGGCTCTGGTGATCCAGTTGATCGCCCAGCAGAATGCACAAATGTCGCTGGTGTTGTTTAGCCATGAGTGAATTCCTTTTTGTTGCGTTTCTGCAAACGACAAGCATTGGAACAATAGATAACCTCGGCCCAATCGCGGCTCCACTTTTTTCGCCAGTTAAAGGGTCGCTGACACACAGGGCAGATTTTGGAGGGTAGTTGATCTTTGTGCATGCTTGAACTGGAAAAGAGAATTCGGAAAAGCTTATACGTTATGGGAAGGCAAATAATTCACCGGAAAAAATAAAAACAGCCAACCGTGATTTGCAGTTGGCTGTTACGAGTTTAATCAGTTTCATGGCATCTTTAGATCAACGTTTGGTTTTATCGCGTTTTAACACCAAGGCGTTGTATTCATTTTTTACAAGTTGTGCGCGTGCACTGGTCAAGGCGTTTTGTGTTGCAAAAGGACCAACCACTACTCTGTGCCATACTTCACTGCTGCGAATAACAACTCGTTCAACCTTCGCATCAAGGTTCAACAAAATTAATTGTGCGCGCAATTTATCGGCATCTTCTGCTTTGGGGAAAGAACCGACCTGGATGATATATTCAGTATTACTTTGTGCTTCGACCGGTTTATCTGCACGAGCGGTTTCGCTTGCCGGAACTATGGTCTCGCTTTCTTGTAAAATTTTATAGAAATCAAAACGTGGTTTGGGTGTGTTATTTTCCGGTTTGGGTTTCGCTTCCACTTTGGGGGCGGGAGCGGTTACAGGGTTTTTGATGAAATACAAACTGGCGCCGAAGGCTCCCAGAATTAAACCCAGTGCAAACCATAACCAGGTAGGAGTGGCGCTACTGGTTGAACGACTTTTGTTTCCTCGCGCTTTTTTTGCGAAATCTCTACTCATAAATAAACATCAAATTCCAAAAAGTAGGCAATTGTAATCCGATTGGAATCATTTCGGTACTTCATCACCTTAATTAAATTCAATCATATTTTTATTGCGGTAGAGCTGATGCAAGGTCACACGGTTGGCTTGATCCTGGCTTTTGCGTATGTGATCTTTCATTTCTTCTATTGCTGAGGGTAAATCATTGTTGAGTAAATATTGCAAAATGCGATAGTGCTCTTGATAGGTGTCCTGCACGCTTTTTTGATCTGGCCAACCGAAACGGCGCACGATTCGAATTTGATCATTTAAATCAGCAAGGTAATCGCGCAACGGCAGATTATTGGTGGATTCAGCCAATTGCAGGTGAAAATCTTCTTCTGCGTGTTTTAATTCTTCCGTAATATCGGTGCCGAAATTTTGTTTTTGTGGATCCCATTCCTCTGCTAATACTTCCAGGAATTTTTTGTCGGCTTGTTCAGCGATTAAATTCAATGTCATTAATTCCAGATTCACGCGCACATCGTAGTAATAGTTGATGCGCACTATATCCAATTCGCGTACATAACAGCCCTGTTTGGGGCGAACCACAATTTGTTTTTCTGATTCCAGTCGTTGCAGTGCTGCGCGAATGGGGGTGCGGCTGACTTCAAAATAATCGGCGAGTTGCGATTCGGTGAAGCGTGAGCCGGGGCGAATCTCCAGATTCAGGATCATCGCGCGCAGACGTAAATAAATATCCTGTGCTGAAGTGTTTTTACTCATTGGATGCTGCTATTTCAAGTGCGGAACAATGGCTCTGTGCCGGGTTCACCCAGTGTAGTCGATGCAACCTGCGAATTGCCAAGAGAGGTTTGTAAATTACGGCTTGCTCCTTTTTGGTGCTTTGCGTGAGCTCAAGTGATGCAGAAAAATCTCTAATTCTCTGTTTTTTGTGCTTGTTGGCGAAAAACCGGTTTTGGTTATCTCCATGAAATACAAGCGTTTTTGTTTTGTATTTACAGGCTTAATCTTGTTGGCATAGTTAGTGAATGCTTCGTTGTATACAACAAGGTGTCCTATAAATCGAGTTAACCATACAGCTACTGGAGTCCCATCATGCCATCACATACCAACTTTTCCGGTTCTTTTCGTTTTCTGTTTGCTGCCCTGGGTTTGAGCTTTTTGAGTGCTCCTGTGTTGGCAGGGGCGGCCCAGTGGAGTTCCACCAATATCCAATATCTCTATGGTACCGACCATGAATTGGGCGATGACACTCGCAGCATAGTCACTCTCGAACATGTGAATGGCTGGAAGTACGGCGACAACTTTTTCTTTATCGATATCACCAATCCTGATCGCGAAGGTGAAAACACCGATACAGCGTTTTATGGAGAAATTTCACCGCGGCTGAGTTTTGGCAAGATTTTTGGAAAGGATTTATCAGCAGGCATTATCAAAGATGTTTTATTTACCTCGACTGCTGAATTAGGCGATGGCTTTCGCAATTATTTGTATGGCGTAGCAGTGGATTTGGATTTGCCAAAAATGCCGGTGTTTCAAGTGAACTGGTATGTGCGCAATGAAATTGATGCGCCGACCGATCTGGGCCAACAAATTACCTTGGTGTGGTTGCTGCCGTTTAAAACCGGTTCAATTGATTGGACCTTCGAAGGTTTCGCCGATTATGCCTACGGTCTTGATCCAGCAGAGGACAATCTAATTGCCGGGCCGCGTTTGTTAATTGATGCCGGTAAAGCCTGGGGTTCACCCGGTGTATTGCAGGTCGGTGTTGAACATCAAATCTGGCGAAATAAATTTGGCATAGATGGCGTTGACGAAGATGTCACCCAGCTGATGGTGAAATGGATTTGGTAAAACAATTTTAAATAAATTTTTCACACAAACCAGTATTCACTTGCAGATAGGAAAAGATCATGAGCGATAAAAAAGAACCTTCATTTTTTGAAAAAAACATCTCACGCCGCAACAGTTTGAAAACTCTGTTGGGCGGACTGACGACAGTTGCGCTGGCTGCAAAAATGCCATTCGCTTACGCTGCTGATAAAAAAGTGCGTATGGGATTTATTTATGTTGGTCCGCGCGATGATTATGGTTACAACCAGGCACACTTCGAAGGTAAATCGGCAGTGGCGGCGTTGGATTGGGTAAAGGCGGTTGATGAAGAGCGAGTGCCGGAAACCATCGAAGTGCAAAAAACTATGGAAAGTATGATCAATCTGGATCAGGTACAAATCTTGTTTCCAACTTCATTTGGATATTTTGATCCGCATATTTTAAAAATCGCCACCAAATATCCCGACGTATTGTTTTTGCATTGCGGCGGTTTGTGGGATGCAACAAAACATCCAAAAAATGTCGGCAGTTATTTTGGTTACATAGATGAAGCTGTGTATTTATCCGGTGTGGTCGCAGGCCATATGAGTAAAAGCGGCAAGTTGGGATTTATCGCGGCAATTCCCATTCCGCAAGTGCTGCGAAACATTAATAACTTTACTATGGGTGCACGCAGTGTGAATCCGAAAATCACTACTAATGTGGTGTTCACGGGCGGTTGGTCAAATCCGGTGAAAGAAGCTGAAGCTGCGAATAGCATGGTGGATCAAGGCGTTGATGTGCTGACCTGTCATGTGGATAGTCCAAAAGTGGTGGTAGAAACCGCCGAAAAACGCGGCGTTTATTCCTGCGGATATCACACCAACAATGCAGTGCTTGCACCCAAAGGTTTTTTAACCGGCGCCGAGTGGAATTGGGCCAGCGTTTATAAAACTTATGCAGAATATATTCAGCGCGGTGAAACGCCACCCAATTTGATTCGCGGTGGTTTGAAAGAAGGTGTTGTCAAATCTTCACCCTATGGTGCTGCGGTCACTGAAAAAGCCAAAGCGGATGCTGACAAAGTTCGCGCCGAATTTATGAAAGGCGAATTTGTTGTTTACAAAGGCCCGATTAAAGATAACACCGGCAAAGAAGTCATTCCTGCGGGCAAATCTTACGCGCAAACGGATATCTGGTTGGAGAGCATGGATTGGTTGGTCGAAGGTGTTGTGGGTTCGACCAAAGGCTAATCGCGAATGAAAACCATTGAAGCCATTTGCCTTACACTCGCTGCATTACTGGTGGCATTTTTGTTGATTGCCTTATTTATTGTGATGACGGGCAATGCAATCAGCGAAGTGTTTTACACCTTGTATCGCGGTGCATTTGGCAGTTGGTTTTCCTGGCAAAATACGTTGGTGCGCGCTGCGCCGATTATGTTAACGGCGCTCTGCACTGCAATTCCTGCTCGCGTGGGATTAATTGTGATTGGTGGCGAAGGTGCTGTGGTAGTCGGCGGGCTTTGCGCAGCACTTGTTGGCATTCAAGCGCAACATTTTTCTCCATTTATTGTGCTGAGCATGATGGTGATTACTGGCATGCTCACCGGTGGAATTTGGATCGCACTGGTTGGCATCTTCAAACAATATCGCGGCGTCAATGAAACTATCAGTTCCTTGTTGATGAGTTATATCGCAATTGCGATTTTAAATTTTTTAGTGGTCGGTCCGTTAAAAGATCCTTCAACACTCAACAAGCCTTCAACATTTCATATTGGTGACGCCAATATGTTAGGTGCTATGGGTGAATCATCAATTCATTGGGGATTGGGTTTTGGTTTGATCGCCTGTCTCATTATGTTTTTGGTTACACGTTACACCACTTTTGGAATGGCAGCCGATGTTGTTGGCGGCAATCATCGCGCTGCTGCTTTGAGTGGTTTGCCTGTGCGCAAATTAGTGATTTGGTCCTGTTTTCTTGGCGGTGCTGCGGCGGGTTTGGCGGGCATGATCGAAGTCGCTGCGGTGCATGGTCGCGCCAATGGTTCGCTCAACGCCGGTTATGGTTATGCTGGAATTTTGGTGGCCTTTCTTGCGCGACATAATCCACTTGCGGTAATTCCTTTTGCAATTTTACTCGGCGGCATTACGGCCAGCGGCGGTTTATTGCAGCGTGTGCATGATTTGCCCGATGCAACAGTCCTGGTGATGCAGGGCATTATTTTTGTAGTGATTTTATCCAGCGAAATGTTGTACGGACGCTTCCGTGTATTGCAACCCAGGGGGCTGGCATGAGCGGTGAAAGCGCAGGTTTATTAGGTGTGCTGATTGCGGTACTGGGAGGTGCGATACGCGTGGGCACGCCATTTTTATTTGTCAGTTTGGGAGAATGTCTCACCGAAAAAAGCGGCCGCATTAATTTGGGATTGGAAGCCAATTTGGTTTTGGGTGCGATGGTGGGTTACGCAATTTCTTTAATCAGTGGATCGCCCTGGTTAGGTGTCATGGCCGCAGGCAGTGCAGGAATGTTGTTAGGTTTTATGCACGCACTTTTGTGTCAGCAACCGCGCGTAAATGATATCGCTGTGGGCATCGCCTTGATGTTATTTGGTACAGGCGTCGCGTTTTATCTCGGTAAACCTTTTATCCAACCCACTGCACCACAATTGCCGAGTATTCCTTTGGGGTTTTGGAGCGACTCACCAGTAATTCGTTCCGCACTCAATATCAACGCATTATTTTTTGTGGGCTTGGCGCTAGTGCCAATTATGTCCTGGTTTTTTAATCGCACGCGTTGGGGCATGCATGTGCGTGTTGTGGGCGACAGTGCCGATGCAGCGCTTGCGCTGGGGATTTCGGTAAAACGCGTACGTATGTTGAGCACAATTTTTGGTGGATGTTTGGCGAGCATCGGCGGTGCTTATCTTTCACTTTATTATCCCGGCAGTTGGAGCGAAGGTCTTTCGAGTGGACAAGGATTAATGGCGGTTGCTCTGGTGATTTTTGCGCGATGGAATCCGGTGAATTGTCTTTACGCCAGTTTGTTATTTGGCGGCACTGCCGCGCTCGGGCCTGCATTGCAATCAGTTGGATTTACGGCGGGATACGATTTATTTAACGCAGCGCCTTATGTATTAACACTCGCCATTATGATCGCCACTTCTTCAGCAAAACGATCATTGCCCGGCTTGCCCGGTGAACTGGCGAAATAACAGATGACAGGAAATGCTTATGCAACGTTTTATTCAATCTGAGCCCTATGCCTGGCCTTACAACGGTAATTTCACACCGGAAAATACCGCACTGGTGATTATCGATATGCAAACCGATTTTTGCGGGCCCGGTGGTTATGTTGACAAAATGGGTTACGACTTGAGTTTAACGCGTGCGCCGATTGAGCCGATAAAAAAATTATTAAGTTTTGCACGTGAAAAAGGCTTCCACATTATTCATACCCGTGAAGGTCACAGGCCAGACCTGGCCGATTTACCCGCGAATAAACGTTGGCGCAGCCGACAAATTGGTGCAGGCATAGGTGACCCTGGTCCATGCGGAAAAATTTTAGTTAGAGGTGAAGCTGGTTGGAATATCATTCATGAGCTTGAACCCTTGCCCGGTGAGATGATTATCGATAAACCGGGTAAAGGTTCTTTTTATGCAACCGACCTCGACATGATTCTGCGACAAAAAAATATTTGCAATTTAATTATCACTGGCATCACGACTGATGTTTGTGTGAGCACCACTATGCGTGAAGCCAATGATCGCGGTTACGAATGTGTAGTGGTAGAAGATTGCTGCGGTGCAACTGATCATAACAATCATCTTGCAGCACTGAATATGGTGAAAATGCAAGGCGGTGTTTTTGGTGTTGTCACCTCATCCAGTCACATCATGAACGCGTTTAAATAAAATGAATACTTTACTTGAGGCAATTAATATTTCGAAACGCTTTGGCGAAGTGAATGCTTTGTCGAATGTATCGATCAAAATTGCTCAAGGTAGTTTTCATGCATTGCTCGGTGAAAACGGCGCAGGTAAAAGTACCCTGGTCAAATGCATTATGGGTTATTACAAACATAATGAAGGCCAAATTTTATATAAAGACCGCGAAGTTGAAATCAACAGCCCGCAACAAGCTGCGCAATTAGGCATAGGCATGGTCTACCAGCATTTTACCCTGGTTCCCAATATGACGGTCGCGGAAAATATTGTATTGGCTCAACCGGTTTTGCCACTGATGATTAACTGGAAAAAAGAAATCGCGCGGCTGGAACAAGGCATGGTCAATATGCCGTTTCAAATCCCGCTGCATAAAAAAGTGGTGGATTTGTCTGCAGGCGAAAAGCAAAAAGTTGAAATTATCAAGCAACTCTTTTTAAACACCGAATTATTGATTTTAGACGAGCCTACCTCAGTACTAACACCCACCGAAGCCGATGAGGTCTTGGGTAAAATTCACCAGCTCACTAAAACTCAACAGTTAAGTGTGCTGATCATCACCCATAAGTTTCGCGAAGTCACACAATTTGCTGATCAAATTACGGTGTTGAGAAAAGGAAAATTTATCGCATCTATGCCAGTAGCTGATACCAGTGAAAAAGAAATGGCAGAGTTAATGGTCGGCAGCGAAATTAAAGTAGTGCCTACGCAGCGCATTACCATCGACAAGCAGGATGTGAATTTGCAAATTAATAATCTGACAGTATTGAATGATTTGGGGCAGGCCAGTATCAAATCGGCAAGTCTGAATATTAAAGCGGGTGAAATTGTTGGTGTCGCGGGAGTGTCCGGCAATGGTCAACGCGAATTGGTTGAAGCGCTCGCGGGTCAGCGTTCAGTTGCTGAGGGTGAAATTCTCGCGCACAACAAACCTTACTCGGCAAAACGCCAGCAAATGTTTGAACATCAATTTTATTGTTTACCGGAAGAGCCACTGCGCAACGCTTGTGTCGGCAACATGAGCATCGCTGAAAATCTCGCGCTGCGAAAATTTGATCGCTCGCCCTTTGTGAAGCTGAAATATTTTTTAAATCGTTCCGCCATGAAAGATAACGCCAAAACCTTGATTGCGCGTTACGGCATTCGCTGCACTGGCCCGACACAAGCCATAGGTGCGCTATCCGGCGGCAATGTTCAACGTACAGTGCTGGCGAGAGAAATTGCGCAGGATGTTTCGATTCTGGTTGTTGCAAATCCCTGCTTCGGTTTGGATTTTAAAGCTGTAGCCGATATTCGCGCGCAAATTATCGATGTCAGAAATAAAGGCGCAGCCGTTTTATTGGTGAGTGAAGATCTGGATGAAATCCTGGAATTAAGTGATCGTATTCTGGTTATCTCCGGCGGCCAATTTGTTTACGAAACCACACCGGAAAACGCCGACTTATCCACCATCGGCCAATACATGGCAGGGCATTGATGGAGAATCAATTGTGAAAACCGATGTTGCAATTGCAGCAAAGCCTACAGAATTTATGTTAGGAAAAAATCCGCCCTGTTTAGTCATTATCGATATGCAGCGTGACTTTATTGAGCCAGGTGGCTTTGGTGCAACTTTAGGTAATGATGTGTCTTTGCTAAAGCCCACAATTCCAGTTATTGCAGAATTGCTAAAAGTTTTCAGAAAATATCATCTGCCGATTGTTTACACGCGCGAAGCGCATTTACCGGATTTGTCTGATTGTCATCCGGCAAAATTAAAACGCGGCAAACCCAGTTTGCGAATCGGTGATCAGGGGGCAATGGGTAGAATTTTAATTGCCGGTGAATACGGAAACGATATTATCGATGAGCTTGCGCCTATGCCAAATGAGATCAATATCACCAAAATTGGCAAAGGTGCTTTTTACAACACGCAGTTAGATGCGCTCTTAAAAGAAAGAAATGTTAGCGAATTGATTTTCACTGGAGTCACCACTGAAGTCTGCGTGCAAACCTCGATGCGCGAAGCCAATGATCGCGGCTACAATTGTTTGGTGGTTGAAGATGGAACTGAAAGCTATTTCCCTGAATTTAAACGCGCCGCCATCGAGATGATGATCGCACAAGGCGGCATAGTCGGTTGGTTCGCCAGTTCACAACAAGTGATCGAAGGAGTGAACAAACGTTATGGATAAATTATCGGCGACAAAAATTATTCCGAACATTCTCACTCATGCCAAACAAATCCCAGCAGAAAACTGGCAACCACTCAACCCGGGTGTGGAAATCAGTTATATCTATAAAGATGAAGCCACTGGCGCTGCCGCCGCATTCATCCGCTACGCCCCCGGCACTCGCGTCAGGCCGCATCAACATCTGGGTTACGAACACATAATCGTGTTGGAAGGCGAACAAAGCGACGACAATTATGCTTATGTGCAAGGCAGCTTGGCAATTCAACCGCCTACAACGCAACACGAAATAAAATCTGTATCCGGTTGTGTGGTATTGGCGATTTGGTCCGGGCCTTTGAAGTTTGTGGTTTGAGTTGATGTGTCACATTCTATGAATTATGCGCCATCTAAATCGGGTTTGGTCATTTATTTGGTTCTTTAAGATTGAAATAAGATTTATAAGCCCTGATACTTGGTCCGCTTTCTCGGATTTTAATATTGCCTCCCAATATACAGACTCTGAAGCACTATTTCTGTTTCCCTTAGTTCGATCATGCATGTCAGTTAATGGTTTAGATTATGGTTAATGAAGATAAAACATTGAATTTGTACCCTATTGATTATCCATTCGAGACACTTGTAGCTCGTATTACATCTGCAGACCCAAAAACCATATTAAATCCTGACTTTCAGAGAAAATACAAATGGGATAAAGAGGGTTGGGGGCGCGCATCAAAATTTATTGAATCTTGTTTAATGAGGATTCCATTGCCTTCTTGTTATTTGGCAGAAGACGAAAATCGTAAGCAGTTAGTGATAGATGGCGTTCAGCGACTTACGACTATTACTAAATTTTTTAATGACGAGTTTGCCCTGGAAGGTATGTCGACATTCAAAGAGCTTGAGGGAAAGAGGTTTTCTGAACTCGGGGACCTTCGAGCTGAGCTGGAATCAACAACGATAAGATGCATTGTTCTCAGGAAAGAAAATCCCAAGAAATTAATCAGAGAAATTTTTGCGAGATTGAATCAAGGTGCTGTACAGCTTACAGATCAAGAGATAAGACATGCAATATATCCCGGTCCACTTGATAATCTTTTAGTGGAGCTTGCTGAAATTCCTCCTATACAAAACTTCGGTATATCAGATGACAGTGAAAAAGTTAGAGACGGACGAGAAGCTGAAGAGCAGGTGCTTCGTTTTTTTGCGTTTTCTAATGACCTCGGGTTGGATTCTTACAATGATGTATTGAAAGATTTTTTGGATGATTATATGGAACAAAATGCTGAAAAAGATAATAACTTTATAAGTCATCTCCGTGAGAAATTTTTGGTTGCCCTCGATAACTGTGAGCTGGTTTTTGGTGAAGAGCTATTTATTGATCCTTCTCGCGAACGAAAACGTCAGGGGATGGTTCATTACGATCTATTGATGTCAACCATAGGTCTTCTGCCAAGTGAGGTTATTCAGAATAAGAGATTGGAAATTAAAAATGCATATCAAGAGTTATGTGCAAGCGATAATTTTAGAAGAACATTATCTGGTGGTCTTCAGAAAAAATCGTCCATTCTAAGAAGAAGAACCTTATGGGAGCCTTTGTTGAATGACGCAGTTGCGAAGTGATATATATCTGCAGTATCAAAATCTTTTCGTATCCTTAAAAGACGTCATCATTGTGTCGGAATATAGAGTTATAAAATC
>CBFGPN010000002.1:0-86766 GCA_965650675.1 uncultured Cellvibrio sp.
ATCGATAATTTTTATGTAGCCATTTTAATTGGAATCGGTGCAACTTTGATAAAGGATGTTTGGGCTGTCTTTTTGCGCCAAACGTTCAATATATCTTCACTCAGTTTTTGTCTTGTTGGTCGTTGGCTTGGGCATATGCTGCACGGAAAATTCAGTCATGAAAAAATTGCAACTGCAACCAAAATACCAGCTGAATGCATATTGGGCTGGTTCACACATTATCTCATTGGTGCAGTGTTTGCGTTGATGCTGGTGATATTCGCGTCACAGGATTGGCTTGAAAATCCAACACCAGTTCCTGCACTATTAGTAGGCTTGATAACATTACTAATCCCTTTTTTTATTATGCAACCTGCATTGGGATTGGGAATCGCAGCAGCAAAAACGCCAATGCCAACACAAGCCAGATTGAAAAGTGCAATAACGCATTTAATATTTGGCTTTGGGCTTTATGCATCAGCCTGTGCAATAAGCTATATTCAAACCATTGATATTTTATAGGGTTTGCCAATTATGGAAATTTATCAGCTGAGAACATTTGTGACGATTGCGCGAGAAGGCAGTATTACTCGCGCATCGGAATTATTGTTTCTCAGCCAGCCTGCTGTTAGTGCGCATATTAAAGCTATTGAAGATGAAATTGGTTTTGCATTATTTGAACGCACATCACGCGGCATGATACTCACTGAAAATGGAACAAGGTTATTAGCAAAAGCAGAACAAATGATAGCCGTGCATAAAGAACTGATAGAAGAAGCAAAATATATTAAAGGCAAACCTGTTGGCAAACTCAGGCTGGGTTCCAATAGAACTCCCAGTGCGCAAGTTTTGGGGAAATTATTAACCGCAATTACACAATCACTTCCTGATATTGAATTAGCTCTGGAATACGGAAGTTCATCTGAAATACTCGATGCAATTCGTAATAATTCTATCGATGCAGGTTTCTATACCGACACAGGTTTAATCCATGATGATTTGCAAACACTGGCTGTTGACCACTTCGGTGTATACCTCGCGGCGCCAGTAGATTGGACCAATAATATTGACAAAATTGACTGGCAGGAAATAAAAAACATGCCATGGATATGTCCTGCCTCCAATACCTGCTGTAGTCGCGTTGCTGAAAATTTATTTGAACGCGAAAAATTTCGTCCGCAAAAAATAATTAATGTCGATCAGGAAAAAGTTACCCGAACATTAATTGCAGGCGGCGTAGGTTTGGGTTTTTTACATGCTGATACAGCGCTGGATGCAGCTGCAAAAGGTGAGGTTGTTTTGTTGGGGGATATTCAACAACAAGTCAACGTAAAATTTGCTGTTGTTGCTGAACGTATGCGAGAGCCCTTGATTAGTAAGGTGTTTGAATTAGCAGAAAATCTCACATTCAATTCCCCCCTTTGAAAAAGGGGGGCCAGGGGGGATTTAAATTCTCAGAAAATTTGACCATCTTAAAATCCCTCCCCCGCCTCCCTTTTTCAAAGGGAGGAGCCTAGACACTCAAATACCGCTGAACCAAATCATCATTTAAATCTTTAATTGGCCCTGTTGCCACAACACTACCCTTCTCCATAATAAAAAAATCATCAGCGATACGGCGAGCAAATGGTAATTTTTGTTCAACCAACAAAACAGTTAATCCCAATTCGCGATTTAATTTTCGAATCACCTCGCCAATATCACGCACCACATTAGGCTGAATCCCTTCTGTAGGTTCATCAAGAATTAATAGCGACGGATCCAGTACCAACGCTCGACCGATGGCCAACTGTTGTTGTTGCCCACCGGATAAATCACCGCCGCGACGATTTTTCATTTCTTTCAAAACCGGAAACAATTCATAAATCAACGGAGGAATATTTTTAATTTTATCTTTTCGTGCACCTAATGAAATTTTTAAATTTTCTTCGACGGTTAATAATGGGAAAATTTCGCGCCCCTGTGGTACGTAGCCTATTCCTGTACGAGCACGTGTTTCGGTTGAAAGTTTATTAATATCATAACCATTTAATTGAATATGACCATCGCGCACGGGCAACAACCCGGTGATACATTTCAACAAGGTTGTTTTGCCAACACCATTACGACCAATCAAACAACCGCAGGTGCCTTTTCTTAATTGCAAACTTAAATCCCAGAGTATGTGACTCTGCCCGTAATATTGATTGATGGATTTAATATTTAACATGGTTACTCTCCCAAATAGACTTCGATCACTTTGGGATCACTTTGAACCTGATCCATAGTACCTTCCATTAACACTGATCCCTGATGCAACACGGTTACTTTTTTCGCAATGGATCTAACAAATTTCATATCGTGCTCAACCACAATGACTGAATGTTTACCCGCAAGTGAAGTTAATAATTCAGCTGTTTTTTCCGTTTCCTCACCAGTCATGCCTGCGACCGGCTCATCGACCAATAACACTCTTGGACTTTGCATCAACAACATACCGATTTCCAACCATTGTTTTTGTCCGTGAGATAATGCACCAGCATTTTTATAGCGTAAATTTTGCAAACCAATTTGCACCAGCACTTCATCAATACGGTATTGCTGCTCTTTGCTAATAGCCTTGGTCAGTGTTTTCCATACACGTTTATCAGCAGCTGTGGCTAATTCCAGATTTTCATAAACATCCAGCGCTTCAAATATGGTTGGCTTCTGAAATTTACGACCAATACCCCCACGCGCAATTTGATGTTCGGATAATTCCAATAAATTAATTTGTTGGCCAAAATAAACCGTGCCTGTATCAGGTTTGGTTTTACCCGTGATCACATCCATCATAGTGGTTTTACCAGCGCCATTTGGTCCGATAATACAACGTAATTCACCTTCTTCAATATACAGATTCAAATCATTCAAAGCTTTGAATCCATCGAAACTGACACTGATACCTTCGACATACAAAATAATTTTGTGGCTGGTATCAAGAGGTGCGCCAAAATTTGGATCTTTTTTTGGTAACACATTTAATGCTTGCACGGAAAGATTCATCAGGCTTTTTCTCCAAGCGCTTTATCTTCTAACAAACCACTGGATTCTTTTCCAGATTTTTTTCCAAATCGGGAAAATAAACCGACAATGCCTTTTGGTAATACCAAAGTTGCTAATACAAATAATGCACCCAATACAAATGACCAGGATTCAGGAGAGTAAGTCGTAAATAATGTTTTACCATAATTCACTGAAAATGCACCAACAACGGCACCGTACAAAGTGCCACGTCCACCGGTTGCCACCCAAACTACCAACTCAATCGAATTTAATGGTGAGAATTCATTGGGATTAATAATACCTACCTGCGGAACATAAAGTGCACCGGCGATTCCTGCGAGCACAGCAGAAAAAACAAATAACCACAATTTGTAAGATTCCACTTTGTATCCACAAAATCGTGTGCGACTTTCTGCATCACGAATGGATACAATAATTTTGCCCATACGCGAAGTCACAATATAGCGACAAGCGAGATAACCCAAAATTAACATCAATGCAGAAGCGACAAAAAGTCCAACTCTAGTAGTGTCAGCTGTAATCGGAAAACCCAGAATATCTTTAAAATCAGTTAGTCCGTTGTTGCCACCAAAACCCATTTCATTGCGTAAAAATGCCCACATTAAAGCGTAAGTCAATGCTTGTGTAATAATCGAAAAATACACACCCGTCACACGCGAACGAAATGCCAACCAACCAAAAATAAAAGCGAGCAATCCGGGAATTAACACAATTAAAATCAATGCAAACCAGAATTGATCCAGACCTTGCCAATACCAGGGCAATTCAGTCCAATTTAAAAACACCATAAAGTCAGGCAGTTCCGGATTTCCATATTGACCACGACCACCAATTTGTCGCATCAAATACATACCCATTACATAACCACCCAGCGCAAAAAAAGCACCGTGTCCCAAAGATAAAATTCCGCAATAACCCCAAATTAAATCCATTGATAGCGCGAGTAACGCAAAACACAAAAATTTTCCAACCAAGGTGACGGTGTATGTGGACACATACCAGGAAGATGCCGGATCAATTAATAAATTTCCAATAGGGACATAAATCATCGCTAACAATACTATGCCGAGTACCAGCATACCGCCGCGATCATTGAGTAATAAACGTTTGGTTAGCATGTAATTTTTTCTCTTTCATTTGAAATTTTCCCCCTCTCCCCTGCCCCTCTCCCACAAGGGGAGAGGGGATTTAGTTCTTTTCAATATTTTTGCTAAGTCATCAATTTTCAAATTACAAAAATATTTTATTAGAACTTCAATCTGTTCCCTCTCCCTTGATGGGAGAGGGTTAGGGAGAGGGTGTTTTGCTTTAATCAATCCGCCGCCGCCCTACCCTTCTGCGGAAATAATCCCTTCGGTTTTTTCTGAATAAATAAAATCAATAACACCAACACCACCACTTTCGCCAATACCGCACCCGCGAAAGGTTCCATAAATTTATTTAAAATACCCAAACCCATTGCACCGACCAAAGTGCCCCACAAATTTCCAACACCACCCAATACCACCACCATAAATGAATCAATGATGTAACTTTGTCCAAGATTAGGGCCAACGTTTGTTAATTGCGAAAGAGCAACACCGGCTATGCCCGCAATACCGGAACCCAAACCGAATGTCATGGCATCAACCCAGTTGGCTTTCACACCAACAGCACGAGCCATGCTGCGATTTTGTGAAACTGCACGGACTTTTAATCCAAGAGAGGTTTTTTTCAAAATCATGAGCAGTGCAAAAAACACCATAAGAGAAAAAATAAAAATATAGAGTCGATTATTGGTGATAGACAACACCGGATTCAAACTGATCGAACCACTCATCCAATCCGGTAATTGCACAGCCTGGTTATTAGGTGAAATAAAAGTTCTGACAACTTGTTGCAGAATCAAACTAATGCCAAAAGTGGCCAGAAGAGTCTCCAGTGGTCGTCCATATAAAAATTGAATAACACCACGCTCAATAGCAACACCGACCAATCCAGCAATAATAAATGCAGCGGGAATGGCAATTATCAAACTGTAGGTAATTTGATTGGGAAATAGCATCTGTACACCCCAGGTGACATAAGCACCAATCATCATTAATTCGCCGTGAGCCATATTAATGACTCCCATCACACCAAAGGTGATGGCAAGGCCAATCGCCGATAACAATAAAACCGACCCCAAACTCAAACCAAAAAATACATTCTCTACTACACGATAAGTTGAAATGCGATCTTCAATTGATTCCAATGCCAGAAACGCTGCAGTGCGCACTTCACTGTCAGCATCATTTTCTGCAACGTTATTTAATGCGCTGCGAATTTCCTGTTCCAAAGCACCTTCCAAAATTTGGATAGCATCCAAACGAATTTGTTTATCTTCATTTTGTAAGTTGGCTAACGCAATAGCCAAACCCAAACGATTGCGAACGTCAGTATCGGGTTCATGTTTAATGCGCTCTTCCAATAAGATCTTGGTATCTTCATCAAGACCATCGGTCATCATGCGCTGGATAGCAAGATTGCGAATAGTGGCATCCAGATGATTTAAATTCAGTTGCGCTACCATACCGCGCAGTTGCACACGCATAGTGTTATTGATAGGTACACGCTTCAGATTTTCGGCTTGATCTGCTGCGATTAAATTTCCGGTTAATACATCAGTAAAATTTTGATTTTCGTCGATGATAGCAATTGCAGGGTCATCAGCTTGGTTAGCGTAGAGTTTTCCTTCTTGCAAGGCTTCAAACAAAGTCACCACACGAGAATCATTTAAAGCAGATAATTTTTTAATAGCTTGCCCACGCTTGGGCAGACTGCCTTGTGTCATTTCTTTTGCCAAACGATTGAATTCGTTGGCAGGTGATTCTTGAATAAGAGTTTCCTGACTTACTGATTCTTCACTTACTGAAACTGGTGCCTCAGTTTCTTGTGCAGAAACAAGGTTTGATGAATACAAAGATAAAGAAAACACCAGCGAAAATAACAAAGTAAAACCAATTCTAATGAAGGAACCAGATTTGAATTGATAGATATTCCATAATTTTTGCATAGTGTTTTCTCGAAAAATAATCTCAATGTAGGGTGGGCAAAAGCAAAGCGTGCCCACCATTCTCAGCGTGGGCACGCAAGCTTTGCCCACCCTACAAATTTACGATTTAAAACTTACTGCGCAGCAGCACCCAAACATTTTTTGGTTTTGGTGTTGTAGTTACCGCACTTTAATTTGATCCAGTCAGATTCCAGATCTTTTGAACCTTCAAGGTAATCAGACCAAGCGTCACCAGGAACCAAACCATCGGTTTGTGACACTGTGAGGAATTGGCCATCCGCTTGAATTTCACCAATTAACACTGGTTTGGTGATGTGATGGTTTGGCAACATTTTGCTAACACCACCAGTCAAGTTAGGTGCTTCAATTCCAATGATGGCGTCAACTACTTTATCAGTATCAGTAGTGCCTGCTTTCTCAACCGCTTTCACCCACATATTGAAACCAATGTAATGCGCTTCCATCGGATCGTTGGTAACGCGTTTTGGATTCTTGATGAAGGCTTTCCACTTTTTAATAAATTCAGCATTCGCTGGATTGTCTTCGCTCATGAAATAATTCCATGCAGCCAAGTGACCAACCAAAGGTTTGGTATCAATACCTGAAAGCTCTTCTTCACCTACAGAGAAGGCAACAACTGGAATATCTTCTGCAGTGACTTTTTGGTTACCCAATTCACGATAGAAAGGAACGTTGGCATCACCGTTGATAGTTGAAACCACTGCGGTCTTTTTGCCAGCAGAACCAAAACGCTTGATATCAGCTACGATATTTTGCCAATCGGAATGACCGAATGGGGTGTAATTGATCATGATGTCTTCTTGTTTAACGCCTTTTGCTTTCAAGTAAGCTTCAAGAATTTTGTTGGTAGTACGCGGATAAACATAATCAGTACCTGCCAATACCCAACGCTTCACTTTCATTTCTTTCATCAGGTAATCAACAGCTGGAATTGCTTGTTGATTTGGTGCAGCACCGGTGTAGAACACGTTGCGTGAAGATTCTTCACCTTCATATTGCACTGGATAAAACAACACGCCATTTAATTCTTCGATAACTGGCAACACCGATTTGCGTGATACAGAAGTCCAGCAACCGAAAATTGCAGCAACTTTATCTTTGGCAATTAATTCACGGGTTTTTTCCGCAAATAATGGCCAGTTAGATGCAGGATCAACTACTACGGCTTCCAATTTTTTGCCGAGCAAACCGCCTTTTTTGTTTTGCTCTTCAATCAACATCAACATGGTATCTTTCAGAGTAGTTTCTGAAATCGCCATAGTGCCTGAGAGTGAATGCAATACACCGACTTTAATTGTGTCAGCCGCCATTGCAGTGAAAGAGGCTAATGTAATGCCGCAGGCAATACCGAGCGCCCCGACAGATTTTGCAAACTTTTTGAGCTTCATGGGTCTTCTCCAGAGATTAAATTTAAGTTGGACTCGCTATCGCCTTATTGTGTGATCAGTGCTTTATTCCTTTTTGTTTTGTATACACAAAACTACTTATCACTCAATTCTTTTTGCTGTGCTTCATAAAGCATATGCAATGTAATTTTTCTCACCTCGGTTTTACTTTCTTCAATATGTGATTTGAGATAAGCCTTGGCGTCTTCCGCACGCCTTTCAATAATCGTACGTAAAATTTTGGCATGTTCGTCATAAGTCGCTTCAATACGATTTCTCTGCGTAAAATCAATACGACGAATAATTCGCAATCTTTCTGTTACTTCATGATGAATACGTGCCATTTCCGTGTTGCCAGTGGCCTCGATCAACTGTTCATGAAATCGTTCGTCCAAACCGCAAACCGTAGGGCCATCTTCGATACGATCTTCCGGTTTTACCAACCATATACGTTTAACATCTTCCAAATTTGGAGCAGGCTCCATTTCGCATAACTTTTTAATTGCAGCTAATTCCAAAACAATTCTGACGTCATAAAGCTCTTCGAATTTTTTAAAATTAAAAGGTTTAACTTGCCACCCACTGCGAAATGACACATCAACAAATCCCTCGCGTTGCAATCTAGCCAAAGCTTCACGTACCGGTGTTCGACTGGCTTCGACACGTTCGGCAATTTCGTTTTCACTGAAACGATCACCAGGTAACAAACGAAACGAAAAAATATCCTGCTTGAGAATGTTGTAAATGCGCTCGGTTAAATTAGTGCGCGGCTCCTCGGATTTTTTTTTCGGTTTTTCGGTTTTGATTAGTTTCATCTTAATTTCCACAATTTTTGACCCCACCTAACCTCCCCTTACCAGGGGAGGGACTGGCTCCTCCCTTTGAAAAAGGGAGGCGGGGGAGGGATTTTGAGATCTTCAATTTTTCCGAAATCTTAAATCCCCCCTAACCCCCCTTTTTCAAAGTGGGGAACGACTCCCTTCATTAATCACTTCTGGTGTTCTATTCCTCCAACACCAACAACAAATCGCCTGCATTCACTTGTTTACCCGGTGCACAATGAATTGCACTGACTTTCGCTTTGCGATCCGCATAAACAGAAAATTCCATCTTCATCGCTTCAACAATTAATAGCGGTTGATCAGGCTCAACGAATTGGCCGGGTTCAACTAATAATTTCCAAATATTGCCGCTGATATCGGCAGTTACCGCATGTCCATCAACTTCAATTGGGCCGGTATTAATTTTGACTTGCAAAGCTGCATCCACTTTTGCAGCTTCATCGGCTTGCCAAAGTGCCACCTCTTTTGTAAATGCGGTTTGTTGTTTGGTTTTAAATTCAGCAATGCTTGCTGCGTTTTCTTGTAAGAATTTTTCATGCTCGGCGAGGCTGAAATAATCTTCTTCGATACGCAAACTTAATCGTCCTTCACGGAAAGCTTCGCGCTGTGCTGTTAGCTCTTCTTCTGTCACTTGGTAATAACGAACGCGATCAAAAAATTTCAACAGCCAGGGCTCGCCATCTTTGAAGGTGGAATTTTTCAAAAATTTATTCCAGATAGGTAAAGTGCGACCAACCAGTTGATAACCGCCGGGAGAATCCATACCGTAAATACACATATAAACTCCGCCGATACCAACAGTGCCTTCAGCGGTGTAAGTACGCGCAGGATTATATTTTGAAGTTAATAAACGATGGCGCGGATCAACTGGAACTGCGCAAGGCGCACCCAAATAAACATCTCCCAATCCCAACACCATGTAACTGGTATCGAAAATAATTTGTTTGACTTGATCAACAGAATCCAAACCATTAATGCGACGCATAAATTCAGTATTGCTGGGTAGCCAGGGCGCCGTGTCGCGAACCGATTGTCGATAACGTGCAACTGCGTCAAGCGTTGCTGAATCTTCAAATGCCATCGGCATATACACAATACGACTGGGAACTTTTATTTCACGCGCATCAGCGAGAATGTCTTCAATTAGCAATAATTGTTTGATCAATTCTTGCTGATGAATCACACGGCTATCGTAATTAATTTGCAATGAACGCACGCCGGGAGATAATTCAATCACACCTTTAATCGGTGACGCTTTTAAATATTCCATCAACGCATACACACGCAAACGCAAACTCAATTCCAGAATATTGTCTCCGTACTCCAACAAAATATATTTATCACCGGCTTGACGATAAGAAACCAATGGACGTCCATTTTTTGGCGGCAATGAAGCCACAATACATTCTGATAAACCATGCGCCGGTTTAACCATGGCTGTTGTTGAGAACTTTTCAATCGGTTTTAATTCATTAATTGCTTTGTCCTGCGCTTTTTCCAGGGATAACGCATCATCAAAACTCATTCGCTTAAAACAAATTTTATCGCCAGGTTTAACCTGCCCGACTTTCCATAATTCAGCTTTTACAATAGTGACAGGACAAACAAAACCACCAAGACTGGGGCCATCTTTGGTTAAAATCACCGGCATATCGCCAGTGAAATTAATCGAACCCATCGCATACTCTGTATCGTGAATATTCGATGGATGCAAACCGGCTTCGCCACCATCGCTGCGTGTCCATGTGGGTTTTGGCCCATTCAAACGAATACCCAATCGATTGGAGTTGTAATGCACTTCCCATGCAGTATCAAAAAACATTTTGATGGCATCTTCGGTGAAAAAATCCGGCGCGCCATGCGGACCATAAAGCACCCCTATGTCCCAGGTACGAGCAGTTTCTGTTTTGGAAAAACAATTCGGAATTAATTCGGCAGGTGCTTTTGCTGCTGCATAAACAGGTGCCGGTGTGGTGCAAGCGGCAATTGCAGGATTACTAATCGGCAACATATCGGTTGCACGCAAAGTGCGACCTGCGTGCCCACCAAATTGACCTAAAGCAAAAGTGGATCGGCTACCCAAATAAACAGGAACATCAATACCATTGCGCACGGCAATATAACCACGACAACCTTGTTCGGCTTTTCCTATTTCAAGAATTTGTCCGGCTTTTATGGCCACCGGTTGCCAAAACTCAATTAATTTTCCATCAATTTTTGCAGCAGAAATCGCACCGGTTAATGCAATTATTGCATCAGTATGAAATTTTAATTTGGGACCAATAATGGTGTATTCAATTGCGGCTGCACTTTCATGATTACCGACAATACGATTCGCCAAACGAAATGCATAATCATCCATTGGCCCTGAAGGTGGAACACCGACACTCCACAAACCCACACGTCCAGGATAATCCTGCACGCTGGTGTAAGTACCCGGTTGAATCACTTCAATCACAGGCGGTACATAAGCAAAACTCGCTAATTTATTGGTTGCAACTTTCCCTGATGCAAAAAAATCGGATGCAATAATTTGTCGTAAATAATCAAGATTTGTCGCAATACCGGCAACACTGGTTTCATTTAATGCCGCTGACATTTTTGCAATAGCATCTGCACGGTCTTTTCCATAAACAATAATTTTGGCAATCATCGGATCATAATAAGGTGACACTTCTGTACCGGTTGCCACCCATGTGTCGATACGTGCAGATTCCGAAAATTTAACTTCTGTGAGAACACCAGGCGATGGTTGAAAATCACGAACAGGATCTTCTGCATACAATCTAACTTCAATTGCTGCACCTTTTGGATTAACTTGAATATTTAATTCAGGAGGTGTGCCTGCGGCGGTGAGAATCATCCATTCAACCAAATCCACCCCCGTACAAGCTTCAGTAATCGGATGTTCAACTTGCAAACGTGTATTCACTTCCAGAAAATAAAATTCGTCGCGTACAGGATCGTAAATATATTCAATAGTACCCGCAGAACGATAATTCACCATTTTGCCGAGACTAACTGACGCTGCTAATAATTTTTCTCGTGTTGATGCGGGTAAATTTGGTGCCGGTGTTTCTTCAACTACTTTTTGATTACGACGTTGCAAGGAACAATCACGCTCACCCAGCGCCAATACATTGCCTTTACCATCGCCAAAAATTTGCACCTCAACATGACGTGCGTTATCCACAAATCGTTCAAGAAAAACACCGCTGTCGCTAAAAAAGTTTTGTCCCAAACGTTTAACACTTTCATAAGCATTAACCAATTCAGCTTCACTGTTACAACGTGTTAAACCAATACCGCCTCCACCGGCAGTACTTTTTAACATCACCGGATAACCTAATTTCCCGGCAAATGCAGTTGCTTCTTCTATTGAATTTAATAAACCGGTCCCAGGCGTTAAAGGTACATTGGCTTCTGCCGCCAATTCACGCGAGGTATGCTTCAAACCAAACTGACGAATTTGTGAAGGTGTAGGGCCACAAAATGCAATTCCTTCCGCTTCGCATTTTTCCGCAAAAGCTGCGTTTTCGGATAAAAATCCGTAGCCCGGTATAATGGCTTGGGCACCGGTTTCTTTTGCAGCCGCCAAAATTAAATCCGTTTTTAAATAACTTTCTGCTGCGGTATTACCACCGAGACAAATTGCTTTGTCACAAGCTGTGACATGCGCCGAATTACGATCCGCATCGGAATAAACGGCAACAGATTCAATTCCCATTTTCTTTAGCGTTTTCGCAATACGCACTGCGATTTCACCACGGTTTGCTATGAGTACGGTCTTTAACATTTTCTTCTCCGACTGCTAATTTTTTTAATCAAGGCAGAGGTTTTTCACCCCCCTCTCCCTTGCCCCTCTCCCACAAGGGGAGAGGGGATTTGGTTCTGTTCTAAATTTTTCTTAAACTCACAAGTTCCAAATTAAATTTGCCTTCCATTAAAAACTTCAATCTATTCCCTCTCCCTTGATGGGAGAGGGCTAGGGAGAGGGTGTTTTCATTTTTTCAGCGACGCTATATAACTCCGCCATCCACCAAAACCCGTAATATCTGCCACTCCTTTCACAGCATTGCCTTCACAAATAAATCCTTTCACTTCCCTCCCATCACACAAAGTTAAAGTGCCGATTCCCAACGGAGCAGGAATTAATGCAACAAAACTTCCGAAATCGGTCAAAGGTACATCCCACAATTCCACAATAATTTCTGCACCTTCTGCATCAGTTCGAATCAATCCAGGTTTTGGTGGAGTGGTGTTGGGCAAGGCAAACAAACGATAATTTTTTGCAGTAAATGTACTTTCAACAAAAATCGCCTTACGTTCTTGCAATTGTGTATTGAGCGGCATACCAGTGAGATGCGCACCGACAACAGCAAGGCGCACATAACCTGCCGGGGCAGATTTCTTTTCGATGAATGCAGGAATAGATTTTTGCGTAGTGCCTAATCGCAATGACAAACTCGCGTGCCATTTTTTTCCGAATGCAGCCAATGCAGAATCTTGCCAAGCTGCTGCAATTAACGTGATGCCGAATGGCAAGCCGTCTGTACGAATGGTTGCAGGTAAGGCTAATGCGGAACAATCCGCTAAATTCACAAAATTGGTGTAAGTTCCCAACTGACTATTCACTTGAATTGGATCAGCCATCACTTGCGCAATTGTTGGATGATGCGGCGCGGTTGGAACTAATAATGCATCCACAGTACTCATCAGCATTTGAATTTCACGTGCCAATTCAACACGACGATATTCAGCAGAATAAACATCGGTTGCCGAAAATTTTTTTGCTTTTTCGATAATACTTCGCACAACTTCATTCATATCAGCAGCGTGATTTTGCATAAAATCAGCAATCGCGGCATGACGCTCAGCAACCCAGGGACCACCATAGAGTAATTGTGCGAGAGTGAACATAGGTGTGAAATCCATTTCAACTAATTGCACATTCATGCTGCGCATTTTTTCCAAGGTGAGTAACCAGGCAGCTTTAGATTTTTCATCACCAAACCAATCAGGTGATGCAGGGATTGCAAAGCGGGGCATATCGGAAAAATAACGCGCAACTTGTGATTTACGCGAAAAGCCATCTGCAACATCAAAACCTTCAATTAAGGATGCAACCATTTCTGCATCCTCAACTGTGAGAGAAAAAATTGAAACACAATCCAGACTTTTACAGGCGGGCACTACGCCTTTAATACTGAATCGACCCTTGGTAGGTTTTAACCCAACAATATTATTAAAACCTGCAGGAACACGACCTGAACCTGCCGTGTCTGTTCCCAAACTAAACGGGACTATACCTCTCGCCACTAGAGTTGCGGAACCCGAACTGGAACCACCGGAAACATAATCAGAATTAAAAGAATTGGGTACGACGCCATAAGGTGAACGAGTACCCACAAGGCCAGTGGCAAATTGATCCAGATTGGTTTTACCCAACACAATTGCACCGGCTTTTTTCAAAGCCGCGACAACCGTGGCATCTTGTTCAGGAACATAAGTAAATGCAGGGCACGCGGCAGTAGTAGGCACTGCCGCCACATCAATATTGTCTTTAACGGAAAATGGAATTCCGTACAAAGGCAAATTGATTGCATTTTCTATTGCATCCAAACGGGCAAGCTGCTGCTCAATTTCACTGGCGGAGAGCAAATAGATCCAGGCCTTATCATCCACTGACAGCTTTTCACGAAGCGAATGCAAGGCATCGCGTGGAGTTAATTTTCCACTGCGATAAGCTGCAAGCCACTCTGGAATTGTCCAACCAAAAAATTCTGTCATACCGCAATTTCCCGACTTGTATTTATTGAATTCATTCTTGGATACAAGATTGTTTTACAAGAAATTGCAGTAAGCGTGCCAGAAGATGTGATGAATTTTATTTTTATAAAAACCCAAGCATAATCAATCAATTGATAAAATAAAAACTCATCTTGTATTTTAAAAAATACAAGAAATGCCAATTGAATGCTCTTTTATAAAACAATAGGAATTTTTGAGGCACCAAATAGGTGCCATTAAAAAGAAAAGGCAGCCAAAGCTGCCTTGAATTTCCGCATGAAAAAATATTGAAGCTAGTACTGATAGCCCCAAATAATAAATAAACCTTGATCTTCACGATCATATTGATCAGCTGTAAGCCATTAATCCTAAACTTGCATAAAGTTTTCCGTTACCAACATTGGTCGAATATTTTCCACCTATTACTCCGCCATAGGGTAAGCCAAGGCAAATTGAAAATTGAAAATTGATTGTTAGCCGAAGTTATATTGCTTAAGAAAATTAATATTACGGAAAATAAAATTTTTACAGGAATTTCATGATGAGATTTTTCCTTAAACGAAAAAAAGCAAGCCGAAGCTTGCTTTTTGGGGTTCAACATTGAATTAAATTTATTGAATTGGTAAAGACAAATTCACAACAAAATTAATTTCATCATCAACTTCACCATCATTATCATCGATAATTTTACCCAAAGTGAAACTCAACTTATCGTTGTACTTGTAAGTTGCATCAATATGACTATACACAGAATCACCATCATCCATATGTTGACCTAATTTAAAAGCAAATTTCTCAAAAGAAAGCTCTGCTGTTGCATAGCTATAGTCTTCATTTCCAAGAGGTGCGTGATCTGCCACTACAGCATCATAATAAGTAAACTTGAATGGACCATAACCAATTGAAGGGATCACTTCAACATACTCACCTGGTTTCACAGCAGAATTGACATCATCACTGACGTATTCACCCATTGTTGGGTAAATGTAAGAAACGACACTTACACCATAGGTAAATTTATCAATTGAACCTGAGTAACCCGCATAAAGATCATATTCTGTTCCAAAACTACCATCACCAGAGCTAGTCCAAATTCCAGCTACAAAACCATTCCCGCTAACATTCACATCAGCAGAAAGTGCAGCACCACCACCCAAATCAAACCCTCTCCAGTAGTACATATTCGATGCACCAACAGACGCCGCAACTTCAGCATGAGCAGCAGGAACAGCGAGGCCAGCAAAAGCAGACAGAGCTACAGCACTAGCAACCAATTTTTGTTTCATCTTCATGAGTTCTTCCTCTACGTTGGAATTTACTAAGTATTTGGTATTTTTGAGGCAGCTACTGCTTTATCACATTAGCTTGAACACACTTTTGCAGTTACCAAGCCAACTTTAATTTTCTTTTGAAATTCATGGAGTTAATAGTTGGATACAAGATTGAATACTATTTGGGGTATTTAATTTGGCACCATATTGATGCATAAAATAGGTGCACCCATAGGATGGGTGCACCAAACAGTGTCATTTGTATTTTTCTATGTCACTTTTAATTTCCTGCAGGTAGATTTCAGCGGCATTTTTTGATTGGGACCTGGTTAACCGGCTCAACGCCCATTGATCAACTATCCGCTTCAAGGAGCCGATAGACCAACTTCCATAACAAACCAAACCAGACAAAACAAGCAGAACGCCCCATTTTGCCTGAACACTCAAGTCTTCATCCGCCAGAGCATTACCCAACCAGAGTGCCAATAAAGGAGTCATCAGCGTAATTAAGGCAACAACTCCAGCTGCCAACCGTTGCAGCACATAGAAAAATAAAACGGCGCCAATTAATGATCCCACCAATGCGAGATATAAAATGCTTGCCCAAGCTTCAGTGGGTGGGAGACTGCCGGGAATTTTCCCGTCTTGAACCCACCAAAAAATCCATAATCCTGGCAATGAGAAAATTAATGCGCCTGTCGCTTGAATGAAAGCATCGGGTGAATTTTGTGTCATGGTTATTTTCTTCACTAAAACACTGCTGAAAGAAAATAAAAAACAGGATGCCAATATTCCCAATACACCACATAGCGCCTGTAAATCCAGTTGCCATTGTTCATGAAAAATCAAAGACAAACCCGTAATGGCAATCAACAGGGACAACACACGTCGAAGAGTGAAGGGATTATCTTTTAACAACCACCAACTAATTAATCCCGTTGCCAAGGGTGATAAGGCAAATATCACCGCAATAATTCCCGAAGGGATAAATTGGGCAGACCAATAAACCAGCGGCATATTAGGAAATACACCCAGGGAAGCAGCAAAAAATAATTTCCAATTATTCAGATAAGAAAATAATTTTCGGCGAAAAATCAAATCGATTGCTATAGCAATCAACACGGCCAATGTCATGCGTGACATAGCAGCAGCACTGAAACTGACACCATGACTACTCCATTGAATAGCCAATGGCGTAGTCGCCCAAATTAAAACAACTCCGAAATAAGCAAGTACTAGCATGACAACACTCCTTAATGTGTTGCCACAACCAAAAACTGCAATCCATAAAACACAAAGGCCGCAGTTTTTATGCTGCGGCCTTTGATGAAACTCGACTTAATTCAACAAATTCCGCAAACAAATGAGCCGCGCACCGCATACCAAATTGGACGCAGTGAGGCGGCGACAAAATGTTTCATGGAATTGATATTAAGCATGGAAAATATCTGAATGAATTGAAGAATCGTAACTCTATCCGAGTTTTTTTTACAATACAACAGATTGTTTTAAAAAATTTTATTACTCTATACTGATACCATCTTATAAGGTGAAGTGTTATGCAGATTTTTCTGGTAGGTGGCGCAGTACGCGATCAATTACTCAAACGTCCGGTAACAGAACGCGACTGGGTAGTCGTAGGTGCGGATATTGATGAAATGTTGGCGCAGGGCTTTCAGCAAGTCGGTAAGGATTTCCCGGTATTTTTGCACCCCCAATCCAAAGAGGAATACGCCCTGGCACGTACCGAAAGAAAAAGCGGCAAGGGTTATACCGGTTTTATTGTAGATACTAATAAAGCTATTACGCTGGAAGAAGATTTATACCGTCGTGACCTCACCATCAATGCCATAGCACAGGATGCAGAAGGAAAATTAATTGATCCCTTCAATGGTCAATCCGATATTCAGAATAAATTATTGCGACACGTCTCACCTGCTTTTGCGGAAGATCCATTGCGCGTGTTAAGAGTTGCACGATTTGCAGCACGTTATGCCTATTTGGGTTTTAACGTTGCGGATGAAACTTTGTTGCTGATGAAACAAATAGTCAGTGCAGGTGAAATCAACTATTTAACACCCGAACGCGTGTGGAAAGAAACACAGCGCGCGCTGACAGAACAAAACCCTGAAGTTTATTTTGCTGTATTACGTGAATGCGGCGCATTAAAAGTGTTATTTTCTGAAGTTGATGCGCTTTTTGGCGTGCCACAAACAGCGACATATCATCCCGAAATTGATACCGGTGTACATTGTTTGATGAGTTTGCAACAGGCAGTTAAATTATCGAATGATCCCATGATCAGATTTGCAACTTTGATACACGATTTGGGCAAAGCTACTACACCAACAGAAATTTTGCCCAGACACATTGGTCATGAAGAACGTAGCTTGCCATTGATTGAAAACTTGTGTCAGCGGATTAAATGCCCAAATGACTATAAAGAACTGGCCCTGGCAGTTGCTGCATGGCATACCCATTGTCATCGTGCACTGGAGTTAAAGGCATCCAGCCTATTAAAACTTTTGTTGCGGCTGGATGCATTTCGCCGCCCTGAAAGGTTCGAACAATTTTTGATTTGTTGCGAAGCAGATGCAAGAGGCAGAACCAGTTTTGAGGATCGGGACTATCCGCAATCTGACTTTTTACGTAAGGCTTATAAAATTTGTGTAGAAGTAAAAGCAAAAGAATTTGTCGAGCAAGGCATAATCGGAATCAAAATTAATGAGGCCATGCACAAAAAACGTATTGCCTTATTAAGGGAATATAAAACCAGGAGAATATAAAATATTATGCTCAATTCAAAAATTGAAAATCCGGTTGCACTGGTCACTGGTAGCGCCAAGCGCATTGGCGCTGCGATTGCAAAAGGTTTACATGCTGCAGGATACAATCTGGTATTACATTATCGAAATTCGCAAACAACAGCCGAAAATTTGATTGCAGAATTAAATCAACAACGTGCAGACTCGGCAATTTGTATTCAAGCTGATTTTGATCAGCTTGAATCCGTGCAAACACTTGCAGAAAAAGCCACCCAACAATGGCAGCGCTTGGATTTATTGGTGAATAACGCATCAATGTTTTATCCAACACCTTTGGCAAAAGCTCGTATTCAGGATTGGAACTCCCTGTTTAATAGTAATTTACAAGCGCCTTATTTTTTAATTCAAGCATTGGCTGTCGCATTAAAAAAAACTCAAGGTTCTATTATCAATATTGCGGATATTTATGCCGACAAGCCACTAAAAAATCACAGCCTTTATTGTATGGCAAAAGCCGGCAATGTGATGATGACCAAATCACTTGCACTGGAACTGGCACCCGATGTTAGGGTAAACGGTATAGCTCCCGGTGCCATTCTATGGCCGGAGACTCCAACCGACGATGCTCAAAAAATTCTGGAAAAAATTCCGATGCAAAAATTAGGAAACCCGAGTGAGATTGTGAATTTGGTTCTATTTCTGGCCAACAAAACCAATTACATTACCGGACAAATTATCAGTGTCGATGGCGGCAGAGCTTTAAATATATGATCAGAACACAATTATTAACTGGCGACAAACAATGGCTGGAAGGCCACGAAGAACTCATCGAGCAATGGAAGCAAGATGACGGAAGCTTTATCTGGATTGATTTATTTGATGAGAAGCCAGATGCTGAAAAAAAATTTTTACAATCGATGAATTGTCACCCGCTTGCAATCGAAGATGTGCAGCGCTTTCGGCATCCTCCCAAAACTGAGACATTTGATAATTTTACACTTATCCTTTATCGCGGAATTACGGAATTTAATAGAGATCTTACCATTCAACAAATCACTATCGGATTATTTGCGGGTGATCGATGTTTAATTAGTCGCCATGCAGATAAATCCCTGGGGATTCAATGCTATTGGGAAACAGCACAAAAAGAAAACCTTTTAGTGAGCCCGGGATTATTGGCAACACGAATCATGCGTTTTTCTGTCGGTCGCTATTTGGAAGTGCTGTTGGCATTTGAACCGAATCTGACTGATCTTGAAGATGCCCTGCAAGACAAACCCAACGATGACATTATGCGTGAGTTAATTTCTTATCAATCTCGTTTACGAAAATTGAAACGTATTTTTAATTATCACGAACGTATGATTCAAAACTTACGAACCGATATACCACAACGTCTGATAGATGAAGATGGTGATATAGAACATGCGTTACAGGATCTATACGAGCGATGCGAACGATTAAACGGTCTTTGCACTATGTATTATGAAATTTGCGGCGATTTAATTAATGGCTATCTTTCATTAAGCTCACATCAATTGAATAACACCATGAAAGTTTTGACTGTGTTCACAGCAATTTTTGTTCCGCTCACTTTTATCGCAGGTGTTTACGGGATGAATTTCGATAACATGCCTGAGTTGCGTACGGTTTATGGTTATTTTTATACCTTGGGCGCCATGCTGGTAATTGCTGTGATTATTGGCTGGGTTGCAATTAAAAAGTGGTTTTAATCCTGCCCTCACCCCTGTCCCTCTCCCAGAGGGAGAGGGAATTTTTATCGCACTGGTTGATAATTAAGTAGGGAGTTTATCCCCTCTCCCTCCGGGAGAGGGCTAGGGTGAGGGAGAAATCCTTTCACCTCTCCAAACAAAATCCACCGACCAAAGCGATTGACTGGCTTTATCAAATTCATTCCACAGTTGTGAAAAAGTTTTTTTCAATTCGGGGTGCAATTGATCCGCTGCCAATTCTGTCAAAGGCAATAACACAAATGCATTTTGTAAAATTTCATCGCGTGGTAATTTAACACCCGCTTCGACACCAACAAACTCACCGTACAGCAAAATATCAATGTCCAATGTCCGCGGACTGAATTTAGGGCCGTTGCGTTTTCTGCCATTATCGTCTTCAATTTTTTTGAGTCGATCTGATAAATCACCAATTTTTAAATCCGTTTTGCCTGCGACGACCAAATTCAAAAAATTACTACCATCAAACCCAACAGCCTTGCTTTCATAGATAGTAGAAATTTTCATATTGGATAAAAAAACAGAAAGCGCATCCAAACCGGCCGATATATGTTGATAGCGTTGAATATTGCTACCAAGACTTAAATAAATGTTGGTCATTCGGGTTTGACTCCACGTTCGATAATCAAACCCACATCACGCGCACCGCGCACTGCACCCGGCTTGCTTAAACGCAAACGCAGCCAGGGTACGCTGAATTCTTCGCGAATTAATTTGGCAATTTCTTCTGCCAGTGTTTCTACCAACAAGGCATTGCGATTTTCAACATAGGCAATAAGACGTTTCGCTACAGCTTTGTAATTCAATGCATATTGAATATCGTCTGTCGCTGCCGCTTGACGAATATCACTTGCCATTTCCAAATCAATACTGACGGTTTGTCGAACTTGTCGTTCCCAATCGTAAATGCCGATGATGGTCTCTATGCGTAAATCGCGAATGTAAACTATGTCCAATTTTTTCTCCGGGATTTTCCTCAAAGGAATCTTCCCCCCTTTGAAAAAGGGGGGTTAGGGGGGATTTAAGATCTCGCAAACTTTCACAATTTTAAATCCCTCCTCCGCCTCCCTTTTCAAAGGGAGGAACCAAATCTTGCTTAGTTGAAATTTTTAAATAGATTTCAATTCAGTTAACGGCCAACGCGCCTTAATACTCAAGGACAAATCATCTTTCTGCCCCGCTAACAAACGCTGACAACCTGCGTAAGCGATCATGGCACCATTGTCGGTACAAAATTCATTACGTGCGTAAAATACTTTTGCGTCAATTTTGGCAAGCGATGTTTCCAATTCGCGACGCAAACGTTTATTGGCAGACACACCACCGGCAATCACCAAAGTTTTCATTCCGGTTTGTTCGAGTGCGCGGCGACTTTTTATCACAAGTGTATCCACAACTGCAGCTTCAAATGCGCAGGCAATATCCGCGCAGGTTTGATCGTCGGGCAATCCGTCATCCAAAGTGTGTTGCTGAATAGCAGTAAGCACAGCTGTTTTTAATCCGCTAAAACTGAAATCCAAACCGGGTCTGTCCACCATAGGACGAGGAAAAACAAATTTTCCTTCGACACCTTTTTCAGCAAGTTTTGCAATTAATGGCCCGCCGGGATAATCCAGATCCATCATTTTGGCAGCTTTATCGAAGGCTTCACCAGCAGCGTCATCAAGCGATTCGCCCAATAGTTGGTATTGTCCTATAGCATCAACTTTTACCAATTGGGTATGACCACCTGAAACCAGTAATGCAATAAAAGGAAATTGCGGGGGATTTGCTTCCAACATGGGCGCCAACAAATGGCCTTCCATATGATGCACCCCCAATGCAGGCACATCCCAGGCATAAGCCAGTGAACGCCCCATCATGGCACCGACCATTAACGCCCCCACCAATCCAGGACCGGAAGTGTAAGCAACTGCACCAATATCAGACGATGTCGTTTTCGCATCCACCATAACCTCTTGAATTAATGGCATAAGTTTTCGGACATGGTCCCGCGAAGCCAATTCAGGGACTACTCCACCATATTCAGCATGCAAGGCAATTTGTGTGTAAATACGATGCGATAACAAACCAAGTTCGCTGTCATAAATCGCCACACCCGTTTCATCACAAGAGGTTTCAAGACCCAGAACCCGCATCGCACAACCTGTTTTCAAGAGTTAAATATAAAGAGGACGGTAAAAGTGCGGCCATGATAAAGGCTTGCCATTGCAGTGAGCAAAAGAAATCTATAGAATCCGCACCCCTCGGGCCAGCTCTATTGGAACTGGTGATAATAGATACGCATCATTTTTAATATCAACACAGGTAAAGACATGCCTTTTGTAAAAATTAAAGAAAACGAACCTTTCGATGTAGCTTTGCGCCGTTTCAAGCGTGCGTGTGAAAAAGCAGGGGTTTTGGCAGAAGTTCGCGCTCGCGAATGTTACGAAAAACCAACCACTCTGCGTAAGCGCGATGCTGCCGCTGCCGTTAAGCGTCATGCCAAAAAGGTTCAACGCGAATCTAAAAAGTTTACCCGTCTGTATTGATTCATCCTGCCCTCTGTTAATCCAGAATCGGGCAATCAATCAAAATGATGCAAAGACCGCGGCCTGAAAAGGTTTCGCGGTTTTGTTGTTTTTTCGGATTGATTATTTTGCACAGTGAATAACGCTGGCAAAATCCTTAATGGCTGTTAATACTAACCACCCGGAATAATTTGCTTTATTGTTACAACAGATCCCCCATGGCCAGTTTGATCCCGCAAGATTTCATAGATGACCTGCTTGACCGTGTCGATATAGTCGATGTGGTGGACAGTCGCGTCAAATTGAAGCGTAGTGGTAAAAACTATTCGGCTTGCTGCCCTTTCCACGAAGAAAAAACACCCTCTTTTACAGTAAGTCCGGATAAACAATTCTTTTATTGTTTTGGCTGTGGTGCCAGCGGTAATGCTGTCGGTTTTGTGATGGATTATGAACGTCTGAGCTTTCCCGAAACTGTGGAAACACTGGCACGCAGTGTGGGTTTGGACGTACCCAAACAAGTGCAATCCGAAGCGCAGATTGAGCGCGAACAGGAAAAGAAAAATCTCTATTCCCTGATGCAAAAAGCCAACGATTTTTATCAGCAGCAATTACGGCATCATCCCAGTAAACAGATGGCGGTGAATTATCTGAAAGGCCGCGGTTTGGATGGCCAAACCGCCAAAGTGTTTGGCGTTGGATTTGCTCCACCGGGCTGGGATAATCTGCTTAAAACCTTGGGGCAAGATGATCAGGACAAGCATCTGCTCATCGAAGGCGGCATGCTGATTCATCAAGCACAGGACAAAAAACTTTACGACCGTTTTCGTCACCGCATTATGTTTCCGATTATCGATTTACGCGGGCGCGTAATCGGATTTGGCGGTCGTGTTTTGGGTGATGACAAACCCAAATATTTGAACTCCCCCGAAACCTCCATCTTTCATAAAGGCCAGGAGCTTTATGGTTTATACCAGGCACGGGAAGCCAATCGCGAACTGAAACGCTTGCTGGTAGTGGAAGGCTATATGGATGTGGTCAGTCTTGCGCAATTCGGTATCAGTTATGCGGTAGCGACATTAGGCACTGCTTGCGGAGAAGATCACCTCAGCAAAGCATTCAAACACACAACTGAAGTAGTCTTTTGTTTTGATGGCGATCAAGCGGGTCGCACAGCAGCAAGACGCGCACTGGATGCATCCCTAAGCAGTATGACCGATGGTCGCACAGTGAAATTTTTATTCCTGCCTGACGGGGAAGATCCCGACACTTTGGTTCGACAAATTGGCGCGGATAAATTTGAACGTATGATTGATCTAGCTGTGCCACTGGAAGATTTTTTATTTGATGCTGCCGCTGAAGGATTAAACATTCGTAGCCTTGAAGGTCGCGCCAGATTCAGTCGTCGCGCAGCACCTTTGCTGGATAAATTACCGCGAGGTGTATTTCGTGAATTGATGTTTGACCAATTGGCTGCTCGCACAGGCTTGAGCCGACACACGCTCGAAGAGTTAATTCATCAATCCGAATCCCTGGCTGAGGAAGTGATTCCCAAGGAAACACCCGGCCCCAAAGAAGAAACCACCAAAACATTCCGCCCAAGGGTTAAAACGTCACCCGATTCAATACCTGATTCGTTTATTCTTGACAGCCCTCCGGTGGACTATGAAGAAGTCTATTTTGCGCAGCCTAAAAGGACGGGTTCTTTTGAACAACTTCGGTCATCCAGTACAAAAGCAAGACCTCTCCCGAGCGAATTAATGCCGCCCGCTCGCAAAGCACTTGCACTGCTGCTCACCCATCCCGATTTGGCAGCACATGAAACAGACGCACAAACCTGGTTTTCCGCAGGCGACTCCGAACTTCGCTTGCTGGGTCAACTGCTGAAGCTTTTACACGAAAGACCTCATTACAGATTAGCCAATATTATCGGCCACTGGCGGGCGGCTTATGGCGCAGAAGGTGCGGAACAACTAGCCGCTATTGCCGGACACGATTTATTGCTTGCGGCTAATTCTATTAGTCGTGCACGGGACGATAAACCCGCGAAAGCAGACTACGATTCGCAAGTCGCTTTTGTCGATTGCCTCAAGAAATTGAGACTGATGGAGCAGGAAGCCTTGAATCAATCCACGTTAAAATCGGTCAATCAGTCAGATTTTTCATCATTAAGTGCAGAAGACAAGGCAAAAATCCGCGCCGCACTGGAACATAAAAAACCAACTAGGCTATAATCCGCCCCCTTATTTTATCCCCCACTTATTTCGGTAGGTCACGCATGTCTGAAGATGTTCAACAGCAACAGTCTCGCATCAAAGAATTGATTGCACGCGGTAAAGAACAGGGTTATCTGACCTATGCCGAAGTCAACGACCATTTGCCGGATGATATTTCTGATCCGGATCAGGTTGAAGACATTATCCAGATGATCAACGACGTGGGCATTCGTGTATACGAAACCGCCCCCGACGCCGATACCTTATTAATGACTGACGGCGACACAGCTGCCGATGAAATCGCCGCAGCCGAAGCCGCAGCTGCACTGGTTGCTGTTGAAACTGAAACCGGCCGCACCACTGACCCGGTACGCATGTACATGCGCGAAATGGGCACAGTTGAATTGCTGACACGCGAAGGCGAAATTGTAATCGCCAAGCGTATTGAAGAAGGCATTCGCGAATTGATGCACGCCCTCGCCTACTGGCCTGGCGCAGTTGAGCATCTGCTCAATGAATATTCTCTGGTTGCCAAAGAAGAGCGTCGTTTGGCGGAAGTGATTATTGGCTGGCTCGACCCTGTCGAAGAAATCCCGGTTGCCCTTGTTGACGAAGATGCTGAAATCGAAGTTGCACCTGTTGCCGGAGCAAAAGCCGCTGGTGATGATGAAGACGAGGAAGGCAGCAGCGAAGAAGAGGAAGAAGCTATTTCGGGTGTAGACCCGGAAGAAGCCAAAGTGCGTTTTGAAGAATTGGCAAAACAGCATGAGAAAACCGTAAAAGCATTGAGCAAACATGGTTACGGCAGCAAACAAGCTGAAAAAGAATTATCCGCTTTGGGTGATCTGTTTAAGTTTTTCAAAATTCCTGCGCGCCAGTTTGATCCCATTTACAACAAAGCACGCGAATCTCTGGACAGTGTCCGCAAACACGAACGTTTGATTATGGATTTGTGTACACGCAAAGCACAGATGCAACGCAAAACTTTTATTAAAGAATTCCCCGGCAATGAAACCAATGCTGATTGGCTAACCGATTTGCTCAAAGGCAAAATTGAAAATGCTGACAAACTGGAACGCGTGCTGCCGGATGTGCAATCAGCACAACAAGTCTTGTCACAAATCGAAACCGAAACCGGTTTAAGTTTGGCATCAATTAAAGACATCAATCGCCGCATGTCAATTGGTGAAGCGCGCGCCCGTCGTGCGAAAAAAGAAATGGTCGAAGCCAACTTGCGTTTGGTAATTTCTATCGCCAAAAAATACACCAACCGCGGTTTGCAATTCCTCGATTTGATTCAGGAAGGCAACATAGGTTTGATGAAAGCGGTGGATAAATTTGAATACCGTCGCGGTTATAAATTTTCGACTTACGCAACCTGGTGGATTCGTCAGGCGATAACCCGTTCAATTGCAGATCAGGCGCGCACCATTCGCATTCCTGTACACATGATTGAAACCATTAACAAACTCAATCGTGTTTCGCGTCAAATGTTGCAAGAAATGGGGCGCGAACCTACGCCGGAAGAATTAGGCATTCGCATGGATATGCCGGAAGACAAAGTACGCAAAGTGTTGAAAATTGCCAAAGAACCTATCTCCATGGAAACACCGATTGGTGATGATGAAGATTCACATCTTGGCGATTTCATTGAGGACACAACTATTGTTTCCCCTGTCGATTCCGCCACCGCTGAAGGCCTGATGGAAGCCACGCGCGAAGTACTCGCAGGCCTCACCGCACGCGAAGCCAAAGTGTTGCGCATGCGTTTTGGTATCGACATGAATACCGATCACACACTGGAAGAAGTCGGCAAACAATTCGACGTAACCCGCGAACGTATTCGTCAAATCGAAGCCAAAGCATTACGTAAATTGCGCCACCCTTCCCGCTCGGATCACTTGCGCAGCTTTTTGGATGAATAATCCTTCACAAAAAAAACCTGCCAGCTGGCAGGTTTTTTTATGATTGCAACTCTGTAAAAAATCCAGCGGATTAACGCTAGCCACATCCACAACATCCCACTATAATGCGCAACCTCCAAAGCGCAATCCGCGCTTTGTTTCTCAAAGGGCCTATAGCTCAGTTGGTTAGAGCATCCGACTCATAATCGGCAGGTCCCCAGTTCAAGTCTGGGTGGGCCCACCATTTTTTAGATGTGTTTTTCCTCTGCTCTCTTTCATAAATTGTTTTCGTTAGATTCTTTGGCTTGTAGCTTTTTGGCTATTGTATTATTGACTGTGCAAATAACATATAACCGAAAAACACACTAAAAAATATTTCTAATAAAAGTACCAAAGCAGTTTATAAGTTGTGGCCTTGTGGAATACGTTTGCGCAACAAAACCACTACCTTACGATTTGCAAACCGCCTAGCGTCTAGGTTGCATGTTAAATTCCGCTGCAATTGGCTGTAAGTACATACTTGCTAAAATCATCCCCGAACAAACAGCCAACAATTCATTAAGAGCTGATTCCAAACCGAATTCAATAGTTGGCCCCAATAGAGCAATACAAAGCAGACTAGCAATAAAGCTTACAACTGTTAACGTTCTGCCCCATTTTTTAAACAATAGCAAGCCTACAACAGATGCGACCCATATTCCGATTATTACTATAAGCACAATTGCAGCTAAAAAGGTATTTGACAAATAAATTTCAAAATCAAAACTTTCTGGCATGACCGCATAGGCTGCATCAAGCTGTCCGTTATCGAGATAAAAAAATAACAAACAAGAAATAATGTAACCTAAATTTGTTGCGATAACCAAAGCTCTAAAGACATTTCTTTTAGTCATTTTAACGAATCTCGATTTCCAGCATTAGCAATACTGCTTTTTATAGCACCAAGCCAAATGCTTTCGATTTAAAAATTACAGTGAAATTTTCAATGACTTAAATTTCACCAGATGATTTTTCACATAATAAACAAGATAAGTATTTTCTCACGGTATAAACTAATACCCCAACTCAATAGAAACCTCAGGCGCCAACACAACAATCCAGGCCAACACAGCAGAAATAATGATGATCAATAATAATGCAAGCCAAGGCGACGCAAGTTTTGCAGAATTTATATTGTGATAATCATCCGCTGATTTTTTTCCAGTGATCATAGGTTTGATTAAATTTTCTCGCTTGATGAATAAATAAAAAAATACAGCGAGCACATGAATAACAACAGCGGCGAAGATCCAGTAAAACAAATCTTTGTGAATGCTCGTTAACCATAAACTGATTTCGTGGGATACATAAGCGTAGAGTGGGCCTGCGTTAAAAATTTCGTCGTTGGCGAATAATCCGGTTATGGCTTGAACCAATAACGCGACAATCAGGAGCAATACCATCCATGCGCCGAGTGGGTTGTGACCCTGATAGGTTTTTGATTTGCCTTTTACAAGATCGCGCAAATAACGAATGGTTTCTGTTGGACTGGGAATGAAATTGATGAAGCGGGAATGATGTGAGCCAATAATTCCCCAGAACAACCGGAAGACTAATAAAATAATGGCAAAATAACCTGACCAAAGGTGATACACAAAATAGCTGACGCCCAGCAAATTGGAAAAATACGCAGCGGCGAACGAAATAACCAGCAGCCAATGAAACACTCGTGTTGGTAAATCCCATACGTTAACTTGACGTGGATTTTTCTGAGACTGAGATGTGGATTTATGCTGATTCATCACAATTCCGTATTGGCAAAAGACCAACCCAACATCCCTGTTAAGATTGATTTATTTTTTTAAATATTATTTATGTTTGAAATCATCGTGACAGCTTTTACAGCCATTACCGACAGCTTTTGCAGCTGACATAAATGCTTCAGATGCGGTTGTTTCTGTGGCAGCAATTTTAGCCAGGGCACGCGCATTGTTTTCGAAATCTTTCATTTGTTTGTCGAACTCTGCTTTCTTTTTCCAGATTTCTGCTTTGGATTTGGTTGCAGGCTCACCCAAATTGGAACTTTCCGGAAATGTCCCCTCCAACAATTCACTGAGAAAAGCGACTCGCTCTGCACGCTTTTTGATTTCAGCCTGATTGTAAGTTGCCTTACCCTGAATGACTTCACCAATAGGTTTGAAATTGTTGGCCATCAGGGTAAATGCTGCTTTACGTACAGAAATTGCCTGTTTTGCTGCATCATCGGCTATTGCCAGAGAGGGTGCAGATAACAACGCAGCTATCAGCAATGTTTGTATCGATTTCATCTGGTTCTTCTCCAAAGTTATTTTTAGTGGCGTGCAATATTAATTCTTTAGTAGCATATTGGCTACGTCTGGTACCGGACAAGCACCGATTTGGTCACAAACTCGAATAACAACCCATAATAAAAACCACCACATGATTAAACAATCGACACATTTACCCGGATTGATTGCACTGTTACTAACCAGTTTTTTGTTAATCGTCCCCAATCAACTTACAGATTTATCCTTTTCTGCTTTCCTGATATTTCCCGGTGAAATACCACTAGTGGTATTGATATTACTGATACCCGGGCCATATGGATTTTTATTGCGTTGGGCAATGGCTTTGATACTTGCATTGGGAACAATTCTTAAAATTGCTGATGCAGCCACTTTTCAGGTTTTTGCCCGGCCATTCAATCCTCTATTGGATTTTTATTTTGTTACCAATGGTATGAATTTATTGAATGGTTCGCTGGGTAAAACCGGGGCAATTATTATTGCCTGTTTATTGTTGGTACTGGTAGCTGCGATATGCTGGTCTGCATTTTGGTTGTTGGGAAAATTACAAGGACTGGTATTAAAAAATACACGAGTATCACTGCAAATATCGATTAGTGTTTTATTAATATGGCTGACACTGATTCTTACAGGATCGCACAAAGCATCATTACCTTTTTATCAACACTGGTATTCACATACTCGTGAAATAACCACTGCAATTGATGATTTAAAGAACTTTCATCATCAGATAAAAAATCACAACGCGATCAATTATTCATCCGACCATTTATTTCGAAAGTTACAAGGCAAGGATGTGCTGGTGGTTTTTGTAGAATCTTATGGTCGTACGCTGTTGGATAAACCGGAATACGCAGAACACATTCGTCCATTAATAGAAAATATCAGCACTCAACTGTCTGCCAAAGGATTTATACAACGCAGCAGTTATTTACTTTCTCCAACCCAGGGTGGATTGAGTTGGCTGGCACATGGAACCGCCATGTCAGGTTTATGGATCGACAATCAAATTCGTTACAACAATTTAATGATGAGTCAACATCCGACACTAAACCGTCTTTTCCAACAAGCTGGATGGCGCACACTGGCTGTAATGCCCGCTATTACTATGGACTGGCCCGAAGGTAATTATTACGGCTACGATTATATTTATCAGTCCAATAATTTGGGTTACAAAGGCAAACCCTTTAATTGGGTTACCATGCCCGATCAATACACTTTATCCAACTTGCAAATCCGTGAATTGAAAAAAAAATCACGCACACCTGTGATGGCGGAAATTGCATTGATTTCTTCACACGCACCCTGGACACCAGTGCCACGATTGGTGAATTGGAATCAAATTGGTAACGGAGAAATCTTTAATACTCAGGCAACGAGTGGCGATAGCCCGGAAACAGTGTGGCAAGACAACAAACGTATTCGCATGCAATATCGTTTGTCTATCGAATATACATTACAAACACTGGCATCTTTTATTGAACATTACGCCGATAAAAACACCGTCATATTAATCCTGGGCGATCACCAACCTGCCCCACTGGTCACTGATGATAATAATCGCGACGTACCTGTACATTTTATTAGCGCCGATAAAAAAATTATTGCAGCAATAGATGATTGGCAATGGACACAGGGTTTAATTCCCGCTGAAGATGCTGTGGTGATGCCCATGAATGAATTGAAAAACCAATGGATTAAAACTTTCTCGAAATAAAAAAAATCCATCCATGATTTTATTTTTCGTCATACCTGCGAAGGCAGGTATCCAGCTTTTTGAATAATCGAGTTTTTAAAAACTGGATTCCTGCCTACGCAGGAATGACAAAAAAGATGCATAAATTACATAGGCAAGGCCAGCAAATCCCAATGACCAACAACACATGTTCCTGTTGCAGCATGAGCAAGACGATAGACTTTCCATTCAGCCAATCCTGATTGCAAATCCTTGTCGTCACTTTTTTCTACAGCCGCTGTAATTCCCTGAACTAACTCGCGCACCAAATTTTTATCTTGCGCAGTCAACTGCCATGGGCTGGGACGCATCAACACTTTGTAACCTTTTTTTACCAATGCTGTTTTCAAATATTCTGTCGCATCTGGCCCCAACGCAGGACCAAAACCCTTATCGTGCAACTGATCCTGATTAAATGCTTGCAATACATTTCCATCGAGAGGATGCGCAGGATGCCACAGTGTTGTGCCATCGTAATTAAGGGCCGCATAAAAAACGGTAGATTGCGTATTTAATCGCGCAAACAATTTATCGATAAAATCAGCGGATACCAAATCAAATAATGCAGAAGCTGAAATAAGATGCGTATTATCCAAAGGCAATTTTTCAACGGCTGTTAAGTCGGCTTGGCATATTTTTATTGCATAATTCTGTTGATGACGACGCAAGGCTTCATTAAGTAATACTTCATCAAGGTCAACCAGACACCACAACATTTTTTGCATCATTTCCGGATGAGTCAATTGACTGAATGCACGCAAAGTTGAGCCGGTACCTGCACCCAGATCCACTACCGAAAATTTATTCCAACGGGATTGGGATAGCCAGGATAACAACTCCTGCACAAGAAATTTATCGCGCGCGGAAAAATCAGCGGGCTCGCGTAAATCCAACCAGGCAACAGAAAAACTACACATAATTTTTACCTTGGATCAATTATTGGAATTTATTAATCGACGAATTAATTGATCAACACAGATTGCAGTGTCTTGCCAGCGGGGTAAATTGGCTGATGCACTTCTTGCACCGGCCTGCAATTGTGCACGCAATGCAGGATCTTCCAATAAAGATCGCAAGGCGATTGCCAAACTTTTACTATCAGCAGCAGGCACCAATAATCCCGCAGTCTCAGGAACCACATCAGGCACTGCACCCGCGCGCGCAGCAACAATAGGCAAGCCGAAAGATAATGCTTCCGCGAAAACCATTCCATATCCTTCAAATAAAGAGGGCAATACAAACACGTCTGCTTGCAAATATTCACGGGCAACATCAGCACAATGCCCCAACAACAGAATACGGTTTTGTAACCCGTAATGTGTAATTTGTTGTGTTAATTCATTCACCCAATTCACATCAAAATCTGTTCCACCGACAAATCGCGCAGTCCATTCAAGATCCTGTAACTGTGCCAGTGCTTCAATTAAAAAATTGTGTCCTTTACGTCGGGTAAGACTGGCTATGGTTAACAAAACCATTGGATTACCCGCACAGCTGGCAAAACTTTGCTCATGGGTTCCAGGTAACGCAAGCGTAATATTGTCAGCCGCAATTGCAAATCTCTCACACAATATATCAGCTGTTGTTTTACTGGTAACTATCACAGCAGATGACAAGAGCAATGCACGTTTTTCAGAATCAAAAAACTGCTCTGCCTGCAACTGGCTTAATCCTGTTTCCAACATGAGTGGATGATGGCAGAGTGCAATTATTCGCAAACGGGATTTTTCGACTTCCGCGATTTTATCCAGAACTCCCCACGCAAGCCCATCAACAATCACCAATGCATTATCCGGCAATGCCGCAAATTGTTTTGCCGCATCATCCAGAGCAACAGTATCCGGAAATGGAAAACGGGCAGATAATTGAATCTTCCGCAATCTATAGCCCAAAGCCGTCAGACCGATAATTAACTCTCGATCATAGCCATAACCACCCGTCAAGGTATTAATATCACCGGGGATCACAAAATAAATATCAAACATAAATAGCCTGGCTCGTGTTGCCTATAATTTTTTGATGCCACAAAACAGCAGCCGATTATTATGCAGAATACCAAGAGTTGCACTGAAAAAATTGCTGATGAATTATCAACACTGCAAAATAAACAATTCTTGAAAAAGTGAATATTTGACGACTTACCCAAGGATCTGTATAACAAACCGGTTACCAACTTTTCACAGTGATTTGCATGAACCTCAATCAACAAATTGCGCAATGGCTGCAAGCGACGCAACAAACTCATGATGATTCAAGGCGTCCGTTCGTGACCCTGAGTTACGCACAAAGTGTGGATGGCAGTATCGCATTAAACAGCGATGAGCCATTGTCTTTAAGTGGCCAGGAATCCTTGTGCCTGACTCATCAATTGCGCAGCATGCACGATGGCATTTTAATCGGCATAGGCACTGTTCTCAGTGATGATCCACAACTTACCGTTCGCCATTGGGTTGGCCACAACCCGCAACCCATTGTACTGGATAGTCAATTGCGCATTCCCGCCAAAGCGCGCCTTTGTTGTTTGCCCGATAAACGCTGCTGGGTACTCACAACGGTTGATAACAACGGTAAAGTGATTGAAGGATTGGAAATTACGTCTTTACAACCTGATGCCGAGGGTCGTGTTTGTTTGCAAGGTGCACTGCAACTATTGTGGCAAAAAGGCATAAAAAGTTTAATGGTTGAAGGCGGCGCAAATGTCATCAGCGCATTTTTATCCGCCGGTTTTGTAGATGCAGTGGTGATCACCATCACACCGCGTTTTATCGGTGGCTATAAAGCGGTTAACCACACTGGAAAAAATCATTTGTCTATGTCGCAAATAAAACCTTTTTTCTCCGCACCGCTGGGCGATGATTTAATCCTATGGGGAAAAATGAATTACACAGAACAAGTCGCATGAATTTATTGAACACTGTCACCGCAACACAAATCTGGTTTACTTCAGCGAAACAAATTGAGCTGCGTTACCAATCACTTTCTGCTGCGGAATCCAATCAGGTTTTGGTACAAGCTGAAGGTTCAGCTATCAGTGCCGGAACCGAAATGTTGGTTTATCGCGGACAAATGCCCAACGATATACCGCTGGATTCCAGCATCACGGCCTTGCAACAAACTACAGATTACCCTCTGCAATATGGATATGCGAGCGTGGGAAAAATTATTCAGATTGGATCCAATGTCGATGCTGATTGGCTGCATAAAAGAGTATTTTCTTTTCAACCACATGCCAGTCATTTTGTGACAGACATAAATTCGCTCATTCCTGTACCGAATGACATCACAGCTGAGAACGCAGTATTTTTGGCGAATATGGAAACGGCAGTGAATTTAATTCAGGATGGCAACCCACAAATAGGCGAGCAGGTTGTGGTATTGGGATTAGGGGTTGTTGGTTTATTACTGACAGAGTTGTTAAGCCGTTTTCCGCTCGCCGGATTATACGGTGTGGATGCAATAGCAACGCGTCGGGAACTGGCAAAAAAAATGGGTGCAAAAAAAGTGGTGGGCACAACCGATATCAATCAATTGCAAACACTATTGGATCATGGCGCTGATTTTATTTATGAAGTCAGTGGCTCACCTATTGCACTCAATTCAGCAATCGATTTAAGTGGATTTAACAGTCGTATTGTTATCGGCAGCTGGTACGGTAATAAAACAGCGGCTATTGAATTGGGTGGTAAAGCACATCGAAATCGATTGCAAATCATCACCAGTCAAGTCAGTAGCATTGCGCCGCAATTAACCGGACGCTGGAATAAAAGTCGGCGTTTTGATTTGGCATGGGAAATGATCAGGCAAACACAGCCCGCGAAATTAATTAGTCATCGTGTACCATTAAGCGATAGTAAAAAAATTTATCAGGCAATTGATCAGCAACCAGCAGATGTGTTGCAAGCGATTTTTTGTTACTGATTTTTTAAAAGCTGGATCCCTGCCTGCGCAGGGATGACGACGAATATATTTTAGATGACGACGCATGTATTTTATTAGATAGTGATGAACCTTATTCTTACAGGAATTGATTATGTATAGTCTTGGTGTTAAACGCGATTTTATTGCCAATCATTTTTTAGTTGGTGGCGACTGGGGCAGCGAAAATTTTCCACATGCGCATCACTATGTCGCCGAACTTATTATTCAAAGCTCAATTCTGGACAAACATGGTTATTTGGTTGACATAGTTGAAGTAGAAGCGGCACTGGATAAAGTGATTCATTATTTCCGCGATAGTTTGTTAAATGACAAAATAGAATTCAGCGGATTAAATCCCAGCATTGAACATTTCAGCCGCATTATCCATGAAAAATTATTAGCGTTAATTACTCCTCCGGGCAATGGCAACTGCACACTGAAGCTATGGGAAAATGAAACTTGTTGGGCAGCTTATACTAAAGATTTTTAGCTCAGTACTTTTTTCATATACAAGCTAAAGGGATCATGCACATAATCAGCAAAAGGTTCGCACACTTCAAAACCGAATCGCTTGTAGAGCTCTATTGCAGGATAAAAATATTCTACCGTTCCTGTTTCCAAATAAAGAGTTTTATAATTTCTTAAGTTGGCTTCGGCTATTATATGGTTGAGCATTTTCGCAGCAACACCTTTGCGACGAAACTCTTTTGCAGTTCTCATGGATTTTATTTCGGCTTCAGTTGTACCCAGCTCTTTAATCGCTCCGCAACCTGCTAATTTTTCATTTTCCCATATAGACCAAAAAGTAATGTTTGGCTTTTTTAACGCATTGATATCCAAAGCATGCACACTTTCTGGTGGAGATGCCGCATGCATATCTTGCAAGTGTTCATTCAATAAATTAAATATTTCCGGCCCATTCAAATCGTCAACAATAATTTTCATCTATTTTCTATTTCCATTTTTCGTGAATATATTCATTTTCAACCCAATCAATTATCAGCAACTTTCAAGCAATAAAATCCTGTCAGCAACAAGATCGCATCACGAAGGCGTATTAGTGCGATTAAACTAATTGCTGACTGGGCGGATAAATCGAGACTGGTGAAAGACCAAAATACTGCTGCTTCCACCGTACCTATACCTCCTGGTATTGGTAATAATAATGCCATACGCAGTGCCAATAAAATTAACAGAAAACTATAGAGGTCTAGGCTAACATCGACAAAATATAAAACCAGCCACAACTCGGCCAATAGCCCAACCCATCCCAATAGCGATAACAAAACAGCTGCAAACAAAAAACCTTTTCGCTCAAACACTAATGCTTGCCAATCATTACCTATGCTTTTCCAGTGCTGTCCTAAATTTTGAAAGTGTTCATTTTGTTGCCAACGCGCACTCACCCGCCGAACCTGGCGATTAATCCAGTCTGGTCGATATAAAAACAAAACCACTGTGCCGCATAAAAAAATGACTATGGCTATTAACAAGAAAAAAATAATTTGGATATTGGAAACTATTACATGGGAATCATTGGTGGATAACAAAAGTAGCGCTGCCAGTAACAAGACCGATAAATTTGCTACCAATTCCATTAGACGATCCAACCCCAGTGAAAAAATAGATGTCGATAATGGAACTGATTTTTTATACAACCAGTAAATTTGTAAAGGTTCACCGCCAAATTGTGGCCCTGGTGTAATGAAACTTACCGTTTGTCCACCTTGGCGAATATATAACAATTTTAAAAAGGGAATGAATGCAGAAAATGCCTGAATGAGTAAATGCCAACGCCATGTCAGCAATAAAATAATCACTGCATTTAATGACATCCAACTGATCCAGTTAATCAAATTCAATGATTGGATACCGGTAAGAACATAATGCAGTGGCAGTTGCGAAAGTGTTGTCACCAACAAGATCAACGCAATTAACCAAAAACACAGTCGAATTAACGATTTAGCTCGCATCAGGACAACCCGCCATCACGACGATTTATCCAGTGATCGTCCCATTGCCAAAAACTAAACTTGCCGGTGCCAAATAACATAATGCTTACACAAGCAAAAAAAATCACTATCACATCCAGTGTCAGTGTCATGTCTGCTTGCACAACAGTCACCATCAAAAGTATTACCAATGCTCCGATGCGACCCACAATACCAAGCAATATCATTAATAATGCAATACCGGAAATCAATATAAAAAATACTGGAACAATAATCTCATCGGGTAATTGCCAGTAATAAACTATAAAAAATACACATAAGATGATTCTCAACACAGGTTGAATCACACACAGATTCAATTGCTCCAGCCGATTAAACAATTGCGGAACTATTTGATTTTGTGAAATCTGATCAAAGGTGACAATTCGCCCTGATACCACCAACCAATCGACCCAAAATCCAATTAACAGTGGCAGCATAAAAAGCACACCCAATAGCTGGGTAACACTTGCAGAAAAACAGGGCAGTAACACAACCGCTACAAAACCCATTTGAAAACCCGCAAAAGTACGGCGCAATAAACTGGGCAACAAAGGATATACCGGTAAATGCCGCGAAATTCGCCAATTGGTTCCCGCACGAAAAAAATAAAAGGCCAGACTCACTAATAAAAAACTCCAATGAAGTTTTCCATAACTTACCGCCAATAAAGGCGCAACCAATAATCCCAGTGCATCGTAAACAGTATCCAATTCAGAACCCAATTGTGTAGTTCGGCGATTAATACGTGCAACCCAACCATCAATGCGGTCAAGAATTGCCGCAAGGCCATACAACAATCCCGGAAGCCAGACCAATTCATTTGGTGGTGCAGGTTGCAATAAAAATCCTGCTGTCAATGCAATCAACCCTCCACGCAATAATGTTAATTGATTGGCTAATCCCAATTGGACATAAAGAGGTGAATCCATTTGCATTCGATTTAAATCCAATAATTTCCACAACTGCCAACAAACCCATAACCAGGTTAAACCAGATAAGAACAACCAATAAAAAGAATTGAATCCGGGCGCCAAATAATGAAAGGCGATTGCCGTGATGAGAACCACCAGCACGCCCACTAATCCTGAATAAATCACTTGCTGCTTTAAGGATGGCATTTTTCAAACTTGTAATTTGCATATACACAGATCACATTAAACAACATCAATCTACAAACTGTCATCAAAACAACAAAAAATCTTCACAATGGCGATATAGGGTTGCTTCGATCCCACCAAACCCCAATCACCAAGGAGATTGATATGTTCCATAAAATCTATTTATTTATCTGTGTTTTATTAATGCTGCCACTCACCGGTTGGGCACATAGCAACAATTACAATTACAATGATCATGCCGATACACACTATAAAAATACCAATATACAACTTGGGCCGCGCCCTTTTTATTTGGTCAATGATATGGATGAGAGTGCGCTTAAGAAAAAACTGCAAAGCTGTGCCAACGGGCCATTTAAAAAAACCAATTTCTCGATTGGCCATCGCGGTGCACCGCTGCAATTCCCGGAGCACACCAAAGAATCCTATGAAGCTGCAGCCAGAATGGGTGCAGGCATTCTTGAATGCGATGTGACATTTACCAAAGACAAACAATTGGTTTGCCGTCACTCACAATGTGATTTGCATACTACAACCAATATTCTTACAACACCTTTAGCTGCCAAATGCAGCCAGCCATTTTCGCCTTATGATCCAGTCAGTGGAAAAGCGGCCAGTGCCAATTGCTGTACCAGTGATATTACTCTCGCTGAATTTAAAAGCTTGCAAGGGAAAATGGATGCTTTTAATCCAGCAGCAACAACAGTAGATGAATATGTAAAAGGCACTGCTGACTGGCGCACTGATCTTTACGCCAATAAAGGCACGCTCCTGACTCACGCAGAAAGTATTCAATTATTTAAAAAACTTGGCGTGAAAATGACGCCCGAATTAAAATCAGCCAGTGTTGTAATGCCATTTGAAGGCAGTTATACACAAGCCATGTATGCACAACAATTAATTGATGAATACCGTGCTGCTGGTGTCAAGGCACGCGATGTCTGGCCACAGTCTTTTGATATTCAGGACATTCGCTATTGGATTAATTATGAGCAGGATTTTGGCAAGCAAGCCGTATTTCTCGACGATGCCGAAACACCACTGGACTTGCCCGATGCCATTCAATTACAACTCTATGCCGACGAAGGCTTCAACATAGTTGCGCCGCCTATCTGGGCCTTGGTGACCTTGGATAACAACAATAAAATTATCGCATCAGATTATGCACACAACGCAAAATATGCCGGTTTGAAAATTATCACCTGGTCATTCGAACGCTCTGGTCCGTTAAAAAATGGCGGTGGCTGGTATTATCAAACCATCAATCCTGCAATTAATAACGATGGTGACATGATGGATTTATTGCATGTGCTGGCAAAAGAGGTAGGTGTGATTGGTATATTTTCAGATTGGCCTGCAAGCGTGAGTTATTATGCAAGCTGTATGAATTTGAAATAAATAAAAATATCCTGATTAAAAAGTCCGACATGCTCGTTGGACTTTTTAATCAACACAAATAACAGGCCCGACAATTCCATTTTCTACTACAGCATAACAACCAAAACGCAAATTATTTTGTTGGCAAGTGCCTGTTACTCGCACCCCAACCGGTTCATTTGAATTCACCAACAAACAACGCCCTGTACATTCCGAAGAATCCTGACAAGCTTTCCCCGCATCAGCATAAGTAATCACACAATGCGGCAACCCCATCCGCCCTGCTCGCCGCACTTCCCCGCCATTCTTTTTACAGTGCTTTATTTCTTTACTATTCATTCTCTCTTTGTAGCGATCACTTTCCTGAAAGCTTTCGGTTTGTTGTTGGGAGGTGCAGGCGGATAAGGACAGCAGAATTGGTATTAATAATTTTTTAATTTTCATAAAAAATCTCAATAGTTACGATTTGATCATATAATTATAAAAAGTTAAAACTATCGGCATAACTCTATTCTTTGTTTAACGTAATCGAATCTTCCTCCTGAATTAACTTCATAACCGTGTCGATAAATTCATCCGACTGCATAAATTTACAGATTTCCATAAATCCATTTGCAATATTATTTAGATATTGAATTTCAGCATTAATCCTTTCATTTTCTTCATCCAACTGTTTACAAATATTCAAACAACTTTCCCTATCCAAATGATTAAATCTATCAACCAATTTATGTGCCAACGCATTACGCTCTTTAACTAAAACTTTCACCTGATCATATCTTTTTTTGTAGCTTTCTTTATCTTTTTCGATTCCAAATGTCGAATGAATCGTTATCTCATCAATTTCTTCATATTCCGAATCCTTTTCTGCTGGATTAAAAATCGATTTAGTATGTTTATCTGCAAGAAAACCCATTGGTATTTTCATAGAATCGCTATTTGAATTTTTGGTTACACCACCAACCGAAGAAATACTTGAAAATTTAATCTGTAACTTCCATTGTTTTTCAACAATCTGATAATTCAACAGATTTCTTCCAATTTTTCGCAAGGTTGCGGTTAGAATTTCTTGATAATCGTCATTATCGGGCATACTTGTTTCCTACTCCGTAATATACGATAGGATTTATGGAATATAATTTTTGAAGAGTATATTTTTCATATTTAACTACAATGAATAAGCCAAATCTGCTCGAAACTATATCCCACTCAATTAAACTCTACTGAATTCTTAAAATACTCACCGTAGAAAATTTATAATTTTCATACTACTCTCTAACATCCACGGGAGTCGGAGTTATTTTATGCGAAGTTATTATTCCGTCTTTGATCGTAAAAATAATGGCCAGCTTTACAGGATGAGTTGAAAGACCACCAATACTATCAGCGTCAACGAAATCACACTGATCTTCATGTTGATAATTTTTATAGCAGTCAAGTGTTTGGCTATGCTTAATAGCAAATTCCTCAAGCTCAGCTTTAGAGGTTCCGGGCTTCAAAAAAGAAGCTATTTCATTTTCCCAATATTCTTTCTTTTGTTTTAAATTATCACTACCAAAAATGAAACCTCGAAAAATATAGACCCCTGCTATAAACAATATAACCAATACAATTACTTTTGAAAAACGCATAGTATTACCCTGAAAAATTAACTCTGCTATAAAGGAATGCAGCCACTTTTCCAAAAAATCGAGAGTAGCCTAGCCACACCAATAAAATCAACACATAGCAAAACGAAATCAGGCGGTAGGTATAGACACACAAAGAATTGGCTGTAAAGTTTCTGCCAGCCCACCCAAACCACCTGTTGAACAAAAAATGGTTGAATAGTCATTCTTAGTTTTACTCGCTTATATTGAAGCCATCCACAAAGTAATTGTGATAATTACGCCATATTTTTTCGACAAAATAAGCTACATTAGACGTCGCCTGTTCAAGGCGCCTCCTATAACGATTCTAATGAGTAATCAACATGCACAATAAAATCATTTCAGCGGTTACGCTGATGCTAATCGCATCCGGCGTTTATGCGGCCAGTAATCGACCCAGTGGTTATACAACCATCTGTAAATCGGATCAGACCTGCTCTGTTTCCTCGTCTACCAATGTAGCTTATGGCGCTGCCGGACTATTTAGCTACAAAGTTTTAAATGGCACTTTTGTGTGTAACACCACAACGTTTGGTGTTGATCCAATTCCTTCCAAAGCCGTAAAGGAATGTTCAATTCCTACCAATGGAACCGGTGTTTCAAGTGTCAGTTCAAGCAAATCCAGTTCTATATCTTCATCGAAATCCAGTTCGATTTCTTCTTCAAGTAGATCAAGCTCTGCATCCTCGTTGAGCAAATCCAGCTCGTTATCTTCAAGTAGATCCAGTTCAGTTTCTTCGAGCTCTATATCGTCGAGCAGATCAAGTTCTATTTCTTCAAGCCGATCCAGTTCAAGCTCATCGAGCAAATCGAGTTCAAGTGCAAGTGTTTGTGGCTCTGCAATTGCGGCGACGCGTACTTACTATGTGTCGCCAAGAGGCTCCAGCAATTTTGATGGCAGTAGTTTTTCTGCGGCGATGGATATCAAGACAGCATTATCTGCAGTGAAAGCAGGTGAATTGTTGTTACTCGAACCCGGAACCTACACTGTGCCTTACACCAGTGGTGTTGCGAACACGATTAAATTATCCAAATCCGGCACTGCCAGCGCACGCATCAGTATGGTTGCGGCAAATTGTGGTCGCGCCATTTTTGACTTCTCATTCCCTGAACAAGCCTGGGTACAAGATTCTTATGGATTTGATCTCACTGGCAGTTACTGGTATTTCCGTGGAATTGAAATTACACGCGCGGGTTATCAGGGTGTTTATGTCACAGGTAAATACAACACTTTTGAAAATTGCGCATTCCACCACAACCGTAATACAGGTTTGGAAATTAACAAAGGCGGCGCTTCCACCACTGTGAGTAATTCTGATGCTGATCGCAATTACGATCCTAAAAAACTAGGCAGCATGGCCGATGGTTTTGGTCCGAAACAAACTCAAGGGCCTGGCAATAAATTTATTGGCTGCCGCGCATGGGAAAACTCGGATGATGGCTTTGATATGTTCGATAGCCCCGAGCAAGTCATAGTTGAAAATAGCTGGGCATTTCGCAATGGTGTTGATGTGTGGAACTACGGTGGCTTTGCCGGAAATGGCAACGGATTTAAATTGGGCGGTAATAAAATAGTTGCCAATAATCGTATTACCAATTCCGTTGCATTTGATAACCCGCAAAAAGGTTTTGATCAAAATAACAATGCAGGTGGAATTACCATACTGAATTGTACGGCTTACAGCAACGGCATCAATTTCGGTTTGGGCAACCCTGTCAGTTCAGGCCAGAAACATTATCTGCGAAATAATATTTCACTCTCAGGCTCAGTCAGTGTTTCAAATGCCGACGCAAAATATAATTCCTGGGATACAGCACCTGCAGCAATTGTTGCTGACTTCCAGAACATCAATTTATCTTTGGCTACAGCTGCGAGAAACCCTGATGGATCATTACCCGATAATGGTTTATTCAGGCTTAACACCAGCAGCAAGCTGATTAATGCTGGAACCAGTGTTGGCTTACCTTATCTCGGTACAGCTCCTGATCTTGGCGCTTTTGAAAAACAATAAATTAAAAACGCTGTCAGCGGTGCAGCTTGCCTGCACCGCTTCAAAAGCCTTCTGAATGCGTATCCGCGCTGGTAAGCAACCATAGATCGATTGATTTAAATTGGTCTTGTGATGCATCATTTATAAAAATACTAAACAGATGGCCGTCATCACGCCATTTGAAGCCTGATTTTTTCAAGGTCGCTTGCCATACATTTGCATGCGCAACAAATGAAATAAGACTGCAGTTTTTTTCGCGGGCCAATTCAATTAATGCGTATAAAAGGCTGACTAAATATCCCTGATTGCCTGCAGAAGAAAATAAATCATCAATTTCAAGATAATTTTTTTGGTTGATATGATAAGCAGCGTAAGCCTTGAGCTTGCCGTCAACGAATGCTGCCATTACAGAATAGTGACGGCGTGGATTGTTGATAAATCGCCAATTCAGAAATCGGGCATTGCGATGTCGCATCAATAAATCCAGACCTTGATAGTCAGCGTGCAGCTGCTGAAGATCGCTATCGAAAGGTGAAAAATTGGTTAAAGGTTTTATTTCACACTCTGTATCATGACCTGATTTTTTTAAAATCAAATTGATTTTAAAATAAAAATTAAGCGATTTACTCAGAAGCCACTGCAACAAAGGGTTGTTTACTTTTTTTGCTATGAATTGCCGGGTATCCAGCAACAACTTCCAAGCTCCCATATCAGGCATGGGATGGAATAGTTTTTTTACGATACTGTGCGAATGTCGGGTAGCTCCCATAGCAAATAAAAAAGGATAGTGCTGCTCCAAAACCAAACTCATCCATACACCAAAACCCAAACCATCCATATCGGTACGCACTAAAAGATCAAGGGGATTGCGTAATACTTTTATCTCACCACGAAACAAAAATTCAGCGTAGTCAAGACCAATTACTCCGATAATGTCATTATCGATTTTAACCCGCCATAATCGGTTTTTTTTATCGTCCTGAATCGACGTTACTGGTGAAAAGTCATAACGCCAGACTAAATAATCTTCATCTTTCCAGCGCATATTGGCATGAGAAAATTGTTGGCGAAATTGCAAGATTGAGGGTAGCTCATCCTGAGTTGCAGGAGCAAAGGAATCACGAAGGGATTCCGGTGTCATATTCAGACTTTTGGCAATAACACGAGTAACTTTATCGTAAGAGAGGTTCGCCATATTTATTCGCTGAGTAATGAATGATCGCGAAGGATTTGCAAAATATCATCCACTTTTTGCATTTTTTCCAATTGTGGTGCAGTTAAAATAATACTGAACCTATCATCAAACTCTGCCATTAAGGTTAGAAACCCCATTGAATCCCATCCGGTTATTTCTTCGCGCAAAGTTTCAGATCGAATACTGGATGCATCTGCCTCAAAAAATCCGGCTATCATTTCCAGTGCTTCACTTAATGTCATACCATTTCCTCTCAAAAAATTTCTGCTTATTGTGCGGTATAACCGCCATCAACACAGAGCTCTGTACCTGTAATCCAACGATTTGCGGGCGACAATAAAAAAGCGGCTGCTCTGGCAACCTGATCTTCAGTGCCTGCACCCAATGGATGTTTATCAATTATGGCTTGTAATTGCGATTCACTTAATCGGGACTTTTGCATAGTCATATCGGTTGCAACAAATCCCGGAGCAATGCAATTCACTCGTATATTTCTGGGAGCCAATTCCACCGCCAGAGCACGACTGGCTGCAGCCAATGCACCTTTACTGGCACAGTAAGCTGACTGGCCGGGAGCACCAATGGTTGAGTAAATAGAGGTGATAAATACCAGACTGCCCTCTGCGGGCATAAATTGTTTTTGTGTTAATAAACGAGCCAATTCCAGAGCAGAAAAACTGTTGACTTGCATATGCTGTAAGAATTGTGTCGGCTTCATTAATTTTAATGGTCGGGTTTCAACAACACCTGCACAAAAACAAATTCCGTAAATATCTTTTAATAAATCCTGATCTAATTGTGATTCAATTTGTTGCGGGTCAGATAAATCCAACAACATGAATTGATGATCGCCTGTTAATTCTTGTTTAAGTTCATTTAAACGATTTTGATCTCGCCCCGTTAAAACAAGAGAGGCACCCATTTGTGCCAAACCCTGTGCAATGGCATGCCCCAAACCGGAAGTTGCACCGGCCAATAAAATTTTTCGCCCGAAAAAGTTTTCAGTATTTAACATGCATCATCCTGCTCAATTTGATTTATCAGTCGTTGCCTGACCAACACAAGGTTCGCTGATCATGCCGTGCAGCAATAAAGCATCAACCGGCAAATTAACCAGTGCCGAAGCCCAGGACAAACCAACACCATAACCCAACAACATTAATTTCACGTCTGTTTCACGAGTAGCATTTAATGCACAGGTGATGGTCAGAGGAACCGAAGCACCACCGGTATTACCAAAATTTTCCAAAATTATAGGCGTTGTCGTTTCAGGCAACGAACATTTTTTAGCGAGATGTTTCATCATAAATTGGTTGGACTGATGAAAAATAAAATAATTGACCTCTTCCGTAGTAAGGTTCGCCTGTTCAAGTGTTTCCATAATGAGTGGCGGAACACGCTCCAGGGTAAAATTAAATAACCCGGTACCATTCATATACAAACGATAATCACGTTGCTGATCACTTTTCGGTTGTCTGAAACCACCGGCAGGAATAATGAGATGGTCGTAACCTTTGCCATCACTTTGTAAATTAAAAAACCAGGGCGTTGCATTTTCGGAATATTCCAGCGCCGTTGCTGATCCTGCATCGCCAAATAATAAATGCGTGCCTCTGTCCAAAGGATCTGTAAATAAACTCGGCGTTTCTCCATGCAACACCAGGACTCGCTTGTGCCCAAAATTGACCATCATGGCCCCCAGACACATTCCGTAGGGGTAACCGGAACAACCCAAACCAACATCAAAGGTCGCGCAATGATTGGACAAACCCAAATCGCGATGAAGTAAACTGCTGGTCGATGGTAAAAAATAATCGGGGCTTTGTGTTACAAAAATCAAAGCATCAATCGAATCAGCGGACCAATTTAATTCTTTCAGCAAATGAGTTGCAGCCGCCAAACATAAATCACTACTGCAAATTCGGCCATCGGAAACATGTCGTTTTCGAATACCCGCCATTTGCACAATTTTGCGTAATTCTGCAGCAGGAAAATCCGTCTGATCCATATTATCAACTTGCATTTCCGGTACTACAGTTGATACACCTGCAATTTTACAATTCGCTATTTGGCTCTTCGACATGATTGCGCCTTTTTAATTAATGATCGTAATTTGTGATAGGCCCATCCACTTTCTCTATCAAAATTGGCGACCAATGTAATGGCGCCGTAGTACGACGTTTGGTTTCTATATCCCTGTAAACAAATTCAGCCTGGGCTAAAGATATTGCCAGCCGCTCTGCCAACTCCTGTGCCGGACGTTTATGGTTAAACAAAAACAACGCTATATCCATTTGTTGATAGGGCAGTGCGTAATAAAATTCATCCTGTCCTTGCGGCAAACTGTAAGTATCTGTCGTTGGAATGACGTTACAAATTGCATCAGGTAACTGCATATAACGCGCCAAAGCATATACCTGGGTTTTATACAAATGGGCGATGGGTTTAATATCCGCCGCACCGTCACCATTGCGCACAAAAAATCCCTGATCATATTCAACACGATTAGGCGTACCCAGAACAGCGTAGTTCAATCTATCCGCATGAAAATATTCAACCATTTTACGCGTGCGTTGTTTGAAATTGGTTGCAGCCACAATTTGCAGATATTCCTGAACACCCAATCTGGATTGATGCATTTTCCCATCAGGACTTTGCACAATTAACTGGAAGCTATTGACCAAACCTTCAGTGCCACCACTAATTGCAATTTTATTTTTCCAACCGGGACCGTAATCCGGAAATAATTTTTTTATCGCTGCATCACGCCACTTATAACAACCAATGGCCTCCAAACTTGGAGCAATATTATGCAACTCAAATTCAATACCCAGATGCTCCGCCAATGTCTGCCCCAATGATGAACTTTTTGACGATGAGTCCTGCTCGGGCAAGAGCAACCCGAATACTTTGTCTTTTCCCAATGTTTTGGCTGCCACACTGCTGGTGACTGAACTGTCTATACCACCGGACATGGCAACAACCGCGCCGCGTTTACGCAATTGACGCAAGGCTTTTTTAATTCCCTGACCAATTTTTTCAATTTCCGCGTCATAGTCCAGAGCCATCAATTCTTCGTTGCTGGCATTTACAAAAAAATTACTCATAATGTATTCCTTGGTTTTACAATTTTCAGTTTTCAAACGTTCGAATCACCCTTTCAACAACTTTTCACGCAACTGCAATTTATCGATTTTCCCATTCGCTGTTTTGGGTAATTCCGGCAAAATAATAATATCTTTTGGAACCATATAAGATTCCACTTTATCCATCATTAATTTTTTAATTTTCCTGTCGATTAAATCTGTTACTGAAACGGTAACAAAAGCAATAATTGCCTGCCCCAGATTTTCATCATCCTGGGCAACGACAGCGGCTTCATTAACACCTTCAAGTGAAGTCAATGCATGTTCAATTTCGGTGGGGCTGACTTTTTCACCACGCGATTTAATAATGTCGTCACTGCGACCTCTAAAAAACAAAAAACCTTGCTCATCCATATAAAACCAATCGCCAGTATGTAAAATAGGTTCACCGCTAATAACATCCGGTTTTAATACACGCTGTGTTAGTTCAGGTTTTCTCCAATATCCGGCCATTAAATGATGTCCGCGTACGCATAAAAAACCTTCATGTCCCGGCGGCAATCTCTGCCCTTGCTCATCCACTAAAAATATTTCTGTTCCGGGAATTGCAATACCAACACTGTGCGAATATTTATCAAGATCCTGCAAATAATCCGGTGGCAAATAACAAGCGCGATTACATTCGGTTTGCCCATACATGGCAAATAAATTTGCATTCGGAAATATGGATTGCAGCGGTGTAATAAATGCCGGCGATAACGCAGCGCCGGCATTGGTAATTCTGGTTACAGATGGAAATTGCAGCGCCGAACGTTTATCTGCAGCAATAATCAACGAATATACTGTTGGAATCGCCGGAAATATAGTCGCTTGCTGTTCATGTAATCGATTGAAAATCTGCGCTGGATAATTGAAATTTTTCTCCAGCACCAAAGTTGCACCCTGCCAAACCGAAATCAGCAACTGATAAAGCCCATAACTAAATGCCAGTGGCAAAACGCTTAATATTTTATCTTCTGCATGAATGTTCAAATACTGACTAATACTGGCAATTGCAAACACCATTGAGGATTGTGTATGCATAACGCCTTTTGGATCACCGGTTGTGCCGGATGTATAAATCAAAGCAACCAAATCAGATGGAATTATGTCAGGTACAAGATAGCCATCAGATGATTCCTGTAAAACCTGATCAAAGTCTACCATTACCGAATGGCTTTCCTGAGCAGAAAGGTTTTCTTTAAAACCGACACACAGAATAGTCAGCGGTATGGTTTCCAATAAAGGCAAAAATTGTTGTTGTAAATTTTCTTGCGCAATCAGAATAGACGCTTCCGCATCCACAATAATTCTTTCCAATTTTGCAGATTTTATCTGATGATTAATCACCACAAAAATGGCACCTAATTTTATTGCCGCATAGATACTGATTGCCGCAGCAAAAGAATTCTCCAGATAAATCGCTAACCTATCGCCCTTTTTCATTCCCTGTTGTTGCAACCAACAAGCCAGTTGGCTACTGGCCTGATCCAATTGTCGATAGGTATATATTTGTCCTTCAATAATCAGGGCAGGTTTATCAGGACAACGGCCACTCTGGATACGCAATCCATCTACAGCCGTTTGCAATACTGATGCTGTCATCGAATTATCAGGCCGCTTTCTTGCGATCAACAAACGCAACCAATGCATTAATGCTGTCCAGATTTTCTGGCAACAAATCCGTATCCAGCACTTTGATACCAAAATTTTCTTCCATAAAAATGACTACCTCCATAATACCTGTCGAATCTATCACGCCCAGATCCATAAAACTGACATCGTCTTTCAGATCATCCTGATTATCGCTAAACAAATAATTTTCAAGGATTAACTTTCTGAGTTGTTCTCTAACTGACATAAAGGCTCCAATGCTCTTCATAATTGTTTTAAATAATATTGAATCTAACGTTTAAAATTTAAAAAATTTTCTACAAAATGATAATGCCAAATCTGGGCTGAGATGATCATCACCAAACTCTGGTTATCCTTGGTACTGGTCACACTTCCAGCCCTGGCTTTTTTCAATAACAATTTCACTTTATTCAAATCAAAGTAACCATAACGCGAAATTTTTTCATCACTTAACAGATCATCAAGGTATTCCGCCGTGGCCTGACCATTCTGAAAAAATGCAATGGCATCCGGTGCTCTATAGGGTTGTTTTTGGCGATGAATAATTTCTGCCGGTAAATATTGGTTCATCGTTTTACGTAAAATATATTTTTCTTTAAGCACTTTCAGTTTCAGGTTAACAGGCAAACGGTTGGCGAACTCTATAACGCGATGATCCAGAAACGGAAAACGCCCCTCAACAGAATTAGCCATCAACATACGATCGCCCTGTGAAGACAAAAGATAACCGCCCATTAAGGTTTTTGCTTCAATATACTGGCCTTTTTGCAACAAGGACCAATTTGCTATTTCATCGGGCAGGGTTGATTGCAAATCTTCCAGCAGGGTGTCCTGCATTTTGCGAGACATCTCCGGCGATAAAAACATTTTTGATTTGCTTGTCATATCCCATCGGGGCAAATGCGAAAAATACCAGGCATCCGCTTTATCCAATCCCTGACCAAAAAAAGGCGCTAAAAATTGACTGGCTCTTTGTTCACTGATATCCAGATAAGGATACAAACGTTTCAATAAAGCCGCACGCCAATTGGATTGTGGATTGACCGCCCAAAAATGCCTGACTTTGGCTTCTTTGAAAATGTCGTAACCACCAAACACCTCATCAGAACCTTCACCGGTCAATACCACTTTATAACCCTGACTACGCACTAACTGCGAGAGCATACGCATGGGTGCAGCCGCTGTTCGCAACAATGGAGATTCTGCATTCCAAATACACGAAAAAAATTCACGTGCAATGTCATCGGGTTTACAAACAATGCGACTGTTATCGGTTTGCAAATAATTAGCGACCAATGTTTGATAAGCCGATTCATCATGCGATGCTTCACTGAAACCCAATGAAAAACTTTTTGTACGATTTTGTGTGTGACGGCGAATTAATGCCAGCAATACCGATGAATCCAATCCACCGGAGAGATATGCGCCCACCGGCACATCTGCACGCAATCGAATCTGGGTAGCATCCACCAATAATTCGAGCAGCTCTTCACACAAACGGTTTTCATCTTTTTCAGAACACGCTATTTTTTCTTCAGGAAATTGCCAATCCCAATATTGTTTTATATTGATTTTGGCATCCCGTAAATTTACCGTTAAATAAGTACCTGGCGACAGGGATTTCACACCATCAAAAATACTATCAGGACTCACAGGAGCCCAAAAATAAAGCAACTGGTTAAATGCCTGTGGGCTTATTTGCGGAGCATGATCCAACACCGACAATATTGCTTTTACTTCTGACGCAAAAATCAGACGTCCATTTTGTTGCGTATAAAAAAGAGGGGCTATGCCTACCCTGTCCCTCGCCAATAACAATGTTTGTTTCTGCAAGTCCCAGATTGCTAACGCAAACTGCCCATTCAAATGTTGCAGAAAATCATCGCCATATTCTTCATAAAGATGAACCAGAACTTCGGTATCACTGTGGGTGTAAAAAACGTGGCCGCGAGCCACCAATAATTCACGTAATTCGAGATAGTTAAATATCTCGCCATTGAAAATAGTCCAAACCGTTTTATCTTCGTTATGAATCGGTTGGGTTCCACCAGCAAGATCAATAATACTTAATCGCGTATGCGCCAGACCAGTTGCATTCTGGCAATAAAATCCTTCACCGTCGGGGCCTCTGTGTCGCAGTTGTTTTGCCATTTGTTGTAATTCTGGCAACTGTGGCAAATCCTTTGAATCGAGGGAAATAATGCCCGCTATTCCGCACATAAACATTACTCAAAAAATAGGTTAATCCCCAAAGGGCAGCGGATTTTATCACGCAAGTCCAGGGCCTTGTCTTTAATACATCAGGTTTGGTGCGCTATATTTTTCTTTTCGCATTACATCAGAATGATTCGCAAATAAATTTGATTTGCGTCTGGTGCACTTAAAAATGGATTCCCTCTTTCCACATGAAAAACAATCGAGTAAGTATCCAATATTGGCTTCCTTCCATCAGCACCGATTTCACAGTCATGACATCTAGGTAAACCACCAGTAATATAGTATTATCTTACTTATTATGATGAGAATGAGCCCATGAATACCAAATCAAGCCTTTTGTTTCTTTCATTAATTTCCTGCATAAGCATGGCTACCCCCAAAACTGATCAAGTGGTTGCTCATGATCCCGTCATGATTAAAGAAGGCGATAAATTCTATGTGTTTTGTACAGGACCAGGCATTACTGCTTTCAGCTCAACCAACTTAAAAGATTGGAAGAGTCTTGAGCCCACATTGAAACAGGAACCTGCAATGGTCAAGCAAGTAGTGCAGGAATTTGCCGGGCATCTGTGGGCACCTGACATTCAATTTCACAACAACCAATACTACCTTTATTACTCAGCATCGGCATTTGGTAAGAACACATCTGGCATAGGGGTTTCGGTTAACAATACTCTTGACCCGACATCCCCCGATTACCAATGGCAAGAATTGGGGAGTGTGATTCAATCCGTTCCCAAACGCGATGACTGGAATGCAATTGATCCACATATTATTCAGGATGACAAAGGTGTGGCCTGGATGAGTTTTGGTTCATTCTGGAGTGGCCTGAAAATATTTAAACTCAATGAAGCCCGAACAAAACCGGCCGAGCCACAGGAGTGGCATGAGATCTCCGAACGCCCACGCATGGAAAATGTATCGCCTCCGCAAACCGGAGCCGTTGAAGCCCCCTTTATATTTAAAAAAGGCGAATATTATTATTTGTTTGTATCGTTTGATTTATGTTGTCGCGGAAAAGATAGCAATTACAACATTCGCGTCGGCAGATCAAAAAATCTGACGGGGCCTTATCTCGACAAAGACAATATCGATATGCGTAAAGGCGGTGGTTCTCTGGTATTGGCAGGCAATGCCGATTGGCCGGGGCTTGGACATAACAGTGTTTATCATTTCGATGGCAAGGATTATCTGGTTTTTCATGCCTACGATGCTCATGATAACTATTTGCCCAAATTAAAAATTCTGGATCTCAAGTGGGATAAAAACCAATGGCCAGTCGTTGATGCCAAAGGTTTATCTCTCTATCGCAGTCGATTGATCAACAAACAATAAACCATCTATTTAGTTAGATTTTTTTAACAACTGGATTCCTGCCTTCGCAGGAATGACGATAAATTTTGATTAACGCAAAGGTTCCGTGATTCATGGTTTTATCGCAACAATCGCAGATCATAAAGTCCACCGGCAACAGAACCTTTGTGCGCAACAAATTTAACCAGGATTTTTCCGTTTGGAGTATTGTGAACAGCCGCAGGAACAGGATAATCAATAAAATAAATTTCCTGCGGATAATCTGCTTTTAACTCAACAGACTCTATCAACATATTATTCAGGAAAATATCAAATTTTCTACCCGCATCAAGCCGTGAATAACTTACACGCAAATATTTGGCTTCACGGTTTTTATCTGTCAATTCATAACTTAACCAGAAAGTTGCATGACGCCAACGCATTCCTTTGTTTAACCCTGAGTCACCCCCTTCTGCTTTATAGAAATGATCTGATTCAGGTTGCTGCTCGCCCGGTGATACCTGATCAATTGTTTTTGCTTCCAGCGCCAATTGTTCAACTTCTTTTTTTGCAAGTTGCTCTTGCATTAATTTCAAATTTTCAGGCGTCGAATAATTCCAATAGATCATGTAACGCGAATCGTGTAATCGAAAGAAAGGAATAAACTCTATTCGCTCTGTATTTTTTCCTCGCAATACACCTTCTGCTTTAAATGTCATGGGTTTTCCCGGAACAGGTTTTATTTTCGACATAAAATCAGTGGTATCGCTGACAAACAAGGGCGCTGCTTCCAAGGGGCATAACGGGCCTTGCGCTATATGTCCCATGCGGGAATCATCAGCCAGAAAATTTAATTTTTCACCGTCAAAAGGGGCTGTTTTTGCTGCCAACACAATCGGGCCATGCAGTAGCGCGTAGTAGTTTGAAGTATCCGGCATTTGTTCCAGATAGGTTGTCATAGGCAGACTCACATCTATTTGATCACCTTTTTTCCAATAACGATCAACTTTTATATAGCTGCCGGGTTTGGCAGAAATTTTCTCAATCTTATTGTTAATTTTTAGTTTCAATGCACCTTCTGCAACCCAATTGGGATAACGGATATGCAAGGTAAATTTTTTACTGTTACGAATAATTATTTTCGTTCCTTCCTGATCAGGAAAAGAGTTGATTTGTGATATTCGTATCTTTTTATCCTGCCAATTTAATTCAGAAGGAATAAATAAATTAACATAGAGATTATTCCCTTGATGTGCATAAATAAACTGTCCGTATTTCACATGGTTTTCAATGCCTGAACCTACACAACACCACATGGCTTTATCAACCTGGGAATAAACCCGGTAATGATTGGGTCGCATAGGTGTAAAATAAACAAACCCGCCTGTATCCGGTCTCTGCGATGATAATATGTGATTAAATAAGGCTCGTTCGTAATAATCCACGTAACCGACTTTGGCATCAGTCAAAAATAATAGCTCGGTGAGTTTAAGCATATTGTAGGTATTGCAGGTTTCAGGGCCTTCTGTTTCTGCAATCATGGATGAGAAGTCATGCTGATCATGAAAGTGCTCCTTAACACTGTTACCGCCAATCGCTACTGTGCGATGATCAACAACTGTTTTCCAAAAAAATTCTGCTGCATCTTGCCAATCTTTATTATTGGATAAATCACCTACTCGCTTAAAACCTATCACTTTCGGGATTTGTGTATTGGCATGCAAGCCCGTTAAATTATCCTGATTTTTCTCAAGCGGTTGTAACACCGATTGATGTGAAAAACGAATTGCAGCTGCAAGATATTTTTTGTCACCCGTGATTTCTGCGACATCTGCCAGAACTTCGTTCATGCCGCCGTGTTCACTGCGCAACATTTGTTGCATTTGTTGATCATCGAGATGACTACTTAGAGCAATTGCCCAATCCGAAAATTCGACCAACATCTTTTTTGCATCCTGATTGCCTGCATAACGATAAGCATCACGCAATCCGGCAAAAGTTTTATGCAGGTTATACCAGGGAACCCATTTGCCATTCACCGAAAAGTTATCAGCCTGTAAATTTCCTTTTGCGATTTGCTCAAAAACTTCTTTTCCACCCGGTATGCCACCAAGATATCCATTGCCATTTTTTTGCTGGCATTTTTTTAATTCACTGACAACATAATTCAATCTTTTGAGCAATTCAGGATTGGAAGTTGACGCATAACCAAGTGCCAATGCAGAAATATAATGGCCGCCCATATGCCCATCCAACCCGGAGGATTCCCAATTACCATAGGATTCGGATTTTAACGGCAACCCGGCTTCCCGTTGAAAAGGTGCAAGCAATTTGTCAGGATTCAGTGCTAACAAATAACGGACATCCGTGGTTTGCGCATCAAGAAAAGGACTTGCGTTCAAACGCACATCCTGCAATGGAAACAATTGCATGGGTTCTTTTGCAAATAGTCCTGATGCAAACAGAATCAAAACCGCCAACAGATTTTTCAGGAATTGTTTTTTCATAATTGAACAGGAAAATAATTGAGATAAAAAAACCGCTGCAGACATCTACAGCGGTTGAATAAGGTTAACTATCCATAACAACGGAATAACTCTAAAACAAAAACTCTTGAAACACTGGAAAATTAAAAGCGCAATTCATTTAATATCCATTTGTAATATAATATATAAATATTGTTTGATGTCCAGACTTTTGTTGTTTTTTTACCATCGTTTGCAAATCATTTCACAAAAATTTCCAACCAATTTCAGAATAAAAAGCCTTGCATCAAGCAAGGCTTTTTATAAAACATCTGATTGTCTTAGAAAGAGTAACGCGCTCCCAATGCATAGGTTTTTGAATAGATTAAACTTCCAAAATTAAATAGATTTTGATTACCTTCACCGTAATAGCTTTGGTAAACATCATCCAGCAAATTGGTTGCATCAAGTGTCACAACGAGATCATCGGTGACGTTATAACTTAATTGTAATTCCAGACTTTGCTCCGGACGATTCCAAATTTGGATTGGGTTGGCAAAAATTGCAGCTTCTCTACGAGAATAAAAAGATTCACGCCACACATAAGACAAACGCGCTTCAACCGCATCTTTATCGTAGGCAAGAACAACACTGTAAGAATCGTCAGACACACCGCTCATATTGGAATCGACATAACGGAAAATTTCACCAGCAGAATTGTAATCAGGTGTTTTTTGCGAGGAATCCAGTGCCGTGTAACTCGCCTGTATCCCCAAACCATCCAAGGCAGAAGGTAAATTATCCGGGAAATAAACCAGCCCCACTTCCAAACCAGACAGCTCACCATCTACAGCATTTACCAAAGTCGTGAGAACATAGTCACGGGTCACTCCATCATTACCCGTACGATTGACAATTTTCGCACCACCGATGACAGCCCCCTCAATTTCACGCTTGAATATAGCAGCATAAATAGAGCTGGCATCTGCGAAATACCACTCAAGTGATAAATCATAGTTAGTCGATTCTGTCGGTTGCAAATCCGGGTTACCGCCACTACCTGTTCCATAAGGAATTGAAGTTAATGGATCCTGAAAATATTGCAACGGATTCAAATCACCGAAATTAGGCATGCGCAATGTTTGAGTATAAGCAAGACGCCCTTTCACATCATCAGCGATGTCCCAATTGAGTACCAGACTTGGTAACAATTTATCGGCTTTACCTTTTCCTGTGTCATCATCATAGATATTGGTATTGGTTCCTGTTTCAGACCAAAATTCCATATCCTGTTTATAGTTAACATAACGTAAACCAAATTCACCGCTTAATGTATCTATCAAATTAAATTTGGTAGTGACATAAAGTGCAACAGAGTCTTCCGTTACATCAAAGTTTTTATGCACTTTTTCCGTGTTCAGACCATAAAGCGTGCGAACAGCATCAGCGTTATCTAATAAATAATTACCATTTGCAGTAATAAAGTTATCAAAAATATTCGCTCTGCCATCGAAATAATTATTCACCTGGAATACAACACCTGAACCATCACCTGACGCACCGGCAGCAACCAAATCTGTCATCATTTGACTGAGCGGACTGCTGTAGGCCCAAGAGTCTTGCCCACGACCAAAATCCTGTGCATTACGCTCTTCGTATCGGCCACCCACTTTCAAGGATTTGAAATAATTTCCGTCCAAATCCCAAACCAGATCACTGGTGAGTGTTATTGAATCACCTTCATTGCCACCGCCATTGTCCCACATACCAGAAGCATTCCAGTTGCCTATCGCTGACATGTCGGATTCATCCAAATTGGCTGTTGCAGGATTGTCTTTGAAAACAAGTGAAGGAACACCATCGCGATCATTGTAGTCCACAGTTAAACCATAAGCGGTACGCGCGAAACGCATTGCAAAAAATTCACTCGTGAATTTACTATTTTGATAAGTCACTTCTGAATTAACTGTGATGTCATCCCTTGGTATCCATTTTGCTCCCAATGCGTATAAATAGCTGTCCGTTTTTCCGGTAGCATAATCTCCGCTTTGGAAACCACCATTAGCATGGCCATCATGCTCTTTAACAATATTAGTACCTTCATAAATCAAAGGAATCGGAATGTTGCCATCTTGATGTTCCAGAGTGTTGGAAAACCACATGGCATTTTGCGACTTATTTCTGTATCCCGTATAAAAACCTTCTGCAGTCACTTCCAATTGATCATCCGGTGCCCACTGCAAAGAAACACTCGCTGCAGGACGTTTACGTTCGCCGGTGAAGGAAGTACCGAAAATTGCATCACGCATCAACAAATAATCATATTCCACACCACCAAGCGTTAAGGTTGAACCTTCTCCAGAAGGAAGACCATTCTCCAAACCAGGCTGCCAAACCCTGACACCATTGAAATCACCAGGAATCATTTCATAAGGTGCATAACCAGGGTGAGGGACTGCATTGAAAAAGGGAAAAGCTGCACCGGCAGTCATGGTGTCATCACGATAGTGAGTTTCCGCAAAAGAAAAATTCACCAGAGCACCAAAATCACCTTGGCTAGTCTCCCAACGATTACTGAAAAGCGCACTGATATTGGGATCAATTTTATCCGGTTGATCTGCATAAATACCGCGAGCAGCAACAGACATTTTGGCACCATCAAAGTTAAATGGACGATGGGTTTTCACATCAATAGAACCTGCAATACCACGCTCCACCTGATCAGCAGAACGTGTTTTATAGACCGTAACACTGGCCAGCAAACTGGCAGGTATATCTTGCAATTGCATTACACGACCTGCACCCGTATAGACATCACGTCCATTCACTGTAGTGTGGATATCCGTTAGGCCGCGAATGGAAACTCCTGACACTTCGCCACCCCCACGGTTTGTCGTTTGCACACCAGTCACACGCTGCAAGGCTTCCACTACGTTGTTATCAGGAAACTTACCGATATCTTCCGCCACAATTGCATCAACAATTTGTGTGTTGTCGCGTTTGATGTCCAAGGCCTTGCTCAAACTGGCACGAATACCGGTAACAACAATTTCTTCACTTTCTTCTGTCTGATCTTGTGCATAAAGATTGGGGGCAAACATAGCTGCAATAACAGCGCTTGCTAAAATTGATTTTGAGTACATCTTCTGACTCCGTATTATTTTTAGTATTTGTTTATCACTTCGAAGAAACAAATACACGTTGAAGGATCATCATGTGTTTTGAAAAAATATCTGGAAAAAGTGAGGAAAAAATTTCCTCACTTTTTGTCAGGGCTACAAGCCTTCCTGATACAGAGCATTGATTGATTCAGCCGTAATAGCACCGCTGTAAATTTTCAATTCATCAATCGCACCGTTGAAAGGGATATCCCAATAATTCACACCCAGCGCAAACTCGTTGGTTTCACCGGCAACGGTAAATACCCGTTTGAATCCAGTCGCTTCCAACGACTGCACACCATTCACAAATATTTTTATTTTGTTGTTGTCTTCACCATCGACTGTGAATGCAATATGAGTCCATGCACCTTGTGGAATGCGTGAATCCAGCTCGGCGTTATCAAAGAAACCCGCCTGATCTGCCCACACACGCGTTCGATTAGTGCCATTCATTGAAGGGACCAAACTAATCCAGGCACTGGCGCTGGCACCGGCGAAAAAAGCAGTGGTGAAATTGGTGAACGCCGTCGGTTTTAACCACATGGCAACCGAGTAACTGTTGGTGGTGATTAAATTGTCCGGCAACCTGACACCAGATGTTCCATCCAGATTCACCGCCAAACCTTTAACACCATCGACATAAGTCACACTGCCTCCGGTATTCAAAATGCGATCACCTGTGACGGTGGCAGTTGCATAAGCACCATTAATCGCTGTCAAATCACCTTCAAAAGAATATTCAGCAGGCGCCAGTGATTTCACTGTGACAGTAAATTGTTTGGTATCTGTGAAATTTTGATATTTGATTGTTGCCGTCAACACCACTTGCTGATCGCCTTGTAATGCGCTCGGCTGTTTGACGATTGCCGTACCATTCACCGGATTCAAAAATTCAGTGTTATTTGAACTCCAGCTGATACCTGAAACAAAAGGCCCTACTCGTGGCAATTCAAAGTTTTCACGCACAGCGGAAACATCGCCGAGATCCAACGCATCTTTAACGAATCCGGCAAACAGTGAAGAATCCGTCAGATTGTTAATGGCTGCACCGTTAATATCCAAATTATTCAAGGCATAGTCATACACAATGAATTCATCAATTTGACCAACAAAAGGCAGATCCCAACCGTAATTCACACCCAGTGCAAAATTGCCTCCTGCTGCACTGAAAATATCCTGACGTGGCATTGAACCCGCCAGATTGCCATCGATATAAAGTTTCATCGTGGTATCGGCATAGGTAATCGCCACGTGTTGCCATTGATTCAATGGAGCTGTTGCGGTGTGCACGATTTGGTTCCAGTCATCAGTCTCGACTGTGTCAGTCTGGAAAATGAAGCTCCACAACAACGAGGTAGTGGTGAAATGTGCGGCCCTGTCCGGAATAAAACTGATCCACTGATTGTCAGCTGTTGATGCGAAGAACGCCGGTGTATAGGCAGTCAAGACTTCAGGCTTGTACCAGAAGGACACTGTGTACTGATTCGACGCAATAATGTTATTGGGCAAACGCACACCATTAGTGCCGATAAAATCGTAGGCCTGACCTGCATAACCCGCTTCATAAGTGGGTGTAGTGACGCCAGTGTTCAGCAGATTGTTGTCTGTTGTCTGTGCCGCTGCAAAATTACCCAGTGAATCGGTTAATCCATTTTCAAATTTATAATGGGCTACTGCGTTTTTGAATGCAGGACGAGCTGTTAAATTGACTGTGAATGTTTTGGTAGTGCTTTGTCCATTCAAGGTGATATTCGCCGTCAAGGTCACTGTCTGATTACCCAGATCAGGCGTTGGAATAAATACCGATCCGTCAGCCTCAATAAAATATTCATTGCTGCTTGCCCAGGTGATAGTGGTGCCGTTTTTCCCCGAGTTGGGCAAAGAATAGCCTTCGTCTTCTATGGTTAATTCTGTTTTGATATCCAAGGCATTGGAAACCGTCGTTAATGCTGTGGCGGTTGCAGAAATTGGATCAACTCTGCTCCCCCAAATAGTTTCGCCGGCAAGAGATGAAGCCGAGAACACAGGCACCAATTCTTTTAAACCATTGTCCCACTGCCACTTCACAACACCGTAGTAACTGGTGTTACCCAATTCCAACTTAATTGTGTTACCACCTTGTGGATACCAAGCACCCGTTTCCGAACCTGTCACTGTTCGATTGGCATTCAAGGCCAGATAAGTGGACTTCACCGGAAGGGTATTGACACCTTTGCCATGGTTAACAAATTTGTAGTAACCAGGAATCTCTTTGATATCCACCAGATTATTTCCGCTTGTTGGAACATAACGTTGTGGAGAAACAACCAACCAGCCCTGATTGTTGACAAACATCTCGTGAGTTCTTACTGCATGAGCCTCGGGAATAGTGGGGTAATCAGTTGAGGTAGCAGGGAAACGGGTATGGGTCACTAAAATGTGGCGACCTGTTGCTGCATCATAAAATGCCGAGTTATGGCCAGGGGCTTGATAACCCCAGGACTCCGAAGTCTCGCCCAGCTGTTGGGTAAACTCAAACCCACCCATCAACTTGGTACCGATTTCCAATCCACCAGCATCAGCAATATTGTTGCCTGCGGCATCCAGAAATGGGCCATTGGGTGTTTTGGATCTGGCGAGACGAATGTTGTAGCCATCATTCGCGGCAAAACCTGCCACAGAGAAGAACAGATAGTAGTAATCACTCTCGGGGCTGTAGAGAACAAATCCACCCTCAATTGCCCTGCTCTGGCCACCGACCAAACGGGTGCCATAACCTTGCCCGGCTTTTGGCTTACCTGTTGCGGTATCCATTTCCAACACAAACAAACCACCGGAATAGGAACCGTAGACCATCCAGAGCTTGCCGGTTTTATCGTAAAAAGCGGCCGGATCAATCACATTGGGATCGACAGCGCCGTTATAAGTAGTTTGGCCATTATCCAAAGGATAGGTGGTAAATTCACCCGCATTGCGATAACCACTACGCAAGAAAACGCCCCGGTTAACATAAGGCCCTTCTATAGCATCAGCCTCAGCCAGCCCCAGATAGGAACGATTCCAACAACCACCTGTGGCCTCTGTTTGCGCGCAATGGTTGTAGTAAAACCAGTACTTCCCATTGGGCGACTTGATCACATCAGCAGCCCAGTTGCCCTTGTAACCATCAGTCCAGCTAATACCTTCTGCGATTTGGGTTGAATAGGTATTAAACAGCGGGCTCTCATCGACCATATCATTGGCAGAGAGCACCGAAAAATATTCCCAATTAATGAGATCAGTTGATTTGGCTGCAGCCAGATGTGAACCAAATATGTAATGGGTGTTGCCATCTTTGATAACGGATGGGTCATGTACACCAATATCCAGCCAGGCCACTGAGCCATCGGTAGCACGCGGAACTGTCGTGGATAGGGTTGGTTTGCTGTATACGGGTTCCTCTGATGCTGGAACCGAAGGGGATTTCTTTTCACCACCGCCACCGCAGCCGCCCAACAGCAGCAGACCGCCAATGACAAGCGCAAGGCCTGTTAGCTTCATGTAATTCACCTTTCTCTAGTGTTGTTATTACTTATTTATAGTTTTGATAATGCCCGCTAGCCGGATGCTATCGGATAGCAATATTGTAGATTATATTTTGTATTACAATATTACTATCATCAAATCTTGCCATAGATTAAAATCAGAGTAAAGGCGGCCAGGGGGATTATTTTCAGACAAATCTGATTAATAGAACATTGGGAAATCAGGTGGCAAAGCTTTAGACACAGTAGGTATAGAGGAAGCAAAAACAACAATCGGATGATAGTCAATGGACAGGTAATGGCGCATGGATTCTCGCCGACCATTACATCGATGGCAGGATAATCTGGAGCCTGGTATTTAGCGGTAACAGATTGGGCTTTTATTGTGAGTTTCAGTAAAAAACTATTAACAGGAACTGGAAAAACAGATATATCTAGCGGCCTTGTTTGCCGTCCCTAATCTGATCATCTGATGAACATATAGGCGAAGCAACAAAGGCAATAATCAAAAAAAACCTCCATAAGAAAATACTGGATACTTTTATGTCAAATACCAAATCAAAAGCCGGGAGCCTGGCTCTCTCGATCATTTACATTACGTCGTTGTTTTTTATATGGGCATTCGTTACCAACCTGATTGACCCTCTGGTAAAGAGCATGAAGGTGATTTACACCCTCACTGACGCAGAAGCACAGCTCAATCAATTTGCGTTTTTTATTGCATATGGAGTCATGTCTATCCCATCAGCGGCCTATCTCGCTAAAAAAGGTTATACCAAATCGATCATCCTCGGACTCATCGGTATCATTGCGGGTTGTTTGATCGCCTGGTCCACCACCTTCTCACAAAGTTTTGCTACTGTTTTACTCGGGCTTTTCGTTGCCGCATCAGGCATTACATTATTACAAGTAGCGGCTAACCCGTTGATTGCCTCCATGGGTGATCAAAAAGGTGCTGCATTCCGGTTGAACCTGTCACAAGCCTTCAACTCTTTAGGGGCATTTATTGGCGGATGGCTGGGTGCCAATTATCTTTTGGATACACCTTTATTTCACAAAGATGTTGAAGCCACACCTGAACTGCTGAGCACAGGTTTGTCATTCGTCACCAACATGTACTTTTTGATTGCTGTTGTACTGGCTGTATTCACCATCGCAGTCTTTTTGGTACGCAACACCATTTCCGAACATTCACCCAAAATGGCAGCGCACACAGAATCCCCTTTCTCAGCATTGAAATCAAAATGGGCCAATCTTGGTGCTCTGGGAATTTTCCTTTATGTGGGTGCAGAGGTCTGCGTTATTTCCGGCATGATTTTCTTTCTTGAACAAAAAGAAATTCTCAATGTACCCTCATTAACTGCGGGTTATGTTGCACCTTATTTTATGCTGCTCGCGATGATCGGACGTTTCGGCGGCTCAGCACTTTTGCGTTTCGTCAGCCCCACTACCATGTTGGCAATTGTCGCTGCCGGAGCGACAGCCCTGTGTGTTCTTGTAATAAGCACTTACAATCTGGCGCCTACACCACTGGGAGGAAGCGTTTCACTACACGGTTACGAAACCCCGATTACTATGGGCTTTATCCCTGGTTTCGCAGCAATTTTGATTGGTTTGTTCAACTCCATTATGTTCCCAACCATTTTCACTCTTACACTTGAGCGCTCAACTGCACCTGCTTCTGCAACTTCCGGTTTAATGTGTATGGCAATTTGCGGCGGCGGATTTATTTCTGTTGCTTATGGTTTTACTGTAGACATGTTAATTGCACATTTCCCGGTTGGTGCACGTTCAATTGCATTTGCTGTACCGCTGGCGTGCTACCTCTACGTACTCTGGTTTGCATTCGCAGCGAAGAAAGCCCCTACACATGAAATTAAAGAAGGTATGACTACTGGCCATTAATTCTGAAAAGTGTCCAGATATAAAAAAACCGATCCAATGGATCGGTTTTTTTATATCTCTAGCAGAGCTTTTTATTTATCAATTCACCAAAAACCGGAAAGACAAAGCAGAATTATATTCTTCACCCGCTTTCAAAATAGTGCTCGGGAAATTGGGTTTATTAGGTGAATCCGGATAGTGTTGAGGTTCCAGGCAAATACCGCCGCGATAAACAAAATCAACGCCCTTACCTTTAACTTTACCATCCAGAAAATTACCGCTGTAAAATTGGATACCGGGTTCATCTGAGTATACTTCCAATACACGACCTGATTTTGGATCATAAAAACGTGCGTCCAATCCCCATTCATTATCCGATTTTTTATTCAATACCCAGTTGTGATCGTAACCGCCACCATTTTTTAATTGTTCATTTTTTTGATTGATCATGTCACCAATAGCATGACTTTTAGTGAAATCAAATGGTGTACCGGCTACAGAAGTCAACTCACCTGTTGGAATCAAACCTGAATCGATTGGCGTGAATTTACTGGCATTGATCATCAATTCCTGATCCAGAATAGTGCCGCTGCCTGCCAAATTAAAATAAGGATGCTGGGTCATATTGATGGGTGTCGATTTATCCGTGGTCGCGTGATATTTCATAATAAATTCATTGTCATTGGTCAGCTGATACACAGCTGTCACTTTCAGATTACCGGGATAACCCTGATCGCCATCAGGACTGAAATGTGTGAGGGTTACACCCACAGTAGATTCAGTTTTGAATGAGTTTGATTTCCACAAAATTTTATCAAACCCCAGTGTTCCTCCATGCAAGTGATTGGCGCCATCATTCAAGGTCAGTTGATATTTTTTGCCATCCAGTGTGAATTGCCCTTTGCCAATCCGGTTGCCATAACGACCGATAATCGCACCAAAGAATGAAGTATTTTTTATGTAGCCATCAACATTATCAAACCCCAGTACAATATCGCCCATCACACCTTTTTTATCAGGCACTATGATCGACGTAATAACACCACCGTAGTTGGTTACTTTTACAACTACGCCATTGGCGTTAGTTAAGGTGTATAGAACAGCCTCTTCTCCGCTTGGCAACTTTCCAAAAGAAGATTCCGTTACACTGACTTTGGATAAAGCAGTTTTTGCAGTTTCTGCACATAAAATATTTGCAACAAACGACATGCAAATTACCGACACCAAACAAACCAATCGTATATGTTTCATTTTATTCTCCAGTGTTTTGTAATCGTTTTTACTCATTATCCATTTTCATTCAGTCTTCAATAACTGAAGGTCGTCCGAATTCAGGCATCCCGTTTGAATCCCAGCGCAATGGTTTAACAAAAGTATGCCTGTCCGGATTCCATAATGGGTCACCAATTATTTCCGTATAGGTTCTGGCGTGATACACCAGCATCACCGTTTCACCATCTTCTGCATAAGTAAAACTGTTATGTCCGGGCCCATAAATTTTATGTTCATAACAGGTTTTCAGCACTGGCTCTTTGGATTTTGTCCAGGAAGCGGGATCAAGCAAATCGGCATTTTCATCCGCCCACAATAAACCCATTGCATAATTTTCATCAGTAGCACTTGCAGAATAACTGATGAAAATTTTTCCATTTCGTTTAATAACAGAAGGGCCTTCGTTAACCCAAAAAATAATCGTTTCCCAATCATATTCCGGCTTGCTTAACATCACAGGTTTTGCCGCAATTTCCCATGGTGTTTTCATAGGGGCAATATAAAGATTGGAATTTCCTTCAATTGTTTTATCTTTTTGTGCCCACAAATAATACAACACGCCGTTATGGGTAAAAGTGGTTGCATCAAGACAGAATGTATCAATTCCAGTGTCAACTTGCCCTTTAAATTCCCACTCGCCTTCCAAAGGATTAGCATTGGCGTTACAAATTGCATACATACGATGTTGAAATAATTTGTCTTTAATTTCACGTGAAGGTGCAGCAGCAAAATAAACATACCAGGCATAATCACCGGTTTGCGGATTTTTGTTGTAGTGCAATTCAGGGGCCCATATCAACTCACTGTAAGCACCGGTATCGGGTTTATGCCAGACATCGACCGTTTTAGCGGTTGCAAGTTCCGCAATGGTTTTTGCACGACGAAGTTCAATACGATCATACTGCGGAACCGATGCCGTGAAATAATAATAACCGTCAGTGTGTTTATAAATATAAGGATCTGCACGTTGCGGAATTAACACTTTTACAATTTCACTCATTGTCACTCCAATTTTTTAACTTCGATTTATGTATGCAGGCCAGCATTAATGATCAACTCTTTTTTCGTCAATCATGGTTTTATAAAATTTATCGGTAATGCGATACCTGAACATCACCAAACCCATTAATGCATGAAAGGCTCCGGGAATTATGGTTAACATCAATGCAATGCCCGTCAAAGCAAAAGCAGATTGTTCTTTACCGGCCTCATAACCAAAGTAAGTCAGCAGTAAACCGGTGATAAATCCCGCCAAACCTGCACCGGCTTTTTGACAAAATGAAATACCACCGAAAGCCAAACCGGAAACCCGTTTGGAATTTTTGACGTGACCATAATCAACAGCTTCCGCTATGGCAGACCAAAATACCGGCGCATGCAAATCGACCACAAACGACAATAAAACATAAAGTAAAATAGCCAAGGCCCAATCACCCGGGTCAACAACAAAGAACATCAAAACACTCAATATTCCAACGACAATTTGCGACCAGCGAAATAATTGCACTTTACAAAAACGTTTCGTTACCCAGGTTGATACCACCATCGACAAAATAGAAGCTGCAATACCCGCACTGGTAAATTTAGCGGCCATGGATTCATCGCCGCCCAAAAAATAAATGCTGTAATAAAAAGCCACACTGCCACGCAAGCTATAACCCAGCGTTCCCAAAATGCATACCGCGCACAAGACCAACCACTGATCATTTTTCAATAACAGTTTTAATTGTTCACTAACAGGTTCTTTATCGACAACATGCTCCACTCTTTCGCGAGTGGTGAAAAAACAAAACAACAACAGACCAACACCAACCAGCGACATAAATCCCATAGCCAGTTGATAGCCTTTTGCCATATCACCATCGCCCCAGAGTTTTGCCAAATCCGGAACTGACGCCACTATGATGACATTGGCAATTTTTGCAAAAAACATTCTGTATCCATTTGCTGATAAACGTTCCTGCGGGTCGGACGTCAACACACCAATATACGAAATATAGGGAATAGCCACACCGGTAAACATCAGGGTTGCCAATAAATAAGTAGCGTAAGCCCATACCAATTTCATGTTGTAACTAAAATCAGGCGTGGTAAACAATAAAAAAACTGAAACCCCATAAGGAATGGCGAGATATAAAAAATAGGGGCGAAACCGGCCATGACGCGATTTATATTTATCGGTAATCAATCCCATCAAGGGGTCAGTCAATGCATCAATAAAACGAGCGGCTAAAAATAATGTCCCTACATGAACAGGTTTAAGCCCGAAGATATCGGTATAAAAATATTGCATAAAATAAAACATAGCAGCGATCATAATATTCACTGCCATATCACCCGCACCAAACCCGGTTTTCTCCAAAACGGATAATTTTTGCATTTGCATTATTATTCTCTAGTTGCTTGTTATGGGTTGTAAAAAGGCGGCATAACTATGCCGCCTTTTTTCTCTCTCACACGGACTTCACATGTGCAATGCAAGTCTGTTTTTCTCTGCTTATTAAACTTTCAAACTACTTATTAATCTTTCAGAAATTTCTATTCAATTACACGCCATCTTTCAAATGATAGTAGGCCGCGTTGTGGCGCAATTCAGTTTTAAAATCACGCACGCGGGTATCTGCTCCAATCACCACTGCTTCAATACCCGCCATTTCAGCATAATCAACAACTTCATCTGCAGTGATACCTTGAGTGTAAGCACTGTGATGCGCACCACCTGCTTGAATCCAGGCTGCCGCTGAAACTTCCAGATTGGGACGAGGAATCCAAAGTGCTTTTGCTACGGGTAAATTGGGTAATTCCTGCGGAGGATTAACTGTATCGACTTCCGCAATAATCATGCGGAAGCGTGTGCCCAAATCAATCAATGAAATACAAAGTGCAGGCCCCGCTTTGCCGGTGAAAATCAAACGCGCAATATCATTGCGACAACCTATAGTATGTAAATGCACTTCCAATTTTGGTTTTGCAGCAGCAATCGAAGGACAAACTTCCAGCATGTGCGCACCCAACACCTGATCAACCGCACCAAAATGATAAGTGTAATCTTCCATAAATGAAGAACCACCCTGGCGACCTTTCGACATGACTTTTGCAATGCGCACCATAGCTGCCGTTTTCCAATCACCTTCACCGCCATAACCAAAACCCTGCTGCATTAATCTTTGTGTTGCAAGGCCGGGTAAATTGGTTAAACCTGTTAAATTTTCAAAACAATTGGTGAATGCGCCGAAGCCACCATCGGTTAAAAATTTGTGCATACCCAATTCCAGACGGGCTTCATTTTTTAACATTTGAAATTGATGTTCATCGGTCAAGACAGTTGGATTTACATCGTAGTCAGCTTTATAAATTTCAATTTGTGCAGCCACCTGTTCATCCGTGATCGCATCAACGACTTTTTGCAAATCACCGAGACCATAAGCGTGAACTTCATAACCAAATTTAATTTGTGCAGCAACTTTATCACCATCAGTGACTGCTACTTGACGCATGTTATCGCCAAAGCGCGCGACCTTCAGATTCTGGCTTTCATACCAACCAACAGCAACACGACACCAACTGTCGATTTGATTTTGCACAGAATCAGTCGCCCAGTGACCAACAACCACTTTACGCTCCTGACGCAAACGCGTACTCACGTGACCAAATTCCCGATCACCATGGGCACTCTGATTCAGATTCATAAAATGCATATTGATTTCAGCAAAAGGTAATTCTGCATTAAATTGCGTATGCAAATGCATATAAGGTTTATTCAACACACTTAAACCGCTGATCCACATTTTTGCCGGAGAAAATGTATGCATCCACAAGATAAGACCTACACAATTTGTGTTGCTGTTAGCAGCCTGACAAACAGCAAGGATTTCTGCAGGTGATTTCACCGTATCCTGTGCAATAATTTTTATCGAGATTTTGTTTGATGCAGTTAAACCCGCCGCAATTTTCTGACTGTTTTCAGCAACTTGCTTCAACACACCTGGCCCATATAAATGTTGTGAGCCGGTTACCAACCAAACTTCTTTATCGCCGTAAACTTTCATTTTGTTTTCCTCTGGAATTTTTCAATTTTCTGTTGGGTATCGCTCACGACGAAACCCGGTGTTAATTTATTTCTGCCCGTAGTAAGCATTTTTCCCATGCTTGCGCAAATAATGTTTGTCTACCAATGTTTGCTTCAAAGCCGGTGTTGTTGGTTGCAAGGTTTTTGTGAGGTAGGCCATGCGCGCAATTTCTTCCAGAATAACCGCGTGATATACCGATTCTGCGGCATTTTTCCCCCAGGTAAATGGCGCGTGTCCTGCAACAATTACCATGGGCACTTCCTGGGGATTGCGCGATGCAAAACAATCGGTAATTTGCATACCGGTTTCTTCTTCGTAATCGCGTTCGATTTGTTGGTCAGTCATGACCCCAGTGCAAGGAATTTCACCGTAGGCATAATCAGCATGGGTTGTGCCATAACAGGGTATGGCTTGTTGTGTATGCGCCCAGGCAGTTGCATAGGTTGAATGTGTGTGTGTGACACCACCAATGGAATCGAAATGTCGATACAAATGTGTATGGGTTTTGGTGTCTGAAGAAGGACGCATTTTTCCTTCAACGATATTGTTATCAAGGTCTACTATCACAATATCATCCGGCGTCATTTTTTCGTAAGCAACACCACTGGGTTTAATTGCGATGACAGCTTTTGCCCGATCAATCTGCGATACATTACCCCAGGTGTAAACCACAAGGTTGCGTCGATGTAATTCCATGTTGGCTTCGTACACTTCCCGTTTTAACTCAATAAAACTCATTTCAATTTACCAGCGTTAATAAAATTACCGAGCGTTAAATATTTTTGATACAAATGTTCATAGGCCGCAGCCGAGGCCGGATTGGGCTGATAAGTTTTACAAAGGCGCGAAGCCATGACTTTTTGTGCGGATTCGACATCCGGATAAGCCCCTCCTGCAACCGCAGCAAAAATAGCCGCCCCCAATGCACAACTTTGTTCGCTTTCCAAAACATCTATCGGGCAATTCCAAACATCAGCACAGGTTTGCATAACAAAATCCGATTTTTTGGATATGCCACCAATCGCAACTACAGAATTAATCGCAACACCTTCTGATTTAAATCGCTCAATAATAGCGCGTGCACCATAAGCACTGGCCTCAACCAATCCACGAAAAATTTGTGGAGCCTGACTGCCCATTTTCAGCCCGGCAATTGCCATGGAAACTGTTTGATCTGCGTCGGGAGTACGTCGCCCATTCACCCAATCCAGTGCTGTAATTCCAGCTTCGCCAATTTCCAGTTGTGCAGCTTCTGCACCTAATGCAGCCAAAGTTTTATCTTCAATTTCCTGAATCAATTTTATTTTGGTTAATTGATCCAACAAATCCGAATCCTGCAACAAATTAGCAAGCGGCCAATTAATCAAATTGCGGAACCAGGCATAGAGATCGCCAAATGCTGATTGCCCGGCTTCCAACCCAACCAATCCTGGCAATACCGAACCATCGACCTGACCACAAATACCCGCGATACATTTCTCACCGATATCCTGATATTCGGCAACCGTAATATCACAGGTGGAAGTGCCCATAATTTTGGTCAGCACACCGGGTTTTACATTTGCAGCAACTGCTCCCATGTGACAGTCAAACGCACTGAAACAAACAGGTGTTCCAGACTGTAAACCCAATTTCGCTGCCCAGGCTTCAGTCAGTAGTCCGCACACTTTGTCAGACGTAAAAGTTTCAACAGGTAATTTGTCGCGCAATCCGTTTAACAAGGGGTCTATACCCACAAAAAAATCATTCGGGGGATAACCACCCCAGCTCTCGTGCCACATAAGTTTATGACCTGTGGCACAGCGCCCCATACGAAACTTTGAAGGATGAGTTGTACCCGTCAACACGGCAGACATCCAATCACAATGTTCTACCCACAGATAAGCCGAGTTAGCAACAACGGGGTCTTCACGAAGCAGGTGCAGGCATTTGGCCCAGAACCATTCAGAAGAATAAATACCCCCCTCGTATTTCAAATAATTTTCACTGGATTTATTGGCAGCTTCAGTAATTTCCCGAGCCTCTTTTACCGCAGTGTGATCCTTCCAGAGAACAAACATGGCATTCGGGTTTTCTGCAAATTCCGGTTTGAGTGCCAGCGCTATTCCCTGTTCATCAACGGCTATGGGTGTAGATCCGGTAGTATCGAAACCAATTCCGATTACCTGTTGCGCCGTGCCTTGAGGTACTTTATCCCACAGGCCGTTGACAACCATCTCAAGACTTTCGAGATAATCCAGTGGATGCTGGCGGAACTGATCCCTGGCAGCAACGCAATACAAGCCTTTTTTCCAACGAGGGTAATACACAACATGGCTGGCCACTTCAGATCCGGTGATGGTATCAACCAACAATGCACGAACCGAATCAGTACCGTAATCAAGGCCCAAAGTATAAGAAGTCATTAGCAATCACCGAACCCAATAAGACAGTATTTTTATTTTGTATGATAATATTATTCTAAACTTGCAGTCAATTGTCAGATAACCGCATTAAGATCATTTTGCAGCAGAGACACCCTCTGATGTCATCACAACCCGCTTGATAGTGCCGTCAGGGTTGTAGACCAGATAATCAATACATACCGAACGGCGAAAACTTCCACCATTCGGTTGTATGCCGCCATTGTGGTAAATGAAATAACTCTTTCCCTTGAAGTCGATGATTGACTGATGGTTGGTGTTGGAGTTGCCTGCCAGTTCATTAAGAATTCCCTTGTATTCCCAAGGGCCAGTTACTTTTTTGCTCATGGCATAGGAAATTTTTTCCGGAAATCCGGATGCGTAGGACAAGTAGTACCAGTCACCTTTCTTGTGAATCCACAAGGCTTCCGTGAAATTGGGCAGATCAATGGGCACTATAGGGCCATCCAGCTCCAACATGTTCTTTTTCAATTTGGCATAACGTGGCTTGGTGTTACCCCAAAATAGATACGCTTGCTCACCGTCGATAATCACCGAAGGATCAAGATCATCCCAATCAATGGCAGTATCCGTGGTCATATCATTGCTGATGAGCGCTTTACCCAAAGCATCCTTGAACGGGCCCAAAGGTGTATCAGCTACAGCAACACCTATGGCAAATCCGTCGATACTGGCGTGACGGACAGTGACATACCAGTAATATTTTCCATCCCGCTCAATCACCTGACTCGCCCAGGCATCCCCCTTGGCCCAACTGAAATCTTTTACCGACAAACGGGAACCATGCCTTTCCCAATTGACCATGTCATTGGAAGAAAACACTAACCAGTCATGCATCTTATAGAATTTGCTGTCGTCTTCTGCAAGATCATGACCGGTATACAAATACACCTTATCTTTAACTACCAAAGCAGCCGGATCAGCCGTGTAGACATCATTGAACAAAGGATTGGCAGCATGGATACCTGCAGCACACAGAACAAGGAACAGGGGAATTATTCGAGTCATTTTGCTTCTTTTTTCAATTGTTATTTAAGCCGGATTTATTTTGTATTACTATATAATAATTACATAAAAACTCAAACAATCTAAAAAAAGAAGCACTAAATATTTGTCTTTTTACTGGAATAATCGTTAGTATCCCCAAAAACAACAACGTGAACCCGAACAATGGCTTTATTAGACCGCTACTTCAATTTATCTCACCGTATGGCGCAAGAACTCGGCAAATCCATCATCTGCGGCGAATACAACAACAGCGAACTACCGACAGAAGCTGAACTATGCGACAAGTTTGGCGTAAGCCGAAGCGCAGTCCGGGAAGCCGTCAAAATGCTTTCAGCAAAAGGATTAATTACCAGCAAACCGCGCCAGGGAATTCGTGTGCAACCGCAACAGGAATGGAATATTTTCGATCCGGATTTGCTGAGCTGGTCGCTCGACAGCAATCCATCCATGAAGGTGTTAAAAGAATTTTTACAGATGCGCATCGCCATTGAACCCGAAGCATCTGCATTGGCCGCACGATATGCCACCACCGAACAAATTGATGCTATAGAAGTAGCACTGGACAGAATGCGCAATGCCAGTGAGAACACCAAAGAGGATTTGGAAGCCGATATAGCCTTTCATGTGAGCATATTGTTCGCGAGCAACAACCGGTTTTATATTCGTCTTCGCGATTTCATTCAAACCGCACTCAGAGTCAGTATCAGCCACACCAGCCCAATGAAAGGTAATCATGAGGGCATAGTCGAAGATCACGCCAAAGTATTTAATGCGATTAAAAATCGTAACCCTGAGCGAGCAAAACATTCCATGCTGCTGTTAATTGATGAAGCACTGAATTTTATCGAGCAAGAATTAGCAGCAAAAACAGAATAAATACTTGCGCAATTGTGGTTCATAAGTTGATTAACACGTCAATTTTGAAGCTTATCCGCTTTTAGCTTGATTGGCACAAGTGTTGCTGAATTCTATTCCAGTAAATCTTGAAACTTATACTGGACAAAATACTCGAATCAGCACCATGAAAATGCAAAACCAACCTATTAATGCTCTAACACGACACATACAAACCAACATATTTGTAGATGTGTGCGAGAATTATTTTCAGCGCCTCGATGCATTATCTCTGGTTCAACAACTCATACAAATACTTAAAGCCGTGCAAAGACATAGAGGTATGAGCATGGGAAGTCTTGGTGGAACCCCCGTGTTCCAACAAGAAATTCAACAACTGCAGACGCAACTGGGGCGTCATTTCCAAATGCTTGAAGTGTTTTCGCACAAATCAGGCAAGTTGGTTAATCCACTACAGCAACAAAATTTATTAAGCGCCTGGGTTACGATTAGTCAGGACTGGCAAGAAGATAGCGTGCTATTGAATTACGAATTGCACTGCCATTTGGTGGAGCAACTTCTCACCATGATTTCAGGATTGGGAAAACAGTTGGAAACACCACTGTGGACGCAGATGGATGAATCCAGCTTACCCAGCCAACGCTTCAATTATCTGGAAATGCTACATTTTTCAACTCGATTGATGCCGGAAGTTGCTGAACAAATAGGACGTATAAGAGCACTGGCCACTTATGTTTCAGCATCACATATTTGTGATCAGGATTTCCGAACAAAACTCAGTTATTTGATCCAATGCACCCGCGTTAATAATGAAAAATTACGCCATCACATCAAACGTGTAGAAAACAAACCGGACGCCGAGCTAGTACTGCTCAGCCAATTAAAAAGTTATGAAGTGAAGCTGGCTTTTTTATTAAATATGGTTGAAAACGATATTTTGGGTGACAAAATCCAAGCGGATAGTCGCCGCATATTTGACTTGGCCAGCGATATTATCGACCTGTACCTGAAAGCCGTTATTGAAGGAAGCCAGGTTCTACAAAAATGGCTGGAAGTGGACATACAACTTCTAATTCAAGCCAAATGGAAATAATGACTTTATAAAATTTTTATCAGACTGGTAGAATGCAGCAAAATCATTCACGGATTACAACTGCATGTTTGTTTTAAAATGGTTCTTCGTATTGTTTTTATTTGTGTCGCTTTCCTCTCTATCCGAAACTTACAATCCGGCCCTTCAACAATGCTTGCAGCAACATGTTCTGACCTCTGCCGGCAACATATCAATTGATGATTTGAAACGTATTTGCGAAGACCTGATACAACAAAATTCAGAAACACAGGAAAATACCAATATTACCGAAACAATGGTCAAAAAGAATGAGCAGGAACATCCTTTTGCCAAACGTCTGGAAATGGAAGCGCTGGATAGATCCAATCGTTTTATGCTAACACCGCATAAAAGAAATTATTTTTATCCAATCAGCCATAACCGAAATCCGAATACTGATCCTTATCAAAACACCAATTCTACTTTTACACAGCTGGATCATACCGAAGCCGAATTACAACTGAGCATCAAAATATTATTACGTGAATCCATTTTTGATGCTAACGGACATCTGTATCTGGGTTACACCAACCATTCCTTTTGGCAAGTTTATAGCGATAAAGACTCAGCACCTTTTCGCGCAACAGATCATCAACCGGAATTTATTTTGTCATTTACAAATGATTGGAAAATATTGGGCTTCAATAATTCTGCCAATCAGATTATTTTAAATCATCAATCAAATGGCACTGGCGGGCTTTTATCCAGAAGCTGGAATCGTGTTATTGTCACATCAGTTTTTGAAAGGAATAATTTTGTTTTTTCGCTCTCACCATGGTATCGAATTCCGGAACCCAAACAGAAATACCCGGGAGATCCAGATGGTGATGACAATCCCGATATTACTCACTTCATGGGAAATTTTGAATTCAGCAGCGCCTATACAGATAAAGCCAATATTTACAGCATGATGTTGAGAAATAATTTAGATGCAGATAATAAAGGCGCTATAGAATTAGGCTGGAGTTTTCCGATCAGTAATAATTTGCGTGGTCAGTTTAATTATTTTAATGGTTACGGACACAGTTTGATTGACTACAATCATGACCAAGAGGTATTCACTCTGGGAATTATTTTTACAGATCTGTTTTGATAATCTGTTCGATAATCATCAAGGTGTCTTCAGTTGCATCAATAATTGAAAAGCCCATCCAATATTTGCCAGCCAAATCAGCTTCTCTTACCCAAAGACAATCAACACCTATTTGTATGCTGGATAAATTACGAATAGGTAATGGTAAATGTATATCAAAAGTGTAAAGCGTATCCTCATTCAAAGCTTTATCTGCAATCAGCATTAATCCATTGGAATGGATGTTAACCAATCTGCCAATATAAGTGTCACGCAATGCATCATAAACATCAACATCCTGAGTGACCGAATAACGTTCCCTCTGACGCTGGTGTGAACTCATACTACTTTCTCAATTTTAACGGGGTGCACCTTACCAACATCAGCACGCTCATTTAATGTGTTATAAATATTTTCCAATGCGCGCTCAAAAAATGGTTTGGTACTACCGGAAATAATCTTCGCTGTGCCAGACAACATCTGTCTTGCCAACTCCAAACTTGAAGTCAATGATACTTTTCTACCTTGTTGGTCAACTAACATATAATGTTGCGTTTTTTTGTTGTACCAAGCCACCTTCAAGCGCTTACCGCCTTCAAATTCAAACCAAGTTCCAAACTCCACCATTTTCAAACTGTCCATAAAGCGCTGCTCATCAGGCGTGATAACTTGCCGCTCAAAACTTTTTCCACCCGCTTTTTCTGTTGCCATGGTTTCCAATCGAGAACGCATAGGCGCGGGAGCAGGTTCCGCTTTACGGCTCAATAAAGCAAGGCGTTGCAATGAGCTCACTGCATCCAGCAGCTTTCGACCTTTTGCCTGCTCATATCCTATGGTCTCAAAACCTTTCTCCAGCGCAGCAATCAAATCTTCCTGAATATGCATTTGCCTGGCTTTTTCAACCTGCAAGGTTTTTGGTTCCAAAGTCCAAATCAAGTCATCAATAACTTTTAATGCTTTTTGCCATGCATCGGATTTATCGCTGTAACGTAACAATACAAACGAAAGGTAATCTGACCAGGGTTGTAACAACAACAGCAAGATTGCAGAAGGCATCTCTTTGCCATCTGTACGTTTGCGCACCTCATCATTCACCTGAATTTTAGCTTCGCGTAAACGCTCTTCACCTTGCGCTTTTTCCAAAGCGCGCCGCTCCATCAGTTCCTGACGACGTGCAACATTACGAGTGTAGGAATTAAATTCAATCAGAGTTTCTGCAAAAATTCGTACATCATTTTTAAATTCTTGCAACAAATGAAAAACCGTCGTTTTGATTTTAGCAAAAATATCATATTGATCTGTGCCATCATTACCAACCCATCTGGCACCCGCTTCAGCCAGACTATTCAACAACACACGCGCAGGGTGTTCAGGTTGTTCAAAAAAATCTTTATCAATAAACGCAATTTTAAGAAAAGGTGTGTGCAAATAACTGAGTACCGTTTTTACCGAGTCAGGTAAATGCTCATCCGACAACATGTACTCAAACAATAACCCGACCAAATCAATCGTCTGCATATCATCAGCTTCGAGAGCACCATTTGCATTTTCGTCTACAATTTTCTCCATCACCTGACGATTCATTTCGGCGACAGTTTTTACATCGACCAACGATGACATCATAGATTCAGCTTGTAATATTGCCTGATTCTGCTGAAGTACTTTGGATTGCATCACCTCAAAAACATTAACCAGTTGCGGCGCCGAATAGACCTCCATATTAGCCGGAGCCATAGTTGGCAATGCAGTAAATGCTTGTGGATTTACTGTACCCACCTGAGCGATCTGCTGCGCTGCCAACATACTAGGAAACTGCAATGCAACATGTGTCTGCAAAAGCTTAATTGCACCTAACAAGCTGTTTTGATATTGAACATCTGCGTTGCTTAACTGCCCTTCTAACAAACGCTCGGTATTCCTGCGTTGCTGCTGTTCATGCAAATCCATTTCGCTGGGCTGCTGTGCGTCGTCTTCATCCAATCCGGATTGATATTGAGAGCCGGCTTTTGTATTGACTGGTTGGGATGGGTTGAATCGCAAATTGGGCAGCAAGTTTTGACGCGACAAATAATCATTCATTTGCCCGTAAAGACCATCGAGCTGGGAAACAAGATCCTGATCGAAAAATTTGTAGCCAATAATTTTTGTTTTTACATCTATTTCAAGATTTGATAACACTTTGCGTAAAGCTTCACAAAATTGAACAGATGCAACCGGATTAGCGGCATCTTCTATTTTTTCACCGTCATTCAATAATGCCAGACGCTGACGCAAAGCCCACAACGGCTCGGAAAACATATTGTCTGCACGATGGGTAATGGAGGTGATGGCAATGGTCTCTTCCAAATCAGAATGCTCAACCAAAGACAAAATATCACCACTGAAACGCTCTTCTCCTGTAAGGGTATTCAAGGTTTTATTTTTAAATTTCACGAAGCCATTGGAGATGTGCTGAAGAAACTCCTGCTCTGCGGCGTCAGCAACAGCCTGCATCAGGCTGTAAGTTTCAAAAAGTGCGGTTTGTTCTTTATTGGATCTTGCATGAGTCGCATTATCCTGAATCTGACGCATCCATTGGGACCAGAAGCTGCCGAAAAATCTGCCAATGAATTCACGTGTTATGTCACGACATTCTTTGATGTGCTGGACAACCATCTGTTCAGTCATAACTGAGACCGTATTTGTCGATTTATTGGCGTCATAGCCGGGGAAACCCGATTTTTTCATAGCTGGTTCACGCTTATTATCCATAGATATCCCTGCTTTAGAGCAAAGACTGGCAGTTATGTATCTGTCAGCAATAGTTAAAAAGTCAAATTTTGAGGTCAAATTTTAACAGATTGCATCCATTCTTCCACAAATGCGCTGATTTCCACTCTACATAACCAAAAATTAGAAGACAGGCTCACAAAATTACCTGACCAATTGATGAGATTTATACCTTAAGACAACCAGCTCCCGGACCAACAAGGTTTTAACCAGGTCTTTTGTCCCTCAAATTACCAATAACAGCTTCAAGGGCACGGTCAAACAGCATTCCGTCATCCAATATACTCAAGCGTTTTTGTTGCAACGCCAAAGCCAAGGTCTCTTTTGATTCCTCAGCAACTTTCATACCGGAACGGTTTACAAAGATATATTTTCCAGCGGGACGAATAATAGCCGCAAGACGGCAACGATACTTTTCACCATTTTCACCCTGCATTTCAAACCAGGTCCCCTGGGTAATATTGCCTACCAGAGCCAAATGCTGGGAGCTTATACGTGAGACATCCTCCTCTATTTCATGAGTGACGGGAACTTCCTGCCTGGTCATATCCTGAGCTTCATTAACCACAACTGGATCGACCGTTTTTTCCTCCACTTTTGTTGGTGGTACATCGATAGACTCAACTGGCTTGGCAGGTTGGGGAGCTCGTCTTTGAGCGTTCTTCTCTGCCAACTCTAAAGCCTTCGCCTCCAGATCTGCTTCTGATGTTGGTGTTGGTGACCTCACTTCATTAACAGATTTTTCATTGACCGGAACTTTATCAGTCTGCTTTTCAACAGGCTTGTCAACCGGAGTTGAATCGCTGCGCAATCTGGCTAAATGAACCGCTTCAAGCTGCTTGAACATTTGTGTGGTTTCAAGTGGACTGAAAGAGATACCCTCCAAACCCGTCCTTAGTTTTTGTAAAAGCTCCGGCACCATTTTCAACAATTTTTGTCGATTATCTTTATCCATAGATGAAGTCACACTCCACACCAATTGCTGAGCTGTTGTATTTTTTTCCAACCAATCCTCGCTATCAACACCCTGCTTCAGACAACTGATAAACATTACATTAGCCCATGCATCCCTAAGCAAGCGTGTAACGGTTTGTGGCAATAATTTATCACCAATAATATTTCGCAAAGCATTATCCACTTCCGCTCTTGCACGCTCGGACTTCGCTTTACCATCTTCAGCATCAATTGTTCGCTGCTCAAGAATCTGCGCACGACGCTTTTCTTTTTCCTGAAACGCACGGAAATCCAACAAGAGATTATTAAATATTCCCATATCAGTTTCGAAATCAGCTAACACAACACGAACCATTTCCTGCATTTTGTTATACAAAATATCCTTGTGAAGGTTTTCAGCTGTTGTTTCTTGCCATCCCAAACAAGCCATAGCCATCTCATTCAATAAACGACGAGCAGGATGTCCCCCCTTGCTGAAAAAACTCTTGTCTGCAATTGCAACTTTGACCATCGGAATTTGTAAACGACCGATTAAGGCTTTCATCGGCGATGCCAAATTCCGATCATCAAGGATAAACTCAAACATCATGCTAACAAGATTAATCACATCATCATCCACCTGATTAATTGCTGCAGATTTTTCAACTTCAGACGATAGTAAATCCTGCAACATTTGTCGCAAACTCACAGGTGTTTGCGTTGTCATTGAATCGTGACGATGTTGTGCCTGTGACAGCAATCTTAATAGATCAGGTGTTGCAATCTCTGTATTTTGCAGATTGGATGTAACGGTAGATGAAGACTGATGACCCAGTAAACTTCGAAGATTTTGCAAAACTTGATTGGTTTGATCATCGTACACTTGGGCAGGTGATACACCGCCAGAAGAAGCGCCCTGAGAATAGGGCGTTGATTGTGCCGGATTTTTTTTAGCTTTTGCCGCAACTTTTAACGAAGGCAAAATGTTGGCTTCAATTAACGATTTATTCAACGCGTCAAATAATTTTCCCAATTGCGTCATCACCAAATTATCAAATAATTTAAACAATACTAATTTGGCTTTTACATCAATTGTCAATGCAGTGGTGGACTGTACAAATGCACGGCAAATAACATCGGCACCAAGAGGATTGTTTTTTTGATAAACCTTGATAGGAACAAGATGATCTATACGCAGTGTAAGGTGCTGAATAGCTTCAGCGAATTGTTCATTGGCCTTGTTGATCATGGTGTCGGTTGCCACCATTTCTTCAAGCTCGTCATTTTTAACCAAAGACAAGTCATCTGCTGAAACTTGTTTTTCTTCTGTTATCTCATCACGATACGCATTGGCATCCAACAACTGCGCAAAACCTATATCAATTTGACGGAAGAAAGTTGTTTCCATTGCACGGCGACGAATTCTCACTTCCCGCATGGAATCAAAATACAGATTTTGATCCTGATTATTGTCAGCTTTATCGGCCAACTCAAACATAGCATCATCGACTTTATCAAAAAGTTCTCTCAACAAATTCTGCAAGTGTTGGCGCGCTTTATCGCGCAAATTATGCATAGCTGCAGGCAATCTCGCCAAAGCGATCTGCGATTGCTGCGGAGAGTTTCGTTCAACGTTCAACTGAACAACCTTTTTGGTATCTAATTTGACAACTTCAGGTTTAGTGGCTTCGCTCATGAGGTGTCACTCAAAGTCTGATCTCTGTTTGAGTATAACCAAGTGGCAGACAGGCTCGAGGGCAAATGATAAGATCGAGAGGCCTATCACAGTTTGCAATAACTAATGGTTTTGCTTGGCTAAATTTAGTATTTTTTTGGAATTAGACTGACATTTCTTTCATTTTTTATCCCACCTTTTGAGTTTTTACATGATCCAACCAGAACGTTTTTCGCGAGACGAATTGATCTCCGCCATCCATCAACAAGTCACCCGGGCATTGAACGAGGATATAGGTTCAGGCGATATCACGGCAGAACTTATCCCGGCAGACAAAATTTCCCAAGCCAGAATTATCACCCGGGAAGCAGGAGTTTTTTGCGGACGATTATGGGTAGACGAGGTATTTCGCCAACTGGACAAAAATGTGCAACTAACATGGTTAGTTGAAGATGGCGATTTACTGCATGTCGATCAATGCCTACTTCAACTATCGGGTAATTCACGCAGCATCCTCACCGGCGAAAGAACGGCACTGAATTTCATTCAGACTTTGTCGGGTACTGCCACTCAATCCCGTCAGTTCGCACAAGCTACCGAGGGGCAAAATGTAAAAATTCTCGACACCAGAAAAACACTCCCGGGTCTTAGACTAGCGCAAAAATATGCGGTCCTTTGCGGGGGATGCCACAACCACCGGATAGGACTTTATGATGCTTTTTTAATCAAGGAAAACCACATTACAGCTTGTGGCTCTATCCAAGCCGCAATATTGCAGGCTCGTCGCATTGCTCCCGATAAACCTGTTGAGGTTGAAGTCGAGAATATTGAGGAGCTTGAGGAGGCGATCAAGCATAGGGCTGACATCATAATGCTCGATAATTTTACGCTTGATGAAATGCGAACAGCTGTAAAAATTGCCGATATGCGTGTTCCTTTGGAAGCATCCGGCAATATGTCGATGGATTCTCTTCTGGAAGTAGCAAAAACAGGGGTCAATTTTATTTCTATCGGTGCACTGACCAAACATTGTCGCGCGCTGGACTTGTCATTGCGAATCACCGCTTAGGTTTGAATGCAAACGCATTATTCTTGATTGAGCCTGATACTCCATACTGATAACCAAATCGGGATCAGGCAGATAAGCCTTCCCTTTTTCAGGCCACTCGATCAAACAAATTGCATTCATTACAAAATAATCACGAATCCCCATAAACTCCAATTCTTCGGGATCAGTCAAGCGATACAAATCAAAATGATGGATGGGTCTCGATGGAAATTCATAAGTTTCTACCAGTGTATAAGTAGGGCTTTTTACCAAACCGGTATGCCCAAATGCATTGAGAATCCCACGGGTTAAGGTTGTTTTTCCCGCGCCCAAATTTCCATCCAGATAAATACAAAGACTGTTTGGATATTGCAACAAAGCAGCACCCAGTTCGCGCCCCGCTTCCAGGGTCGCCATTTCATTTTCCAAAAAAATCTCTGTTGGTTTGTACAAATTGATCATGCTTTATCCCGAATAATCTGGCACAGTCGGGGAATTAAATCTGTCGCCATCAACCCGGGTTGTCCGGTTATTTGTGCCGCCCTGTCAGCAGCTGTTGCGTGCAATACTGCACCGAGTTTTGCAGCGTTTTCTATGGCTAAACCCTGTGCCAGTAATCCCCCTAAAATCCCCGATAAAACATCACCCATACCACCAGTGGCCATGCCCGGATTTCCCGCAGAAACCACTGCAATTTTGCCCGAACTCCCTAACACCAAACTACCTGCTCCCTTCAAAATAACGCAAGCATCATATCTCTGATGCAACTCCCTGATCGATTGAAATCTGTCGAACTGAATTTCAGCAGTAGTTTTTCCCAACAATCGAGCGGCCTCTGCAGGATGTGGTGTCAACAACCACTGTCCTTTGACAGTCGCAGGCACCACTCTACCTTCAGCCAGAATATTCAATGCATCAGCATCCAACACCATAGGCAAACCTGACTTTACCGCCTGTTGCAGCATCTGTTCTGACCATGGAGAGCGCCCCAAACCCGGCCCCACAACCAATACCCCGGGACGGGCAAGTAAAGGTTCAAGTTCCTGCCCCGAAACCACACCGCGCGCCATAATTTCCGGGCAGCGCACAAGGGAGGCGGCAATATGTTCAGGACGAGTAGCCAAACTCACCAAACCCGCACCTGTACGTGCAGCGGCTTCGGCAGCCATCAGCGCAGCACCACCGTAACCAATGTCACCGCCAATAATCATCACATGACCAAAATCACCTTTGTGAGCGTCGGCTTTTCTCGGCTTCAAAAATTCCAAAGATTTTTTTAATTGAATAATTTCTACTTCTGCATTTTGCTGACTTAATAACTCATCGGGAATTTGCAAATCCGCAAGAATGACGTCACCACAAACTGCAGGCCCTTTTCCTGTTAACAACCCGGCTTTCAGTGCAATAAAAGAAATCGTTTTCGATGCAACAACAACTGCACCGGGGGCATAACCGGTATCGGCATCCAATCCGGAAGGTAAATCCAATGCCACTATAGGTAAACCGGATTGATTCATATATTCGATCGCATTTGCAAATTCTGCACGCGGCGCACCTTTTGCACCAATACCCAAAAGTGCATCAACCAATACACCACTTTTTATTTCAGGTTGCGCTTCCAACTGATAAAAATTGACACCGTTTTCTTGTGCAAATTGACAGGCTTGCAATGCATCATTTTTTAATAAATTGGTTGGCACTATTTGCACCAGATCTACCGAGTATTTTCGTTGCGCCAATAATCCAGCCAACAAATAACCGTCACCCGCATTATTACCACCACCACAAAAAACTCTCACAGGTAAATTTTTATAATATTGCTGCAATAAATCAAACGCTGCTTCTGCTGCGCGTTTCATTAATTGAATTGACGAAATACCACTGGAAATAAAGGCTTTGTCCAAAGTTGAGATTTGTTCTGTTTTATAAACCTGATGATTATTTGTGGTGATGTTCATGAGACAACTCTTTCGTTAAAAATAACAGATGGATAAAATTCAAACAATTTGTCATGTAAATACTTAATTATAACCCTGATCACTATATCAGCTGACAAAATCATTTTATTTAGTTCATACAAGGTTCAGCTTTTTCAGTTAACCTGCGCGTGCCGTGACAGAGTTTACGGCAACACACTATCTTAAATGGAGAACTTCATGAAATTTTCAAAAACCCTCTTATCAACTGCTGTTTTATTGACTTCCAGTTTAGCAATGGCTAACACATACAATGGCGAAGTAAGCTTGGAATACGCTGATTTTGATAATGACCTTACAGCCATTTCACTTCAAGGTGTCTATCATTTCACTCCTGTTGATACTGCCAATAAACCGCTTGCAGAGGCAGCTTTTCTTGAAAGACGTAGTTTTGTGAACGCAGGTCATACTGAATTTGATTTTGATGGTGGTAGTTCAGATGCTCAAAATATTGGTTTTGGTTTTTATATTCCCAGCACCATTTTCTATGTTGGTGCTCAATACGTAAAAATGGAAGATGAGAATGATACTGTCGTCACATTAGGGATCACGCCTATTGACGGTCTCTTGGTGAGCACCAGTCACAGTGAAGAAGCTGAAGACTATGAAGCCAATATAGCCGCAAAATACGTTAGTAAATTGGCAGGTGACACAGCGATCAATTTAGAAGCCGGTTTCGCTCAAGGCCCGGATGACGAAGAAGACACTCTTTCTTTGGCTGCCGATTATTACTTCACCAGCTTTTTCAGTGTAGGCGCAACTCTCGAAGATCAGGAAGAATCCGCTTATGGACTTCGTACCCGTTACTTCTTCAATGATAACTTCTCACTGAACGCCCAAATTGTTTCTGCTGATGAAGCAGATGCTTATTCTATTGGCGCCGCTTTCCGCTTCTAATCCTACCCACTGAAGCACCCGAAAAGGCCATCCACAAGATGGCCTTTTTTATTGCAACGCAAATCCTGAGTTCTCATCTAGACTTTCTGGTACAGAAATTCGAAGAAAACCATCATGGATAAACTTTTTATCTTGCTGTTTTTGTGCTGGATTAACACAGCTATAGCGACTGAGCCATTGCTCATCTATCACAGAACGGCTGACACAGTGACCGAATACCACGGTTATTATGATGACCTGGTTAAGCTGGCTCTTGAAAAAACCAAACCGGAATTCGGCAATTACAAAATGATTGCCGTGCCCGCAGAGTTGAACACCTTACGGGCGCTCAGTGATGTGGCGAACAACCTCTACGGGAATATGGTGATTGAATTAAGTTACGAATCTGAACTTACCAAATCCGGCAATTTAACCTTTATTAATATCCCTCTGGATGGAGGAATTGTGGGTTATCGAATTTGTTTTGTCAGCCCTGCCAAAAAAGAAGCTGTAGCCAATGTAAAAAACTTACAGGAATTACAAAAATTTACCATAGCCCAGGGAGTAGGTTGGGCAGACACACAGATATTGCAAGCGAATGGATTTAATGTCATTGAAATTCCCGTTTATACCAATATATTTAAAATGATTACCTCAAACAGAGTCGATTTATTTTGTAGAGGCATCAATCAAATCAAATCGGAGATGGAATATTTTAAGAGTCTAAAAGGACTGGATTTCGATAAAAGCTTCGTATTAGTTTATGACTTGCCACGATTTTTCTATATTCATCAAGAAAATATTATGGCTAAAAACAGAATTCAAAAGGGACTTGAGATCGCATTTAATGATGGATCATTTAGAACTTTATGGGAAAAATATAATCGGGAAAGTATCGAATATGCAGGATTGGCCAATCGAAAAATTTATTACCTGAAAAACCCTTTACTGAAAGATATTGCATCTGATTACCGAGAATATTTTTTTGATCCCATGGTAAAACCACAGTGATCTCGCTAAAGAAAGTTAGTATGGAAAAATATTTTGTACTGTTATTACTGATATTGACCTCAGCTGTCAAAGCTGCAGAGCCCCTGCTTATCTATCACAGGGCTTCTAATGTGGTTCCTGAATACCAAACCTACTACAACGATATAGTCAAACTGGCACTTGAAAAAACCAAATCTGAATTTGGCGACTACAAGATGATCGCCGTCAACTCGGAATTCAACACCTTACGCGCACTAAGCGATGTAGTTCACAACGTATACGGCAATATGGTAATCGAATTGAGTTATGAGGCAGAACTCACAAAATCCGGCAATTTAACTTTTATCAATATTCCGCTGGATGGTGGAGTTGTGGGATATCGTGTTTGTTTTGTCAGCCCGGCAAAAAAAGAAGCCGTTGCCAAAGCAAATAATTTACAGGATCTACAAAAATTTACTATTGCGCAAGGAGTAGGCTGGGCAGACACACAAATCTTGCAAGCAAATGGTTTTACTGTAATTGAGGTACCTGTTTACACCAATATATTCAAAATGATTACATCCAACAGAATTGATTTATTTTGTCGTGGCATCAATCAAATTAAATCCGAAATGGAATACTTCAAAGACATGAAAGATCTGGATTTCGATAAAAGCTTTGTGCTGGTCTATGACCTGCCACGATTTTTTTACATTAATAAAGAAAATATCATCGCAAAAAACAGAATCGAAAAAGGACTCGAAATAGCATTCAACGATGGTTCACTTAAAGCATTGTGGGAAAAGTATAATCGGGAAAGTATTGACTATACAGAACTGGCAAAGCGCAAGGTTTATCATCTGGATAACCCGCTATTAAAAGATTTGAAAACAGACTACCGCCGTTATTTCTTTGACCCCATGATAAAACCCTGACCTTTCGGCCACTCCCCCCTGATTTCGACCGCTCCCCATAATCTTCACACCTAATCTACAGACTCATTACACACTGGCCTCTCCTGACAACCCACGGAGTATGCCAAATGAAACTGTCCAACCTGAGAAAAACGTTTTGTGGTCACAATAAAGGTGGCTTGATTGCAGTGATGATCGCCATTTTTGTTTGCATTATGAGTCAACAAAGCAAAGCCGAAGAATTTGCCGGTATCGAGATAACTGCAAAAGGCACTGGCCCAGCGGTGATTTTTATCCCCGGATTAAACAGTGCCGAAGATACCTTTACTGACACTTGCGAATCTCTGGCAAAAAATCATCGATGTTTTTTACTTCACTTGCCCGGTTTTGCCGGCCAACAACCTATGAATTTGCAACAGGGTTTTTTGATTCCCGTTAAAGATAATATTGTTGCCATGATAAAAAAGAAAAAATTATCCAATGTCACTTTGGTTGGGCATAGTTTAGGTGGATTGCTCAGCTTGATGATCACACTGGATTCGCCTGAATTAATCAACAAAATTGTGATTGTGGATTCATTGCCTTTTTTCCCGGCAATTCAAAATCCTGCACTCACGGTTGAAATAGCAAAACCTCAAGCAGAACAAATGCGCACACAAATGACTGCGCCCAGCGATGAAGATTACATTAAAAATGCCGCTTTCAGTGTGCAAGGCATG
>CBFGPN010000003.1:0-64019 GCA_965650675.1 uncultured Cellvibrio sp.
AAATAGCAGCACCTTCATTAATCACAGAGCCTGTGAACATAATCATCGGTAAAATGACAATCAAGATACAAACAAGCAGCGTAATAAATGCACTTAAATTGATGCGTCCTTTAAAGGCTTTTTGCAAACGTTGTTGTAAAGGATAGAAAATAACTGAAATTGCACAGGCCCAGAAAATGGTACCGAAGAAAGGTTTTAGAATCAGAATAAAACCCAGGGAGACAAGAAATAAAAAAAATAAAAAAGTACTGGTTTCCAGTTTTTGCTGCATGGCGTAGTCCCCCCATCACGGGAATCAGAAATCAGGAGTGAAATCAGGGGTTGAAATATACGTGACTGTTGTTCTGCTGTCACGAAGGCAAACAAAAACGCACTTCCAATCCCTGTGGATTTACAGGCAGGAAATCAAGTTGCCCCTGATGTATCTCGATAATACGCGCCACGATTGAAAGGCCGAGGCCGCTACCGGTTTGGTCGGCTGATTTTTGATCAGGTGATTGCCTGAAAAAACGTTTTCCCAGTGATCCCAGTTTTTCTTTGGTAATACCGGGGCCATGATCAATAACACTGATTTGAATGTGTGTATTCAATTTAACGACTTTAAGAAAAATACGAGCACCTTTGGGGCTGTATCGACAGGCATTATCGATAAGATTACGCAATAGTACAGACATTAATAACGGATGTGCGTAAATCCTGGTGTGTTTAATCTCTTCGTCAAATTCTATTTGATGGTTTAACAACGCAAATTCATATGTATGGGTTTGTATAAATCCAGGCTCATCCTGAATCGATTGAATTAATACATCGAATAAATTGATATGGGATTTTTCACCTATGGCTTTGGGGTCTAGCTTTGCCAGTGTCAGCAATTGTTGCACCAGTCTATTGCTGCGGTTAATCCCCGCCAATATTTTTTCCAGTTGTATTTGGCTTTGTTCAAGGGTTTTACTTTGCAATCCGAGTTGGGTGTTGAGTTTTAATGCAGAAAGTGGCGTGCGTAATTCATGTGCGACATCGCCTAAAAACCGGCGTTCTATATCCACCGCATTGGCAACCCGGCTCATTAATTGATTAATAGCGGTTACGACTGGCGCTAATTCTTCCGGAGTTGAGTTTTCAATATGAATGGATTCCAGTTTGTCCAGATGTCTATCTTCCAGTTGTTTTGAAATTTGATGTAAAGGTTTTAATCCGCGACGAATCACCCAAATTAAACACGCGCTCATCAATATGGCAGCAAAAAATAATCCACTGAGAGAACTCAGCAGGGTTTTTTTAACCAGTTCTTCACGAATGTCCTCACGCTCTGCCAATACAATCCATAAATTATTTTGTGGCATATATTGGGTAAAGATATGCCAATTGTGTTGTTGATAATGGGTAACGAAATAACCGCTTTCTAACGGTGATAACAGGTACAAAGGCGCAGTGGGCGTTTTTACCAATAAATTTCCTTCTTCATCCCAGAGTTGCACCGCTAATTTATTTTCATAACCATGGCCTGTGGAATGACGATCATCGTCATCAATATTGGTAAAATTATTCAGTGCTGTGAGTAAAGTGGAATTTAGTTTGTCGTAATCTATCTCATCAATAGGTCGATTTAAAAAGCTTTGCAAGATACGACTGGTTTGAGCCATCTGTGCATCATAAAGTTCATCTACTTCCTGAACTGTCACTTGTTGTGTAATCCATACAGTTAACAAGATGCTAAAACCCAGAAGGCTGAACAAGCTGACAAGAAAAAATCGCTTTAAAGACGATAGCAGCCACTGTTTCATTATGGATTCTGTGTGTTGGATTGTTTATCGACAACATAGCCAAATCCGCGCAGGGTGCGAATAAAATCTGGCGCAATTTTTTTTCGCAAATGATGTATATGCACTTCGAGCGCATTACTTTCTACATCGTCACACCAGGTATATAGACTTTGCTCCAGTTGTTCCCGACTTAAAACCCGACCGGGTGTCTCTAACAATTTCATCAGGATCATAAATTCACGACGGGAGAGGTTAACACTTTTATCCTTGTAAAAAATTTCCTGGGTTTCAGGATTAATACGTAAATCGCCATGAATCAGTTGATTGTCTGCGCGGCCAGTGGCACGGCGTGAAATTGCTCTCAATCTGGCGAGTAATTCATCCAGTTCAAATGGTTTTAATAAATAATCATCAGCACCGGCATCAAGGCCTGAAATTTTATCCAATAATGTATCGCGTGCAGTGAGTATTAATGTAGGAATAGTATTTTTTTCACGACGGATTTTTTTCAGAAAGCTAATGCCATCCATACCAGGCAAACCGACATCCAATATCATTAAGTCAAAATTTTCATGTTTAATGGCGCGATAGGCCGATTCACTGTCTTTAGTCCAGTCAACGGCATAATGGTGCAGTGTCATGGCTTCTTGCAGCGCTTCACCGAGCATTAAATCGTCTTCAACCAATAATAATCTCATCGTAAACACCAGTGGATAGCTTGTTGGTTCTGCAAAAAATGTTCAGCCTTCTCACCTTGTAACAGTGCCAGTGTTGACAAGGTACCCGCCTGAACACAAGTGGAACCCGCCACAGTGACAGATTTGGGGGCATTCTCTATAGGGTAGCCTGTTTTCGGGTTAAGAATATGGCCATAACGTTTTCCATTGCGCAATAAAAAACGTTTGGCGTCACCGCTGGTTGCCAGTGCCCCTGCAGATATTTCCAAAATTTTATTGGGTTCATATTGTTTATTTCGACTTTCTGTTTTTTTATCTGGAGCTTCTATACCGACTTGCCAGGGTTTTTGATTTTTTTGTGCACCACTGACGGCCAAATCCCCGCCAAAATTAATTAATATCGGTAGATCGGTTTGTTCCATAACCAGATGCAAGGCTTTATCTACAGCATATTCTTTACCGATTCCCCCCAAATCAATTTCCATGCCCGTCATTAGTGTTAAAAACGGTTTTTGCCAATGGACTTTGTCCCATCCAACCAAAGGTAAAATCGCATCTATATCCGGTTGCGCAGGAATTTTATCCGAGCCATCAAAAACCCATACGCGGCGCAACACGCCTGATGTAATGTCGAAAAGTCCATCGCTTAATTGATAACAGAGTTGTGCGTAATCAATTAATGCGCAGGTTTCATCGTCCAGCTCAATTGTTTTTCCGTTTGCGCTATTAATGGCGTGAATAGTATTGTCGCTGCGATATCGACTGAATTTTTCTTCAATGCGTTTGGTTTCTGTTTGCGCTATTTGTGCCAATGAATAAGCCAGGCTGGGGTCATCGGTTTCTATTAAAATTTCACACAGGCTGGCCATGGCACGAAATTGACCGAGGAAGTGTTGGCCTTTTGGAATTAAGGTTAATTCATTTTGTAAGCTGGATTTTTTCATGAATATATATTATTGCAATCCGTCGATATGATGTCATTTGCAAAATATATCCTATTCGGGAATTGCTTGCCTTAAATAAAAAAGCCCGCACAAAGCGGGCAAAAAAGGCCTAACTAAAATTCGAACGAATAGCCAACAGAAATGGTCATGGCTTCCATATCAGGCGCCAAATCCAGACCTGCTAATTCGGGTAGATCTGAACGATTCACCTCATAAGACTGGGTATATTGCTCAACACGAATATTGAATTCACTGGTTCGGCTGAATTCAATTCCATACTTGAGGCCAAATGTTATTCCACTTAATTCTGCCAGACGTGGATCAGCTGATGCATAATCAAGATTAATACTGCTACCTGTTACCTGTTGCGATTGCAAAAGATACAAATTGTAAAAATCTGCAGCTGTTTGTTGGTACCAACGCACATGAGGTTCAAAATACATATTACCGGCAAATTGATAGCGATAGCGTAAATCCAGCGTATGAGAATCTATTCCCCAATCATCGGTGTAATAACGGTACGAGAAATCAATCACATCTTCTGTCAAATGGATTTTATTTGCCCAATACAAACTGTGTCTGGTGCGCGAATCAGGTCTGCTTTCATAGGCATACCAATTATCGATATCTGCTGATGGGTGATTGACAATATTGCCTTGATCATCAAGCACCGAGAGTATTTTGTAGGGATCAGTGTGGTAACCACTTGAAGAGCCATAAGAATAATTTAATTGTGTTACCCAGTGGCGATTCATCACTTGTGTTACACCCAGCAAAACATCCAGCACATTTTTGCTTTCATCGGATCGTGTTTGTTTTAAATCTTCGTTTTCTTCACCGTAGACCATCGCGGTTAATTCAACCGGTGTACCACCAACGGGATTAATTTGATCGGCTTCATATCCCACACCGAAAGACAAAGTGGTGTTTTTGTTATTGAAGTCGCGTGCAATCGCTGCATTCAAAGCCACAGAGGTAAAGTCATACTCTTTTGAAAAATTTCCGCCAACCGAAATTTTATTGCGTTCTCCCCAAGGCTGTTCCCAGCCAAGATTGAGTGCTGCGCGTGTATCTTTAAAACTGTCATCAAGCGGCGTTTCACCGGCATCAGCGGTGTAAGAATTTTCACCTGAAGGGCCTGTAAATGTTTGCGGGTTATTGGATGCTACGGCACCATTGGGTGATGCACCGGTTAAAGAGTCCAGTGTCATTTTCATTGAAAAAATGCGTTCATCACCCAAATCTTTTTTCAATGCGACGATTGGTTCAATCGCTGTCACACGGCTATCCGATTCGGAATAAACCAGCAGCGATGAATCCACTTGCCAGGGAGATTCTTTTGCATGGCTGGTGGCAGACACTAAATTCACACTGGCGGCAGCGAGTAATAATGCAATATTGCCCGCAGACGTTTTGTGATTACTTTTGGTTGGTGGGGTGATTAGTTGCATCCGCAGCCACCTCCGCCAAAACCTCTACCACCGGTAGACGCTTCTTTACTGAAATAAGTGTGATCATCAGAAGCTGACTCTAATGGGTAAGCATTAAGTTGCATGGATTTTTTTGCGAGTAAATCTCGTTCCCAGGGTTTGACACCTAAATTTGAACAGCCTGATAACAGGCTGACGCCGATTATCAGGCTAATCATTAAAATCATTCTTCGATCAAGCATAAATTACCCCGAAGGTTGAAAATTATTGTTGGTTAATAAGTTGTTGGATTTCTGATTCGTAAATCGATTTTTTCTTCTCATGAAAGCCCAGATGTTTAAATACAATTTTCCCCTGCCGATCCAGAATAAAAGAACTTGGCATAGCAGCTACTTGATACTCGGTTGCCAAATCACCTTTAGCATCAAAAATAATTTTAAATTGAGGGGATGTTTCTTTGATAAATTGATCGGCCAAGGTTTTTTCCTGATCAACGTTGACTCCAATTACTACCAAATCTTTTCCGTATTTTTGATGAATTTCATTCATCCATGGAAAAGATTTTCGACAAGGAATACACCATGAGGCCCAGAAATCCACGTAGACCACTTTGCCTTTGTATTGTTCAATGTTTAATTCGTTGCTAGCCAATACTAAATGCGAGTAAGTTGCAACAATGATCATGCAACAGAATTTGAGAATGCTTTTCATAAAACCTCTGCTCAGTTTATTTATTACTACTAAAGCAAACCTAACTTAAGAATAGCTTAAGGCTCTTCATAAAAATCAACATCTGATAAAAATTCACTTAAGTTTCCCTTAATAAAGGGATTTTAACGTTAGTTCATGAATTTCATATCTTGTTGGCTTTAATTTTTTATCCGAATTGTCAGGTTTGTTGATTATGGAAATATCAGGGCTGAGTTACCAATCCAAAGTTTCTCCGATGGTTAAGCCTGGCTATCAATATGTTGGAGCCGTCAGGGTATGGATATTGGCTGCATTGTTTTTTTCCTTTGTAAATGAATATTTCAGCTTTGATCGAAAACTTGCAGATCTGATTTATCTGACTGGCAGCCATTCCTGGGCGCTGCAAAAAAATTATTGGTTACAACAAGTTATTCACAATGGCGGGAGAAATGTTTCCATTTTTATGGAAGTACTTGTCTTATCCCTCTACCTCGGTAGCTTCGCTTTCAACTATTTTCGACATTTTCGAAAGATTTTTTTATATCTGTTTTTATCTGTGCTTATCAGTACAAGTCTGGTCGGCATTTTTAAACACTACTTGCGCTTGTCTTGTCCTTGGGAATTTTCAATTTACGGTGGGCAATTGGAGTATCTCAGTCGTATTTCCCAACTATGGGTGGCCAACGGTGCAGGATGTTTTCCGGCTGGACATTCCAGTGCAGGTTATTCCTGGATTTGTCTGTTTTTTGTTGGAAGTTATTTAAAAAGTAATTGGCGTTGGTATGGTCTGTTTATTCCTTTATTTGCAGGACTGGTATTTGGTTTTGCCCAGCAATTACGTGGCGCACATTTTCTTTCTGATGATATTTGGACATTAACTATTTGCGGGATAACGGCTGTTTTACTTTATCGGAAAATGTTGATTGTTGATGCCAAAATTAACCCATTCATAACAGGGCGTTGATATGTTATTGGTTTCCAAATTGACGCAACTATCTGTACCTGACTTCAAATTTGAAATGTCATCTGTAAGATTGTCTGCACTCTGTTCGTTGTTAACCGTTATTTTCTACAATAAAGCATTTTTTACTGCCGCTATTGGTTTGGTTGAACATTGGAATTTTGAGAATTCGTTTTTAATTATTGGATTGACTGTTTTTCTGTTTACCCTGAATTTTATTTTATTTTTGTTATTGGTTATCCCATGGGCATTTCGGGTGATATTTATCGGGATCTTTATCTGTGCAGCTATAGCTCAATATTTTATGTTGTCTTATGGAATTTTGATTCATCAGACTATGGTACAAAACCTGATGGAAACCGATACGGCTGAAATATCCGGTTTATTGTCTGTCAACTTATTAATTGAATTTATTCTACTGGGTGTCATTCCATCATTATTCATTTTGCGAACGTCAATTGTTTATAAAAGTATTGGTTCGGAAATCTGGCTTAGGGTTCGTTACATCACCCTTGGCGTATTGATTATATTCAGCATATTGTTAATGAATACTGCCGGTTTTTCTTCTTTTTTTCGTGAGCATAAAAATGTTCGCCAAATGGCAAATCCACTCAACTTTATATACGCAAGCATCGGTTATTTTTCAAAGAATAGCGCACCAGTTATCATTCAGCCTTTAGGCAAGGACGCTCATTTATCACCACTGGGTAATAGTTTGCGCAAACCTTTGTTGGTTGTGTTGGTGGTGGGTGAGACTGCCAGAGCAGACCATTTTTCAATCAACGGATATTCGCGACCCACTACACCTTTGATGGCTAACGAAAATATTATTAATTTTTCATCGGTTGTTTCGTGTGGTACTGAAACTGCTGTATCAGTACCTTGTATGATGTCCTTGCTCACAAGAAAAGGTTATTCAAATGAAAAGGCCAAACACCAGGAATCTGTTTTGGATATATTGAGCCATGCCGGAATTGGTGTTTTTTGGCGTGATAATAATTCCAGCTGTAAAGGTGCATGCGACCGTCTGGCTTATGAGAATATCCAAAAATGGAAATTACCGGAATTGTGTAACGACCGTGAGTGTTTTGATAAGGCATTATTATTTGAGTTGGATAAAAAATTAATGACGATGCAATCTTCATCCGGGCATAAGTTAATTGTATTGCATCAAAAGGGTAGTCATGGACCGGATTATTATCACCGTTATCCCGAACAAGAGGAATTTTTTAAGCCGGTATGTAAAACCAACGAGTTACAAGATTGCTCCAGTGAAGAAATTATTAATGCTTTTGATAATACTATTCGCTATACCGATCAGTTTTTGGCGGCGACTATTGATTGGTTAAAACTCAGGAGTCCGGATTACGATACCGCAATGATTTATCTTTCTGATCATGGTGAATCTTTAGGTGAGAATCACCTTTATTTACATGGTATGCCTTATTTGATAGCACCGGATGTGCAGAAAAAAATCCCTTTTTTATTTTGGTTATCACCTGGATTTGAGCGTGATAACAATATCAATCGACAATGTTTACTTGATATGTCATCAAGAGAATTTTCCCAGGACAATTTGTCCCATACGTTAATGGGATTTATGAATGTATTGAGTCAAATTTATAATAGCCAATTGGATATATTGGCGACTTGTCGTCATTGATTGTAGCCCTTGGGTAGTTACCCAAGGGCACAGATTTTATTCATCCCGTGTATTGACTGAATCAACGACACCGTTTTTAAAAGTTATACCAAGAATACGTTTGGCAACAACTTTTTCCGAGTTAATCGAGAATAGAAAAATAAATCTTTTATCCGATTTCATTTTGCGCTCGTTAACGTATTCATATATCTCTGTGCCATCTTGATTTGACTGGATTTTATCCGGCATTCCCAGGTTAGCAATAATCCATTGTTTGTCAGTTTTGCCTGTTTCGATTTGTACCATCTTCTGTTTGTCGATATTATTGCTTTCGTTTTGATAAGTATTTTGCGTATACACACAAGCAGTCATAACGATACAAGCGAGAATCACAATTAGTTTTTTCATAGGTCTACCTCAAAGGTTAATAAAAGCAGCTCGAACGGAAAAAGCGGTTGCACAGTAGTTAAGACGATAAGCTTCTTGAGTTGGATTCAAGTAAAACTAATATTAGTTATGGATAACTGATTCCTGGCTGAATGACGCAAATCAACTGGAGAGCAACTATCAGGCTGAACCATTTATGAATGTAAAAATAAAATCAACAAACTGGGAACAAGACCAGCAAGCTTTGTACATAATCCGTCGAATAGTGTTTATCGAAGAACAGCATGTGGATGTTGCTGACGAGTGGGATGATAAAGATGAAACTGCTATTCACTTTTTGGTTGAAACCACCCGGCAACAGGCTGTCGCTTGCGCACGCTTATTAATAGAAGGGGATCTTTACCATATAGGCCGTGTTGCCGTGCTCAAAGAATATCGCAATCAAAAAATTGGTCGGCAGTTAATGCAATTCATTTTAGATTGGTGCCACCAACAAAACCCCGAAAACAAAATTTATCTACACGCACAAACCAGCCGTGTAGAGTTTTATGAATATTTGGGTTTTGTTACAAAGGGTGAAGTGTTTTTGGATGCAGGGATTGATCACATAGAAATGTGGTACAAACCTTGATGTAGGGCGGGTCAAGACCCGCCATTGCAATCATGAAAATTGATCCAAACCAATCAATTCATAACTTCAAATTGCGCGCCTATCAAAAATTTCCTGAATAATTTTTTTGTGAAAAAACCCAAGTGGTGACATCAGTGCCCGTTGGACAACTGACATATCCGGATTTTTGGAGTGACAGGCAGTAAATACATCTACTACAGAAGGGTGGTCAGCTGAAACTTTGATTAGCTTTGCTTCTTGCCCCGCCATTATTTCGCCAGGTTTTATCACGCGCGCATAAGCGCCTGTGCGACCTGCTTGAATAAAATCTTTAATAAAACCCGCATCACCCATTCGCGCCGCTAATTTAAAACAGGGTGTGCGCGGTGCAGAAATTTCGATAATGACTTCGCCAATTTCTATTCGGTCGCCAATGTGCAAAGGTCTATCACCGAAGTTTGACAGAGTGAGATTTTCACCAAAAAGTCCGGGTGATAACGTTCTACCCAATCGTTCCATCCACCAGTCATAGTCTTCCTGGCTGTAAAGATAAAGCGCCTGATCAAGCCCACCATGCACTTTGGTATCCACAATCGCATCACCGACAATCCCCAATTCATTCACTAGAACCTTACCGACAACAGGCCGCTTGATAATGCCGGTTTGCACTAAACCGTTTGGCGTATCCAGGGTTTCTTCCTGAGCGATATTAATAGAGAGTAATTTCATGGCGACCTTGATGATGGTAACGAAACATTCAAGCCTTGATATCAGCTTGAAACAACATCCGCAATAAGTTATTTGGCGTAGGTTGGGGTGAAAACCCCAACATGACCATCTTTGAAATAAAACCAAAAATTAAAAAATGAATGAATTCTGTATTCGAATACGAAACGCTGGGGTTTGCACCCCAGCCTACATTATTGCAGCGTACAAACTTCTGTTCCGTAATTGCCGCCTTTGAATTCTTTTTCGTAATAATATTTTTTGAATGTCCATTTGCCGTCTTTATTTTTGGTGAATCGTGCTATGCCGGTGCCGTAGTCTTTGGGTTCGGGATTGGTCAGCGCAAAATTAATTCCCATTACATCATTTTCTGATGCCGCTTGCCCAAGGTAGATTCCGTATTCCGGTACATCGAGCTTGAATTCATAAGCACCGTAAATTCCCGTGCTTTGTTCGGGCACCAATGTGAGTGTGACAAAACCCGTATAAGGCCCTTCGTGACTGTCTTCACCCGTGCAGTTGTAAACACCGGAGTAGTCTGCGCCTGTGTAGGGTTCTTTGGCGAAGCATAAGTTGGTGATTAGTAGGAGAAATATGAAAGCGATTTTTTGCATGATTTTTCTCTCTTGATTCGTGGTGAGTGTAGGGCGGGTCGAGACCTGCGTTTGTGGTTTTTGAAATTTATCCATTCTAAAAATACGACCGTATATTGTTAGCCTCTTTAGAGTTTACCTTCCTTGAATTCTTTTTCTAATAATTTAATGTCTTTTAGTTTTTTGTGTGGGAGATCAATTGCATACACCTTTTCTTCATCTTTGAATTTTACTTGAAACTTAATATTTATATCTGTTCTATCAAAGGGCATATCTATTGCTGCATAAATTGCTTCGAATAACACGAATGGCCAATTCGATATGGAATAACAATACGCCCCTACTATGCCATGCGGTTCATACTCTTGATGTACGCCCCAATAATTTAGCTTTGAATTTCGAATCTCGGCAACCCATGCTGCTTGTCCATGGTCAGGCATGCCAGCCAGATATGGTGATGATGAACTATGATATTGTTCAAGATCGTGAGTAAACCTATTTCTTTTTTCATATAGATATTTGTATCGTAATTTTTCAATTGTACTTTTGTCTGTAATTTCTACTCCAGGTGTAGACACATTTGGTGGAGTTTTGCCGAAGTCTGGTTTTGTACAAATATTTATGCTGGATAATAAATTTATTCTGAACTTTTCAGGAATTAAGTCTATACCTTTATAAAAAGCTTTTTTAACACCATAAATATTTTGATGGTATTCAGATAGTATTCTTGCAGATTCGACAATATCTGAGTTTGGAGGTATTTTTTGCAGAGCCGCCTGTACTTCATCTTTATTGAGTTTCTGCTTGCTACTCAGCCAGTTTTTGAAAGTTAAGAATTCTTCTGGTTGGCCTAGTTTATCAAAGCATGTTAGCAATAAATAAACTGATAATGATTCTCTGGTATGTCTTGGATGTTTCCACCATTCGTCTTCGTCATCATCAGGATAACTCTCATGTCCTCCAAGCTTATCTGAGTCTTCTAAAATATCCTGTGCGAGCTTTAACCTAAAAAGCACTTCTTTTTTGATAGAATCTTCAATCATTATTCGCATCCATTTAACCAATAGCGCAATTCGGGCGTAGGTTGGGGTGCAAACCCCAACATGACCATCTTTAAATCAAAACCAAAAAAATAATACGTGCGACCGACGAAAAAATCGATTTCTATTCGAATACGAAGCTACGAATATCGGTAATCATTACATCAAATTGAAAGATGTGCGATTGGCGGGATTGGATTGATCCCGCGTTAGGCGCCAGGTTCGTACGCTAACACTGGACTTAACCATCTTTCAACTTCTTGCACGCTTATGCCTTTGCGTTTTGCCAAACTTTCTACCTGATCCTTTTCGATTTTATCGGTGTTGAAATAAACGGATTCGGGGTGGGCGAAATACCAGCCGGAGACTGCGGCGGTAGGCAGCATGGCGAAGTGTTCGGTTAGGGTGATGCCGGTATTTTTTTCGGCGTCTAATAACTGGAACAATTGGGTTTTTTCGGTGTGATCCGGGCAGGCGGGGTAGCCGGGGGCGGGGCGTATGCCTTTGTATTGTTCTTTGATTAAATCTTCGTTCGATAAATTTTCGTCGCGGTCATAGCCCCAGAATTCTTTTCTGACGCGTTGATGCAAATGTTCGGCGAAAGCTTCGGCCAGGCGATCGGCCAAGGCTTTCACCATAATGCTGTTGTAATCGTCGCCTTTGTTTTGATATCCCTTTGCCAATTCTTCTGCGCCGATTCCCGCGGTAACCGCGAAGCCGCCGATATAATCTTGTTTGCCGGTTTCTTTGGGTGCAACAAAATCCGCGAGTGAATAATGGGGTTTGGTTTCGTTGCCTTGTTTTAAATGTTGTTGGCGAATGTGATGCAAAGTTGAAATTTGTTTTCCGTCTGCGTTGTAAACCGCAATATCATCATGATCCACTGTGTTAGCGGGCCAGAAACCAATTACGCCGTTAGCACGAATTAATTTTTCATCGATTAATTTGCGCAGCATGGTTTGCGCGTCGTCCCACAAATTTCTTGCGGCTTCGCCGACGATTTCATCTTGCAGAATTTTTGGATATTTTCCGGCGAGATCCCAGCTGATAAAGAAAGGCGTCCAGTCGATAAAATCCACCAGCTTATTCAAATCATAATCTTCAAATACTTTTATGCCGGTGAAAGCGGGTTTGGGTGGTGTGTAATTATCCCAATCCAATTTTAAACCTTTGGCAATAGCTTCCGGGTAACTGCGCACCGTGCCGCGTGGTTTGCGGTTGGCATTGCGCTCGCGTACTTCAACATATTCCTGTTGCAAATCCGCAATAAATTTCGGGCGCAATTCATCGGATAACAAGGTGCTGGCAACACCCACAGCGCGTGAGGCATCAGGTACATACACGACTTGATTGAGTTTAAATACGGGATCAATTTTTACCGCTGTGTGCGCTTTGGATGTAGTGGCGCCACCAATCATCAAAGGTTTGTTGATGCCGCGCCTTTCCATTTCGCGACCGACAAATACCATTTCATCCAATGAGGGTGTAATCAAACCGGAAAGACCGATGATGTCGCAGTTTTGTTCTATGGCGGTGTCGAGGATTTTATCGCAAGGTACCATCACGCCGAGATCGATCACTTCAAAATTATTGCATTGCAATACCACGCCCACAATATTTTTACCAATATCGTGTACGTCGCCTTTTACTGTCGCCATTAAAATTTTGCCATTGGGTTTTGAGGCTTCGGTTTTTTCGGCTTCGATGTAAGGTTGTAAATAGGCGACTGATTGTTTCATTACGCGCGCGGATTTCACCACTTGCGGCAAAAACATTTTGCCTGCACCGAATAAATCACCTACCACATTCATGCCATCCATTAATGGGCCTTCGATTACATCCAGTGGGCGAGGGTAAAATTGTCGAGCTTCTTCAGTATCAGCTTCAATAAAAGTCGATACACCTTTTACCAAAGCGTATTCAATACGTTTGGCGATGGGCAATGAGCGCCATTCCAAATCTTCTTTCTTTTCGCCACTGCTGCCATCGCCGCGATATTTTTCGGCAATCTCCAATAGCGCTTCAGTGCTGCCTGAATGACGATTTAAAATTACGTCTTCGACTTTTTCTTTTAATTCGGCGGGAAGATCGTCATAGACCGCGAGTTGGCCCGCGTTGACAATCCCCATATTCATACCGGCTTTAATCGCATGATACAAAAATACCGAGTGAATGGCTTCGCGAACCGGGTTATTACCACGGAAGGAGAATGACACGTTGGACACACCACCGCTTACACCCGCGTGTGGCAAGTTGTTGCGAATCCAGCGCGTGGCTTCGATAAAATCAACCGCGTAATTATTGTGATCATCAATACCAGTAGCCACCGCAAAAATATTCGGGTCGAAAATAATATCTTCCGGCGGGAAATGTAATTTATCCACCAAAGTGCGATAGGATCTTTCACAAATTTCTTGTTTGCGTGCCATGGTATCGGCCTGGCCTTTTTCATCAAACGCCATCACCACCACAGCGGCGCCGTAACGCATACACAATTTGGCTTTGTGTAAAAATTCTTCTTCGCCTTCTTTCAAACTAATGGAGTTAACAATGGGTTTTCCTTGAATGCATTTTAATCCGGCTTCAATCACGTCCCACTTGGATGAGTCCACCATAATCGGCACGCGGGCAATTTCTGGCTCACCTGCAATTAAATTTAAAAAACGCACCATGGCTTTTTCGGCATCCAGCATGCCTTCGTCCATGTTAATGTCGATCACCTGTGCGCCGTTTTCGACTTGTTCCAGAGCGACTTCCAATGCGGTGGTGTAATCTTCTTCAACAATTAATTTTTTAAATTTGGCTGAGCCAGTTACGTTACAACGTTCGCCGACGTTAACGAATAAAGAATCTTTGGTGATATTAAAAGGCTCGAGTCCCGACAAGCGACATGCTGGTTCTATGTCAGGAATTTTGCGCGGAGGATATTTCCCCATTACATCCGCCAGCGCTTTGATGTGTGCAGGCGTAGTACCGCAACAGCCGCCGATAATATTTAAAAATCCGCTGGCTGCGAATTCTTCAACAATCGCCACCATTTCTTGCGCGGTTTGATCGTATTCACCAAATTCATTGGGCAAACCCGCGTTAGGGTGAGCGCTGACAAAACAGCTGGCAACACGCGACATTTCTTGCACGTATTGACGCAATTCTTTTGCGCCCAACGCACAGTTCAAACCCATACTGAGTGGGCGCGCGTGAGCGAGTGAATTATAAAAAGCTTCAGTGGTTTGACCGGAAAGTGTACGGCCGGATGCATCGGTAATAGTGCCGGAAATCATAATCGGCAATTCGAAACCGACTTGATCAAAATATTTTTGCACCGCAAATACAGCAGCTTTGGCGTTGAGCGTATCGAAAATGGTTTCGATCAAAATAATATCGGCACCGCCTTTGACTAATGCATCAGTCGCTTCAACATAATTTTCGACCAGTTGATCAAAAGTCACATTGCGTTTGGCGGGATCATTCACATCCGGCGAAATCGAACAGGTGCGACTGGTTGGCCCAAGTACACCGGCAACAAAACGGGGTTTGTTTGGATTATTCGCGGTGAATTCATCGCACAAGTCGCGTGCAAGTTTTGCGGCGGCGAAATTTAATTCGGGCACCAGATCTTCCATGTCGTAATCGGCCATGGAAATGCGAGTGGAGTTAAAGGTGTTGGTTTCGAGAATATCGGCACCGGCTTCAAGATAAGCGCGTTGGATTTCGCGAATCACTTGCGGCTTGGTGATACAAAGCAAATCGTTATTGCCGGCGATATCCATGTGGTAATCCGCAAAACGCTCACCGCGATAATCCGCTTCCTTTAATTTATAACTTTGGATCATGGTACCCATGCCGCCATCCAAAATCAGAATGTATTGTTGGATAGCCTGATGAAGCGCGGAAATACGGGTTTGCAGTGCAGCTGGAATCATGGGGAACCTTTAATCTGAAGCATGAAAGCTATATCAAAAAATCTTGATATAGAAAAATGCGCAAATTCTAACAGACCTTGTTGGGATGAGCGACTAAGATCAAGTAAACCCCATCCTAACCTCCCCAAGGAGTAGTTGTGAGGGTGAAATTATGAGGCTCAAATCATGAAATACATTCAGATTATTAGCATCTCAATAGCCATTGCAGTTTCAGCCTGTGGTGGGGGTGGATCGAGCGGTTCCAAATCATCAATGTCTCAATCCAGTCGTGTTTCGTCGCTATCAACTTCTGTCAGTGTCTCTTCAAGTTCGCAATCGGTCAGTTCGTCGAGTTCAACATCAATTGTTGTGGGTTTGGATTCCCGTCCTTCCAATACCACATGCCTTGCCCCTGAACCGGTTGCAACAGGTACCACACAAATTCAATGGCAATTGGCATTTACACAATTACCGGCAATTTCAAATCCTTCGAATTTATTTCAATTACCCGGCGATGATAGCCATTGGTATGTAATGCGACAGGCGGGATATATTTTGCGTTTTGATAACAATGCAAATGCCAATCAATTAACGCAAGTTTTAAATATAGACCCAGGTGTCGATTCATCTCAGGATGAGATGGGCTTGTTGGGTTTTGCAATTCATCCGAATTTTTCGTCTAACCGTTTTGTATTTTTGTTTTACACAGGCCGCGATGCCAATAACGCAATTGAAACCCGCATTGCACGATTCACGGTAAACACTGAAGGTTTTTTTGACGCAAATTCAGAAGTAGTTTTATTACGATTCACTCGTCCTTATGGCAACCACGTTGGTGGGCAAATGGCGTTTGATAATCAAGGCTATTTGTTGATTTCATCCGGTGATGGAGGATCTGGTGGCGATCCACATGAAAACGGACAAAATCAAACGAATTTGTTGGGGAAAATTTTGCGTATTGATGTGGATCGAACTGAAAATGGTTTGGCTTATGCGATACCTGTGGATAATCCTTTTGTTGGGCAAAATAATATTGCAGAAGAAATTTGGGCCTATGGTTTGCGCAATCCATGGCGATTCAGTGTTGATTCGGTCACCGGTGATTTATGGGCAGGTGATGTGGGGCAGGGTGCGTGGGAAGAAATTAATCTAGTCACTCGCGGTGGCAATTATGGTTGGGGAGATATGGAAGGTGATAGTTGTTATTCGGGTCGCCCGGGTTGTTCAACTGCGAATAAAATAAAACCACTGTATTCGATAAGCCATAACACGGGTGCATGTTCTGTTATTGGTGGTTATGTTTATCGTGGTACTGCATTTCCTGCTGCTTACGGTCGCTATTTTTATACGGATTATTGTGAAACAACTGTACGTTCTTTGATACGTCAAGCCAACGGCAATTTAACTCACACTGCCTACAATCAAGCAGTTGCTGATTTGGTTTCGTTTGCAGAAGACAATCATCGTGAACTTTATGCGATTGGTCGTGGCAGTGCAGGGCAGCAAATTGTGCGCATGAATGTTACCAATACCGGATTGATTGCGGGTTCAATGCCGACACAATTATCAGCAACCGGTTGTGTGCAATCCTCGAATCCAAAAAATCCGGCCAGTGGCATGATTGCTTACGATGTTAAATCGGCGCTTTGGTCTGATGGTGCGGATAAATTGCGATTTTTATCTTTGCCAAATGATACACAAATTGATGTCAATTCAATTGGCGATTTTAATTTTCCTGTGGGCAGTGTGTTGATGAAACATTTCATCCAGAATAATCAATATATTGAAACACGATTATTTGCACATACTGCCTTGGGTTGGCAGGGTTTTAGTTATGAATGGAATGATCAACAAACGGATGCAACACTCTTGTCTTCTGCAAAAGATAAAATGGTAGGTGGTGTGAATTGGCATTATCCCAGTGCAGGTGAGTGCCTTGAGTGTCATACAGCAGTTGCCGGTTTTTCATTAGGACTTGAAACGGCACAACTTAACCATGAATTTTTGTATACGCAAACCAATCGCACAGCCAATCAATTGGCTACGCTGCAATATTTGGGATTATTTAAAAATAATTTGACCGACCAACAATTAAATCGGCATTTTTATTCATTAACCGATAGTGCGAGTCTGGAACAAAAAGCCAGAAGTTATTTGCATGCAAATTGTAGCCATTGCCATCAACCCAATGACACTTCACCTGTCGATATTGATTTGCGATTCAATTCTTCGTTGAATCAAATGGGTGTATGTAATCAACCACCACAAGCGGGTGATTTGGGCGTCCCGAATCCACTACTCATTGCACCAGGTGAACCTTTGCGTTCAGTATTGCTGGAGCGCATGAAAGTCAATGACGCGAATAAAATGCCTAAAATTGGCAGGAGTGAAATGGATCAAGCGGCGGTAGATGTGATCAGTGAATGGATTGGGGGATTGGTGGGTTGTAATTAATTTTTTACGCCCTTAATTAACAACCAAAGTGGAAAAATCAACTCACCAATAAATGTAAATTGGGTCGCCGTAATTGTGCGGTCGGGCATAAATAAAAATGTTAGAAAATCCACCAGATAGCCGATGCCGGCAATAATAAGCAGAGCTCCTAATAAGGTTGGAATTTGTTTTGATTTGATAATTAAATAGGCAAGAGGAAACAGCCACAATCCCCAGAAGATGTGAACAATCACCAAGCCATGTTCATGAAGCGACAGCATGAAGATACTGGCATTTTTCAATAACAGGGGATCTATCTGGTTGGAAAATTTATTCGCCAGTAACAATACGCCCAACAAATTCAGCTCGTTGATAAAGGCGATGGGAACGCTAATTAATACGAATATGACCATGAGCCTTGCGACATTTTTGTTGACCTGAACAAATAATTTGTACAAGGTAAGCACCAAAAAAATGTAAATGGTTTGTTGGATCAACCAGCTAACAATACCGGTTCGTATCATCAAATCATTTGAAAAAATGTTTTGCATGGTTAATTGCGGGTTGCCATGTATGAAAGTGCTAAACCAAACATACATACTAAAAACGGCGAAGGGCAGCATTAACAAATATAAACTGCCTGCAAGCCGGGCATTACTTCGATTGTCTGAATATTCGGATACAGTCGAATTACTCATACGAAAAAACCTCGTCAATAGAGCGATTAAAAACCCGTGAGATTTGAAAAGCCAATTCAAGAGAGGGGGAGTATTTACCCATTTCTATCGCAATAATTGTTTGACGAGTGACGCCGACTTTTTCGGCGAGTTGTTGTTGGGTCATTTCACCCTGATGAAATCGCAGAGTACGAATATTATTTTTGAGTGTAGGTTTTGACATGTTAAAAACCGCGGCGGTACTGAATGATTTTGACTATGCCGCTGAATATTTCGCCAAGCGCCAGGCTAAAAATAATGATCTGGAACACGATTGTTGCAGGGTAACCTTTCCATAGCAGAAGCATGGAGGTGATGAACCCCAATGTAAAAACGAGATAGGAAACCTGTAGTCCATTGAGTTCAATCATTTTATCCCGCTCATCCACTATGGATGCTTCGCAGGATGGATTGCGAATCGCAGAGATTATTTTCAATAAACCCTGCAAGCCAAAATTGGTGGCCGCCGACGCGATCAATAGAAAAAAGATGCTTTTACCCACCAAACGAGCATCCGTTTGGTAGTCCTCCCAAGAGGCATGAAGTATCAGGCAATAAGCCCCCAACACAATCACCGTACTGATCAGCGCTATATAGACGTTCTTCTCTGCATTACCCATTGATGGCCTCGAAAGGTCAATTAAACTTAACAAAATGTAAAATTATTAATACATAATGTCAAATATATTTTACATTATGTGGGTTGGTCAGATGTGCGTTGTTTGCTCAATCGTATAAACACGAGGCTCAGCGACAAATGCAGGGATGGTAAGTGGGAGTGCGGTGAATAAAATATCGATTTGATGGGGTTTTCTCGTTTAATGGTCAAAAAATAATCCTGATGGCAGGGCTCACAATAAAAATACGTAAAATGCTATGACAGCGATTGTAAAATCCTGATGCCTTAAAACCCAAGTGGCAGTAGAATACCCGAGTAATTTAATCAGGTATAAGCGGTTAAGGTTGTTGTTATGACGGTTAATGTAGATATCACCGAGTCAGCCCAGGACTATTTAAAGTCGTTGCTGGACAAACAAAAAGACAATGAAAACATTGGGATTCGTATGTTTGTGGCGAATCCGGGAACTGCCCAGGCTGAAACCTGCATAGCTTATTGTCGTCCCGGTGAACAAAAAGAAGGTGATGTGATTGTTCCTCTTAAAGGTTTTAATGCTTATTTTGAGGAGCGCAGTATTCCCTTTTTGGAAGATGCCAAGGTTGACTACTCACCTGATCGTATGGGCGGCCAACTGACGATCAAGGCACCCAATTCCAAAATGCCCAGGGTTACTGATGACAGTCCATTGGAAGATCGCATCAATTATGTGTTGTATAACGATGTGAACCCAAGTCTTGCATCACACGGGGGCAATGTCAGTTTGGTTGAAGTGACACCGGATATGATTGCTGTTTTAAAGTTCGGTGGTGGTTGTCAGGGGTGCGGGTCGGTTGCGATTACATTAAAGCAAGGAATTGAAGTGCAATTAATGGATAAGCTGCCTGAATTAAAAGGTATTCGTGATGTTACGGATCATACTGATCGCACTAACGCCTATATGTAAATTGTTTTGTAATAAAAAAGCCCGATTTTTGATCGGGCTTTTTGTTTTTTAGTGAATCTGTGAGCACTTTTACTATTTCAAATGCCCCAGATTTTTTTGCACGACCTGCAAAGTGGATTTAAATACTTTGGGTGATCCGGCAACTATGTGGCCTGTTGCTAAATAATCTGTCCCGCCGTTGAAATCACTGACTAATCCACCTGCCTCAGTGACTAGCAATACACCTGCTGCTATATCCCATAAATTCAAATTCATTTCCCAGAAAGAATCAAAACGTCCTGCTGCAACATAGGCCAGATCCAGCGCTGCCGAACCGCATCGGCGAATACCGGAAGTTTGGCCTGCAATTTCTTCAACACATGCGAGATAAGGTTTGATGTTATCCAATGCCAGGCCACTGAAAGGAAAGCCTGTGCCGATCAATGCGCCTTCGAAACTTTTCCGGTTGGAAACCCTGATACGACGTCCATTTAATGCTGCGCCACGGCCGCGGCTTGCAGTAAATTCTTCGCGTTTAATCGGGTCGAGAACAACAGCGTGTTCCAGCTGGCCTTTATAAATGCAGCCGATGGAAATTGAAAAATGAGGGAGGCCGTGAACAAAATTGGTAGTGCCATCGAGTGGATCAATTACCCACTCGTAATCGGAATTTTTCCCCTGAATAAAACCGGATTCTTCGCCGCGAAAACTGTGGTCAGGATAGGCTTTGCGCAAGTGATAAATAATTTCCTTTTCTGATGCGCGATCAACCTCGGTTACAAAATCGTTTCGACTTTTGGTTTCAATTGTTACCAGATCAACACGTTCAAATGCCCGTTCAATCAATTCAGCCGCTTTGCGTGCAGCACGCAGGGCAATAGTCAACATGGGTTCCATAAAGCACCATCAAAAAAGGCCAGGGGAAAGGGATTGTAAAAGAGCGGGGGTCGCAGGTATCACAAGTACCTCACACCAAGGTGGCGCATTCTACAGAGGGAAAGCTGGTATGGCTAGCCAGTTGCCAATCGAATATAGGATGGTTAGAGTTGCACGCTTTTCACAACAGGAGAGTTTTATGTCAGGCAGGAGGAAGTTTTTTTTAATTTTGGTTTGTGCATTGGGCATATCAGGATGTGAGACCCAGGAGAGTGTGATGAACCTGGATTTACGTGATAACCATGCCAATGGTGGTCAGGTTCAGCTAAATCTTGAGCGCTCGCCAACACAGGTTATACAGGTCGAAATTGATCACACCAAGACTCGGGATGAATTTTTTCTGCGCGGCGAATTTAATGCATCCGGTGATGGTGAAGAGCGATTACTGGATCTTAATCAAAAAGATTTTGAGCAATATGCATTGGTTGGCCCTGGCGAGGTGATGTCCACGCACAACATCCAGCGAATCAATGCCCGCATGATTTTCAAAATAGATGACTCAGGTCGATTTCAATTCTCTCTGGCGCCACAAATTAATTTTTTGCATTTGAACAGTCATTATTCAGTTGCTGATCAATCGTTAAATTTTAATATGGATAAAGCCGGTTTGGGATTTCATGTCAATATGAAATTTCCTTTGTATAAACAGTTGAGTTTGAATATTTCAGAAAATCGTATTTTTTACACAGGTAGCTCTGATGATTCTGTGTTTGCAATTTATTTTCGTATAGAGCCAGCAGACAATTGGTACCTTGATATAGGCCGTTATCGTAATTATCTGGATTTGGGAAAAGACATGAATATTTCTTACGAACAGAAAGTTCCGACAGTTAAGGATTGCTACGAAAATTGTACCTATGCTTATGATGGCAAACATGATTCCAATTTTACTCTTGCCGCTGAAGGGTTCCGGTTGGGACTGGGTTGGAATTTTTGATTTTGTGTCATGTTTGATTGAAGTATGGATTGCATGCGGGAAAAATTGATTCTGGTTCTCCTGAATAAACAATTTATTACAAAAGAGTGGCGCTGCAAAAGTCTATTGGTGATGACTTATTTTTCTCAGGGTTTAGCATATGCGGACATTCTGAAGTATTTGAATGTAAATCAAGCCGTAGTTAAATTCTCGTAATGACAACAGGAAAATAATCATGAATAACCGATCATTATCAGTTAATTGGAGGCTCATCCAGAGTCTCAAATTATGTGCGTTAATATGTGTCATCTTTTCTTTTGGTTTGCACGCGCAAACCATCATCACACCCGCTTCAGGCGTCACTTATATTGTTAAACCTGACTACCGTAAATGTGCTTTTCCTATGTGCGGTGGATGGTTTTTAACACCAGTCAATCAATACTCCATCACATTGCAAACAGAAGATGAGGCTTATGCATCTGCAGCTCTGTTACCTAACAGCATTTATGTCGCTTACATCAATTACAAGCGCATGGGATTAACGGCAAAACAAATCGAAGAATTGCAAGCAGCGATACGTGCTGAGCAGGCACTGTTGAAGGGGGTTGTTGATGTCAGGAGTAAAACCCTGGTAGCAACCAACGCGTGGGTAGGCGCCAACAAAAATACCGCAGTAGGCCCTTATTTGAATGTCACCAGCACAGGAATAGTCTGCATTACGACTCCCTGTCCTTATTTCAAAGCCAATGTGATCAATACCAGCTACTCAACAGAGTTTCATGATCTTTCATTTGAAAAATCCGGCCTTGATGACAATCAAATATTACAAGCCTGGACTGCTATATCGACGGGTGGACTGGTGCTCACAGGAACCCGATATGAATCAACCGGATTCGATGAAACCGGAGCTCCGCCACGCACCGGTATTGGCATAGCAGCAACAAAAGTATTTTTTGCATTTCCTCCTGCGACCAAAAGATAGGTCAAGTCAATCTAAAAATTCCCGGCATGTCCGGGAATTTTTTATCCGGTTTTTTGTTACACTGCGCGCCCTTTTGACTTTAAGCCGCAATATTTGCCATGAGCACAAATCCTTTTCGCAATATTCGTATCGTTCTGGTGAACACATCCCATCCTGGCAATATTGGTGGCACTGCGCGCGCCATGAAAAATATGGGATTGGAGCGACTCTATCTGGTAGAGCCGCAGGATTTCCCTTCTGATCAAGCTGTGTGGCGTGCGGCTGGCGCAACCGATGTTCTGGACAATGCAGTGGTCGTGCAATCTTTGGATGAAGCCATAGCGGGATGCAGTTTGGTAGTCGGCACCAGTGCTCGGGAGCGACGAATCCCATGGCCTTTACTGGATCCGCGCCAGTGTGGTGAAAGTGTCTGGAACGAAGCACATCAACACGAAGTTGCAATTGTGTTTGGTCGTGAAGATCGAGGGTTGACCAATGAAGAGCTGCATAAATGCAATTATCACGTACATATCCCATCCAACCCTGAATACAGTTCTTTAAATCTCGCCACAGCTGTTCAGGTGATTACCTATGAAATTCGCATGGCTTATTTAATGGCAACGGAAAACAACACTTTACCCCGGCATCAATGGGATTTTCCTCCGGCAGATGCCCAGGCACTGGAAACTTTTTATACCCATATTGAAGACACTCTTGCTCAATTGGATTTTCTGGATAAAGACAACCCCAAACAAACCATGACACGTTTACGTCGCCTGTTTAACCGTGTGCGCATGGATCAAATGGAATTGAACATCTTCCGTGGAGTGTTGACTGCGATGCAAAACTACATTTTTTACACTGGGAAAGTGGTGACGCGATTCGGCATCAAAGGCGATATGGATAGTTTGAGGGAAGCGGCGAAAAGCTCACCTCGAAGTGAGGACTAGCTCCTCCCTTTGGCAAAGGGAGGTTGGGAGGGATTTAAGATAGTCAGTTTTTATGAAGATCTTAAATCCCCCCTGGCCCCCTTTTTCAAAGTGGGGAACTAAACGGCCCAGTGAAATTTGGGGGTTACGCCAATCAGAATACTTGAGTAAAATAGTCAACTTCTACCAGTCGGCTTGATTTCACAGGAATTCAACATGCGTCTTACTACCAAAGGTCGTTATGCGGTTACTGCAATGCTGGATTTGGCATTACATGCTGAGCGTGGTCCGGTGAGTTTGGCCGATATCTCCGAACGACAAGGGATTTCACTTTCCTATCTGGAACAACTCTTTGCCCGTTTGCGCCGGTTCAATCTGGTGAAAAGTGTGCGTGGCCCTGGTGGTGGTTATCAATTGATGCAGGAAACCAATCAAATTTCAGTGGCTCAAGTTGTTGATGCAGTGGATGAATCATTGGATGCAACACGCTGTGAAGGCAAAGGTGATTGTCATCATGGAGAGGTCTGCCTCACTCATCATTTATGGGAAGATTTGAGCAAACAAATACATGTATTTCTGAGCGGGATTTCCCTTGCCGATTTGGTTGGCCGTTGCGATATCCAGGCGGTAAGTCAACGACAGGATCAACGGTTGCAGTCCACGGATCGTATTGCATTAAGTGAAATTTTTTAATGTTTGGGATTGATTAATTGCGTAAACCTGTTTATCTCGATTATGCCGCTACCACACCTGTAGCACCTGAAGTAGCGGCACAAATGCAGGCATGTTTGACCCTGGAAGGTTGTTTTGCCAACCCCGCATCACGTTCGCATATTTATGGCTGGCAAGCAGAAGAGAAAGTGGAAGAAGCGCGTTTGCAGGTTGCCAGTTTAATTAACGCTGATTCGCGTGAGATTGTGTGGACCAGTGGTGCAACCGAAGCCAACAATCTGGCTCTAAAAGGAATTGCTGAGACTTATCGCCAACAACATCCGGTCGGTGGGCACATTCTGGTGTCATCGATAGAGCACAAAGCAGTTTTGGACGTGGTCAGTTGGTTGGAAACACAGCATTTTTCAGTGACGCGAATTGCGCCTGATAAAGAAGGAATTATTGAACCCCAAATGCTGGAAACCCATTTGCGTGCAGATACTTTTTTGGTCAGCATCATGCATGTGAATAATGAATTGGGTTCGATTAACGATGTTGCTGCAATCAGTGAAATTACACGGGCGCGCAACATTATTTTGCATTGTGATGCGGCACAAAGTGCAGGAAAAATTACTGTAGATGTAAAACAATTGGGTGTCGATTTGTTGTCACTCTCAGCTCATAAATTTTATGGCCCCAAAGGAATTGGTGCTTTGTATGTGCGTCGTGCAGGCGAGATTAAAGTCGCCTCACAAATTCATGGTGGTGGACACGAACGCAATATGCGCTCCGGCACTCTGGCAACACATCAGTGCGTTGGTATGGGCGCCGCTGCAGAATTGGCGCAACAACTGTTAACGGAAGACAGCAAACGAATTGCAGAATTGCGCAATCAATTATGGCAGGGGCTTGCTGATCTACCGCATATTCGTCGCAACGGCGTGACCAAAGATGCAATCAAACGTTCGGTCGGCGGGATTTTAAATATCGCTTTTGCAGATGATGAAACACAAGGTTGTGATGGTGAAACTTTATTGTTGTCTTTGCGCAATTTAGCTGTATCCAGCGGCTCGGCCTGCAATTCTGCCAGCATGTCGCCGAGTTATGTTTTAAAAGCCATTGGTTTGAGTGATGCGCAAGCCCAGGCTTCTTTACGTTTTAGTCTGGGGCGTTACACCACCGCAGAAGAAATTGATTTTGCAATTAACGAAATACGAACAGTCGTTAATCAATTGCAAAAAAATACGGTAAATACCTGAAGGTAAAAAATGTCAGAACAAGTTGAACATTTAATCAAGAAAGATTATGCCGCCGGTTTCTATACCGAAATCGACGCTGAAACTTTGCCGCCTGGATTAAATGAAGATGTCATTCGTTTTATTTCTGCCAAAAAAAATGAACCCGAATGGTTATTGGATTGGCGGTTAAAAGCTTTTCGTTCCTGGCAGGACATGACAGAACCTGAATGGGCGCAAGTCAAATATGACGATATCGATTTTCAGGCGGTGTCTTATTATTCCGCACCAAAATCCATGGACGACAAACCGAAAAGTTTGGATGAAGTCGATCCGGAATTATTACGCACTTATGAAAAACTTGGCATTCCATTGCATGAGCAAGCTGCGCTTGCCGGTGTTGCGATGGATGTGGTGTTTGATTCTGTTTCAGTAGTGACCACTTTTCGTGAAAAATTAATGGAAGTGGGCGTGATTTTTTGTTCGATCAGCGAAGCAGTTCAGAAATATCCGGAATTAGTAAAAAAATATATGGGTTCTGTGGTTCCACAAAAGGATAACTATTACGCTGCATTAAATTCTGCTGTTTTTTCAGATGGATCATTTGTTTATATTCCAAAAGGTGTACGTTGCCCAATGGAGTTATCAACCTACTTTCGTATTAATGAACGCAATACCGGGCAATTCGAGCGCACATTAATTGTCGCGGACGAGGGTTCGCATGTCAGCTATCTTGAGGGTTGCACGGCACCACAACGCGATGAAAATCAATTGCATGCGGCAGTAGTGGAGTTGGTAGCATTGGATCGTGCGGAGATAAAATATTCCACTGTACAAAACTGGTATCCCGGCGATGAAAATGGCAAAGGTGGCATTTACAATTTTGTGACCAAACGTGGTGTTTGTTTTACCGATTCGAAAATTTCCTGGACGCAAGTCGAAACCGGTTCTGCCGTCACCTGGAAATACCCCAGCTGTATATTGCGTGGTGATAACAGTGTCGGTGAATTTTATTCGGTAGCACTCACTAATCATTATCAGCAAGCCGATACAGGAACCAAAATGATTCACTTGGGTAAAAATACCAGGTCAACCATTATTTCCAAAGGTATATCGGCGGGAAAAAGCTCCAATGCTTATCGCGGTTTGGTACGTATTAATCCTGGCGCAGAAGGTGCGCGTAATTACACGCAGTGCGATTCTCTGCTGATTGGCGATCAATGCGGTGCACATACATTTCCCTATATAGAAAGCAAAAATCCATCGGCTGTGATTGAACACGAAGCCACCACATCCAAAGTGAGTGACGATCAATTATTTTTGTGTCAACAGCGCGGACTGGATGCAGAAAAAGCGGTATCCATGATAGTGAATGGTTTTTGTCGTGAAGTATTCAAAGAGTTACCCATGGAATTTGCAGTGGAAGCTGGCAAGTTATTAGAAGTGAGCCTTGAAGGTTCTGTTGGTTAATCAGTTCGAGCAAAATTTATGTTAAGCATTACCAATTTACATGCAAAAGTTGAAGACAAAGATATTTTGAAAGGATTAAACCTGAAGGTTAATCCGGGCGAGATACATGCCATCATGGGGCCCAATGGTTCGGGTAAAAGTACCTTGGGTTATGTGTTGTCGGGTCGTGATGGTTATGAAGTTACTCAGGGCAGCGTTGAGTTTGCAGGAAAAAATTTACTGGATCTCGAAATTGAAGAGCGTGCGCATGAGGGATTATTTTTAGCATTTCAATATCCTGTTGAAATTCCAGGTGTAAGTAACATGGAGTTTTTGAAAGCTTCAGTTGATGCCAAACGCAAGTATATGGGTTTGCCGGAATTATCTGCTATTGAATTTATGAAGCTTGCACGTGAATCCAGTAAGCGGGTTAATTTGGATGCCGCTTTTTTAAAGCGCGGTGTTAACGAAGGTTTTTCTGGCGGCGAAAAGAAGCGTAATGAAATTATGCAAATGATGTTGTTGGAACCCAGACTTTGTATTCTCGATGAAACTGATTCGGGTTTGGATATTGATGCACTGCAAGTGGTTGCCAAAGGTGTGAATGAAATGCGTTCACCGGATCGCAGTTTTATTGTGGTGACTCACTACCAACGTTTGCTGGATTTTATTGTGCCTGATTTTGTGCATGTATTATCAGGCGGTCGAATTGTCAAAACCGGCGGTAAAGAATTAGCCTTGGAACTGGAAGAAAAAGGTTACGCCTGGTTGGATGAGGCGGTTTGATTCATGAGTCAATTTCAACAACATGCCTTACAACTGGCCAACCAAAAAATCGGTTTGAATTGGCTTAATGATTTTCGCGAACATGCGGTGACTCAATGGCAAAACACTCTCTGGCCGACGAAAAAAACCGAAGCCTGGATGTATACACCACTAACAGAATTGCAAAAAAATATCGATTTCGTTTGGGCAAAAAACCATGCCTCATTTCAGTCTATCAGTGACCTTATTCCAGTTGACGCAATTCGTTTGGTGTTTGTGAATGGAATATTGGATGAGCAATCATCCAGTGAGTTAACTGCTGAAATAGTGCGTTTTTCACAAGCCTCTGCTGAACAACAAAAAATTATCAAGCAACATTTGGGCAGTGTGATCGAAGGCGATAAGCATTTATTTTCCGGGCTTAATAATGCATGGTTGGATGAAGGCATTTTAATTCACCTTAAAGCCGGGCAGGAATTATCAAGGCCCGTTTATCTGGTACAGGTTTCACAGGGTAGAGTGTCTTATGCCATCAATCATCGTTTGTTGGTTGTGCTTGAGAAAAATAGTCGTGCAGAAATTATTGAGCATTTTATTTCAACGACTGAAAATCAATCGCATTTCGTTAATGCAGTGACTGAAATAATTTTGCATGATAATGCCTGTTTGCATCATTACAATCTGCATATGGAAAATGAACAGCAACAGCATATAGGTGCTGTGCATGTGAATTTGGGTCGCAATGCAAAATTACGTGCATTTACTTTGGCGCTGGGCAGTCAGTTGATGCGTGTTGATTATCAATGCCACCATCGCGGGCAGGGCGCTGAATTGGATTTGCAAGGTATCTATTTGCCGCGCAACCAACAACTGGTGGATTATCATACCAATGTTCAACACTGGGTGCCGCATTGCACCAGTAATGAAATTTTTCGCGGCATTATCAGCGATCAGGCGAAAGCAGTATTTAATGGGCGAATTCACATTCATCCACAAGCACAGAAAACTCTGGCGGAGTTGAGCAACAAAAATTTGCTGACATCCAACAAAGCAGAAATTAATACCAAGCCTGAATTGGAAATTTATGCTGATGACGTCAGGTGTGCTCATGGTGCAACGGTCAGTCAATTAAATGCAAATGCACTTTATTATTTGCAAAGCCGCGGTGTTTCGCGTGCAGATGCACAAGTTATGATGAGCTTCGGTTTTATTAATGAATTACTGCAAGCAGTTGAACTCGATGCTGTTCGCCATTATTTGTCACCCAAACTTGCCCAATTGTTTGGTCGTCAACAATTATTGGATGAGGTTGAAACCTGATGAATGTATTTAATTCGGGTAGACCCTTTGATGTTGAAAAAATTCGTGCTGATTTCCCAATTCTTCATCAGCAAGTAAACGGACAGCCTTTGGTATATCTGGATAACGCAGCTACAACGCAAAAACCCAATTGTGTGATTGATGCAATTGCTGATTATTATCGTCAGGACAACAGTAATGTGCATCGAGGTGCGCATACTTTAGCTGACAGGGCAACAGTCAAATTTGAAGCGGCGCGTGACAAGGTTGCAAAATTTATTAATGCAAATTCGTCCCCATGTATTATCTGGACGCGCGGTACTACAGAAAGTATTAATCTGGTTGCAGCATGTTGGGGTAGTCAAAATTTACAAGCAGGTGACTGTGTGCTGGTATCGGCAATGGAACATCACTCGAATATTGTGCCTTGGCAACTGATCGCTGAAAAAACGGGGGCGGTTGTCCAACCTATTCCTGTTGATGCTACAGGCACTATTGATATGTCAGCATTTGCTTCAATGTTAAATACAAAAGTGAAAATGGTTGCTGTAGGGCATGTATCCAATGCGATGGGCACAATTAATCCTGTCGAAAAAATTATTGCGCAGTCACATGCTGTTGGTGCAAAAGTATTAATTGATGGCGCACAAGCGGTGAGTCATTTTACTGTTGATGTGCAAAAACTCGAGTGTGATTTTTATGTGTTTTCTGCGCATAAATTATTTGGTCCTACCGGCTTGGGTGTACTCTACGGAAAAAAAGAATTGCTGGAATCCATGCCTCCTTATCAGGGCGGGGGTGAAATGATTGAATCAGTCAGTTTTGCCAACACTACATTTAACCAATTACCTTATAAGTTTGAAGCGGGTACACCGGATATCGCCGGTGCAATTGGTTTGGGTGCAGCGATTGATTATTTGAATCAGCTGGATCGCGAGACGGCCTCTGCACATGAAATGGCGCTCTTGCGTTATGCAGAAGAAAAAGCGCGAGCAACTTCCGGCGTAAAATTAATTGGTACAAGTGCAAACAAAACATCTGTGATGAGTTTTTTGGTTGAAGGCGCACATCCTGCTGATGTAGGTGTCTTATTGGATAAGCAGGGAATTGCTGTGCGTACCGGCAACCATTGCGCGCAACCGATTATGGATCAATTCGGAATTCCGGGCACTGTGCGTGCGAGTTTTAGTTTTTATAACACCTTTGATGAAGTTGATCGTTTATTTGTTGCGATTGAAAAGGTGAAAATGTTTTTGTTGTGAGTGACCCTCACCCTAACCCTCTCCCGGAGGGAGAGGGGATTGGCACCTCCCTTTGAAAAAGGGAGGCGGGGAGGGCTTTAAGATGGTCGCAATTTTTAAGATTTTAAATCCCCCCTAACCCCCCTTTTTCAAAGTGGGGCACAGTTCCCTCTCCCTTTGGGAGAGGGCCAGGGTGAGGGCAATTAACCGGAGGTCATCATGTCAGTAGAAACCTTTAATCCCAACCAACAAACTGTTTCAGTAACAGCGGCGGCGGCTGCACATTTCAAACGTGAAATTGAAAAAAAAGATGCAAAAGCAGTGCGTTTGAGCGTGAAGCAAAGTGGTTGTACCGGTTGGATGTATGTTGTCGATTTGGTTGAGTCAGCGAATCCGGATGATTTGCATATTGAAATGGAATCAGGAGCAGAATTATTGGTTGATCCAAAAAGTTTATCGATTGTGGGCGGTACGGAAATTGATTACGTCATGGAGGGTGTGAATCGTCAGTTGAAATTTATGAACCCACGCGTAAAAGATTATTGCGGTTGTGGTGAAAGTTTTAGTGTAGAGAATTAATTATGTCTGAAAGACGAATGGTGGTGGCATTGGAAGATTGTCCGGCGCGACGTGTGCCGGATGGAACACCGTTGACCATCCCCAAAGATACTTTTGTCACCATTACCCAATCGCTTGGAGGAAATTACACCCTGACGTATCACGGGCAAATGGTTCGTGTTGACGGTACTGATGCTGACAAGTTGGGGCTCGAATCTGAAACATTGGAATTCCCGGCGCCGGTTGACGACAACATCGCAGAGGATCAGGTTTGGTACGCGCTGGGTACAGTTTATGATCCCGAAATTCCGGTCGATTTGGTGAATCTGGGGTTGATCTACTCAGTGAAAATTAATCAGGAATCCAAACAGGTTGATATCCAAATGACCCTGACAGCACCGGCTTGCGGTATGGGTCCGGTGTTGGTGGGTGATGTTGAATACAGGGTTCGTAAGGTGCCTAACGTGAAGTCAGTGAAAGTTGAGTTGGTGTTTGATCCACCCTGGGCCCGTCACATGATGAGTGAAGAGGCGCAATTGGCAACGGGGATGTTTTACTGATGACCCAATTTGGCGTAGATGTTACAGCTGACGAAATAGTAGAAGCTCTGGGATTTTTCGATTCCTGGGAAGAAAGATACAAGTACATTATCGACTTGGGCAAAGAGCTGCCGCCCATGGCTGAAGAGTTACACACTGAAGACAGGCTGGTTCGTGGTTGCCAAAGCCAGGTTTGGTTGGTAGAGGAATATCGCGATGGCAGGCTTTATTTTCAGGCGGATAGTGATGCTTTTATTGTCAAAGGATTACTGGCTGTGGTGCTCGCTGCATTTAATGGTAAAACGCCTTCGGAAATACAATCTGTGGATATTGCGGACTATTTCATTCGATTGGATCTACTTCAACATCTAAGTTCCACCCGGGGGAATGGCCTTAAATCCATGGTGAAACGAATTCAAGATATAGCTGCAAGCCTTTAATTTTCTGTCAGTTTTTCGATTTCAGACCATACAAAATCGGGTAAACCTGCGTATAATCCGCGGGTTTTGAATTTTATGGACGGGAACCAACAAACCCTGTCCTTGTCGATTGAAAGTGGTGTGGAGACCCCCGATGGCTGTTGAACAAACCCTATCTATTATTAAACCGGATGCAGTGCGTGATAACCATATTGGTGAAATTGTTGATCGTTTTGAAAAAGCAGGATTAAAAATTGTTGCCCAGTGCATGATGCATTTGAGCAAAGCAGAAGCAGAAGGATTTTATGCAGAGCACAAAGGTAAGGGATTTTTTGATGGTCTGGTTGAATTTATGACATCTGGCCCTGTGGTGGTTCAGGTTTTGTCAGGTGAAAATGCAATTGCATTGAATCGTGAGATTATGGGAGCGACGGATCCGTCAAAAGCAGCCCCGGGAACCCTGAGGGCATTGTTCGGTACAAAGATTAGTTCCAATGCTGTTCACGGTTCGGATTCACCAGTTTCTGCTGCACGTGAAATTGCGTATTTCTTTGCCAGTCACCAAGTGATTGTTCGTTAATTATTTTCAGGTTATTAATATGAGTCAAACGGCTGCCAATATTCAATCTGTTGCGATGAGTGATTCATTGTCTCCAGTTGCAGCCAATCCTGAAAAAATCAATTTGATGGGTTTGCCTGAAGCCAAACTCGTTGCGTTTTTTGAATCCATTGGTGAGAAAAAGTTTCGTGCAATTCAGGTGATGAAATGGATTCACCAATTGGGTGCCGACAACTTTGATGATATGACCAATGTCAGCAAAGATTTACGATCCAAATTAAAAAATATTGCTGAAATTCGTTTGCCGGAAGTGGTGCAACAATTTGACTCTGCAGATGGGACACGTAAATTTTTAATTCGTGTCAGTGGCGGCAATGTGATTGAAACGGTTTATATTCCCGATGGTGATCGCGGAACCCTGTGCGTCTCATCGCAAGTCGGTTGTTCGTTGGATTGCAGTTTTTGTGCAACCGGCAAACAGGGATTCAATCGCGATTTAACTGCTGCAGAAATTATCGGGCAGGTTTGGATTGCAGCCAAATCATTTGGCCAGCTCAGTGGCACCGGGCCGCGTATGGTCACCAATGTGGTGATGATGGGCATGGGTGAACCTCTGTTGAATTTTGACAATGTTGTCGATGCAATGAATCTGATGATGCACGACAATGCCTATGGCATTTCCAAGCGTCGTGTAACTTTGAGTACATCCGGTGTTGTGCCGCAATTGGATCGTCTGAGTCAATATACTGATGCTTGTCTGGCGATTTCATTACACGCTCCCAATGATGAGTTGCGTAATGAATTAGTACCAATTAACCGCAAATATCCGATTGCTATGTTACTGGATTCTGCCAAGCGTTATATTGAAGCCATGCCGGATACCCATCGTAAAATTACGATTGAATATACCTTGATTGATCAAGTGAATGATCGCCCGCATCACGCAAAGGAATTGGCAGAACTGTTGCGTAATATTCCGGTAAAAATAAATCTGATTCCATTTAATCCGTTTAATCTTTCCAACTATAAACGTGTCAGCAATAACGCATTGCGCAAATTTCAGGAAATATTAATGGAAGAGGGCTACATCACCACTGTTAGAACTACTCGCGGTGATGATATAGATGCTGCCTGCGGACAATTGGCAGGGCAGGTAAATGATATCACTCGTCGCAGTGAACGTTATCGAGCGCAGTTCGATGACGTGCAATCAATAAAAATAATTGGTCAGTGATCGCAATCATCGGAGTTTTTATGAATCAAATTCAGTTGCTTCGTTTTGCTTTGATTTTATTTTGCGGGTTGTTGTTAACTGCTTGTGTGACAGAAAGGCTCGATGGAAAGCGAAGAATTGTTGATAAAGAAGAGGCTCTTAAACAGCATATTCAATTGGTAGAAGGATATGTCTCGTTAAAAAACCGTGAGTCGGCACGTCACCATATTCGAAAAGCCATGGAAATCAATAAAGATTCTCCACAAGTGCTGGGTGCTTTGGCATTGGTGTACCAGTTGGAGGGTGAAAATAAATTAGCAGAAGAAACTTACAAAAAAGCGATCAAGAAAAATAAAAATTTATCATCCATAGAAAATAATTATGGCTATTTTTTATATGGATTGAAGCGTTATGAAGATGCTTTGGTGCAATTTGAAGCAGCAGCAGCAAATCTGGATTTTGATGATCGCGCTGCGGCTTTGGTTAATGTAGGACGTTCTTCTTTATTGTTAGGTAATAAATCCCGCGCTAAAGCAGCTTTTGAACATGCAGCTATATTGAAGCCCGGGTTTCCCGATCCTTTTATTGAGCTGGCCGGTATTTACTTTTCAGAGCAGGATTATCCAAAAGCAAAAGAATCTTTGGATAAATTTATGAATTTGGGGCAGCAGACGCCGCGCGCGCTGTTAATGGCGATCCGGCTTGAGCGGATGTTTGGTAACAAGGATAGAGAAGCCAGTTACGTACTGGTTTTGAAAAATCGATATCCTTATTCAAAAGAATATTTGGAGTATCGGCAAACACTCATGAACCAATAAGGGGAATTGAAATGACAAGCGATTTCGACCCTGCTGCACCGGAAGTTAACCATTCCTCCCCGGGAAAAATTTTGCGTGATGCAAGAGAAAAACTGGGTCTTACCGAGGAACAGGTTGCCAGTGAGTTGTATATGACCTTGACCAAGGTGAAGGCAATAGAGTCAGATCAGTTTAATCGTTTGCATTCAGATACTTTTATTCGTGGATATTTACGCACTTATGCCCAATTGGTTAAGGTTGACCTTAATGAGTTAATGTCAATTTATGACAATCAGGCAAAAATTCTTGGATTGAAAGAAGTTTTTGTGCCGCCGAAACAAGAAGCATCTGCGAAAAAATTTTGGCAATCAGTCGCCGTATTAATAGGTGTACTGTTATTAATGTGGTTGGTTTCTATTTGGTTTTTGGATAATCGAAAACAGGATAATTATTCCAATATAGGTGTTGCCCTGTCTGAAAAAATAGATGCTGAACAGAGCATTGCTATTGATCAAACTGTTCAAAATTTTGATTCGACAGCGGTATCTTCAGAGGGCGCTATTGTTGATCCCAACCCGAATGGGATCCATCAAAATTCTGCGCAGGATCGCTTGGAGTTTTATTTTCGGGATGAGTGTTGGGTTGAAGTGAGTGATGCCAATGGAGATGTGCTGGCAACGGAACTCCAAACAAAAGACAGTCAACTGAGTTTGACGGGTAAACGGCCGTTTGATGTGAAGTTAGGAAACTCACCTGCGGTAAGTTTGAAACTGAATGGTGAAGAAATCCGACTGGTACCAACATTGGGTACCAATGTATTGGCGTTGAAAGTAGGTTCCAGGTTAGGAAATTAATATGCATTGTGAGTCTCCGATTAAGCGTCGCAAATCCCGCCAGATAATGGTAGGTAATGTTCCCGTGGGTGGGGATGCGCCGATTTCTGTGCAGAGCATGACCAATACAGAAACGACAGATGTTGCTGCGACTGTTGAACAGATTCGTCGTATTCAATTGGCGGGTGCAGACATAGTGCGTGTGTCAGTTCCGACTATGGAAGCAGCTGAAGCTTTCGGCGAAATTCGTAAACAAGTGACAATACCTTTGGTTGCGGATATTCATTTTGATTATCGTATCGCGTTACGTGTGGCGGATTTGGGTGTGGATTGTTTGCGTATTAATCCCGGCAATATTGGTCGTGAAAAACGCATTCAAGCTGTTGTTGATAAAGCACGCGATTTGAATATTCCAATACGTATTGGTGTTAATGCAGGCTCGCTTGAAAAAGATTTGCAGAAAAAATACGGTGAACCAACACCGGATGCGCTGGTCGAATCGGCCTTGCGTCATGTTGAAATTCTGGATTCATTAAATTTTTACAATTTTAAAGTCAGTGTAAAAGCCTCTGATATTTTTATGGCGGTTGCGGCGTATCGAAAACTGGCAAGGCTAATTGAACAGCCTTTGCATTTGGGAATTACTGAAGCAGGTGGTTTGCGTTCGGGTACAGTGAAGTCCTCAATTGGTTTGGGACAATTATTGATGGATGGAATTGGCGATACCATTCGGGTGTCGCTGGCGGCTGATCCAGTTGAAGAAATTAAAGTCGGTTGGGATATGCTGCGCAGTTTGCGTTTGCGCAGCAAAGGCGTGAATTTTATTGCGTGCCCCAGTTGTTCACGTCAAAACTTTGATGTGATAAAAACCATGAATGAATTGGAAACCCGTGTTGAAGATATTACAACACCGATTGATGTTGCAGTGATTGGTTGCATAGTCAATGGCCCAGGCGAAGCCAAAGAAGCTGATTTGGGTTTGACTGGTGGTACACCAAACAATTTGATTTATATCGATGGCGAACCCAACCAGAAATTGAGCAATGAAAATCTGGTCGATAATCTCGAACGTTTAATTCGTGAAAGAGCAGCGAAAAAACAAATTGAATTGGATGCGGCGGAAAAAAATATTATTGCGAGAGCCTGACCCCACCCTAACCCTCCCCTTGCCAGGGGAGGGGGTAAGGCTCAAGCCTGAAAAAATTGTAAGGTTTTAAATTGAAAAAAATTCAAGCAATACGAGGAATGAATGATTTGTTACCAGCGCAATCTCCGATTTGGCAGCTGGTGGAATCAACATTGATCGATATTTTACAGCGTTATAGTTATCAGGAAATTCGTTTTCCAATCGTTGAATCAACAGACTTATTCAAACGCTCTATCGGTGAGGTAACTGATATCGTTGAAAAAGAAATGTACACATTTGAAGATCGAAATGGTGACAGTTTGACTTTGCGACCAGAAGGTACTGCTTCTTGTGTGCGTGCTTGTGAAGAACATGGATTGCTTTATAACCAGACGCAACGTTTGTGGTACATGGGTCCCATGTTTCGTCACGAGCGTCCGCAAAAAGGCCGCTATCGACAGTTTCATCAGTTAGGTGTTGAAACCTTTGGTATGCAGGGGCCGGATATTGATGCGGAAGTTTTATTGTTGAGTGCAAGAATTTTACGTGAGTTAGGTGTCTTACCTGCAGTAACTTTACAGATTAATTCATTGGCAAATGCAGAATCACGCGCAAATTACAAAGCGGCACTGGTGGAATATTTAACACAAGTGCAATCAGAATTGGATGAAGACAGTCAGCGTCGGTTGACCACTAATCCGTTGCGTATTTTGGATTCCAAAGATCAAAAAACCCAGGCTTTGTTAAATACCGCTCCGGTATTGTTGGATTATCTGGATGAAGAATCAGCACAACATTTTTCCGGATTAAAAAAATTATTGGATGCTGCCGGCATTCAGTATCAGGTGAATCCGCGTTTGGTTCGTGGTTTGGATTACTACGGAAAAACAGCATTTGAATGGGTTACCGATAAACTGGGAGCCCAAGCCACTGTTTGCGCAGGTGGTCGTTACGATAATCTGGTTGAGCAGTTGGGTGGAAAACCAACGCCTGCCGTTGGTTTTGGAATTGGATTGGAACGGTTGGTTTTACTGGTTCAGGAAATGCAGGAATTGCCTGCGGAACTAAGTCAACAAACAGATGTATATTTGGTGGCGGTTGGAGACGTTACCGAACAAGCCATACAATTGGTTGAGCAATTACGTGACGAATTACCTTATGTACGTTTTATGTTGAATTGTGGTGGTGGTAATTTTAAAAACCAATTGAAAAAAGCTGATAAAAGCGGTGCTGAAATAGCTTTGATTCTGGGTGAAGATGAAGCCAAATCAGGTCAGCTGGTCATAAAACATTTGCGTGAAGATATTCCGCAACAAACTTTATTAATTGCAGATGCTGTGCGTTATTTGCAATCCTTTGAATAATCATTAAGCCTTAACAGGAGTCTATTGTGAGTGTACATTTAACTGAAGAAGAACAACTTGAAGTACTGAAGCGCTGGTGGAATGATCACGGTAAAAAAGTGGTTGGAGTTTTGGTGATTGGTATTGCTGGATATTTGGGATGGGGTGCGTGGCAAGATCAGCAACGCATCAAAGCGGAAAAAGCGTCAGCAACTTATGAGCAACTGATTAAAATTATCAATCCGGAACCGGGTAAAACCATGACAGATTCTGATCGTACTTTAGCTAAACAATTAGCTTCAGAACTTAAATCAGGGCGCAAGGATTTATACGCAAAAACAGCTGCATTGTTTCTGGCAAAAGTTGCAGTGGAAGAAAATAAATTGGATGAAGCTGCTGCAGAGTTGCAATGGGTTTTAACAACAAAACCGGATATTACTACCGAGCAAATCACTCGCTTGCGATTGGCAAAGGTACTTACAGCCAAACAATCCTATGATGATGCTTTAGCTCAAATTGCTTTGGAGCCTGCGTCAGCACTGGTGAGTGAATATTCCGAGGCTCGTGGCGATATTTATAAATTGAAAGGTGATCTGGATAAAGCACGCGAGTCATACTCTGCTGCATTGACGGCAACCAATCCGCAACAACAAGAGCGTTTTATGTTGTTACAAATGAAAGTGGATGACCTCAAATTATTACAACCCTCTGTTGAAGTGAGTGCGGAGAAAGCACAATGAAATTTGTCTCCAGTCGGAGCTTGACCCTTTGCATATTGCTGGTGTTGATTGGATTGTCAGGTTGTTCTTTTTTTAAAAAGAAAACCGGAAATGAGCCCATGGATCTGAAAGGTTTTGAAGAAACAGCCGATATAGATAAGGAATGGTCACGAGGTATTGGTGAAGGTCAAAGTAAAGGTTTTAGTTATTTGGTTCCGGCAATCGATGGCGAAAAAATTTATGCTATAGATTACCGCGGAAAACTGGTTGCTATGAACAGTAAAACCGGTAAAAAACTGTGGTCCAAGAAAGCCGTACGTCCAAAATTAAGTTGGTGGGGTTGGATCAAGAGCAGTCTTAATCTGGAAGATGTTGATCCCGATTGGCAAGTTAGTGCAGGTTTGGCTGTTGAAAACGGGCTGATTTTAATTGGAACTTATGCAGGTGAAGTAGTCGCTTTCCATAGTGATGACGGTACAGAGTTATGGCGTCATCAACTTCCGGGAGAGGTTTTGGCGGCCCCTCATACCAACGGCAATATAGTGGCAGTTCAAACGCTTAATGGAAAACTGTTTGCTCTCGATGCCAAAACTGGTAACCGACGTTGGTTTTATGATAATCCACCACCGGTTTTAACTTTACGCGGGACAGCTGCTCCGGTAGTGACAGACACCACGGTTTATGTTGGTTTTTCAAACGGGCGTTTAATGGCATTTAACGCAGATGATGGTGCCATATTATGGGATCAACGTGTTGCAATGCCCAAAGGTCGATCTGAATTGGAGCGTATGATTGATATACATGGTTCGCCATTAATCAATGGCGGCATTTTGTATGTGGGAACTTATCAGGGAAAAATTACTGCCATATCCAGAGGAACCGGTTCCAGTATTTGGACTAAAGATGGTTCTACCTCTGAAAATATGGCGGTGCAGGGCGATAAGCTTTTTGTCGCACATTCAGATGGAAAATTGGTTTGTTATAACGCATCAAGCGGAGAAATAATTTGGATGAATGAAAAACTTTTGCGTCGAAATCTCAACTCCCCGCAAGTTGTCGGTGATTACGTTGCAGTGGTGGATTTCAAGGGGTACCTGCATTTCTTAAATCAATCCGATGGCGAGTTTGCTGCCAGAACCCGTGTGGGGCGCAAAGGTGCCAGAGCACCAATGTTGACTGATGGCGAGCGTCTTTATGTATTTAACAATAAGGGCAAATTAATAGCCTTTACCATAGAAGCAGAGAAGCCGTGATAATTATTGTTCATTCCTGAAATTTTTTCAGGAATGAACAATCTCGTTTTTATTGTGTAATTAACAGATTGTTTATTGAAGGACAAAAGCACGCGATATCATCAAGTAACCTTCCGGGTCGTACAATCTTAGATCTTTTCCTGTATACGGAAAATAATCGTTGTGGAACCAGTAAATTTTAGCCAATTCTGCAAAATATTCCCTTTCGTTTTTTAATGCATAAGCTCTTGCCATATTTTTGCCGTAACTATTTCTGACGTTGGTATATAAATTTTTCTTAAGTGCATTTTGATATGCATCCATGTTCATTTTGTAAATACGATTGTAATGTAGATAATAGTAGGCATGGCTAAGTTCATGAATAGCAAACATGAGTGCGAGTTCATCCGGGTATGTCAAATATTCGTAAGCGGATCGAATAACAATACTATGATCAAACTTTGGCGACGTGGAATTGTTTTTTGGAAAATACCATTGCCCACCATGTCGTCCGCCTGTACGGGATTCATTACCTGTAAACAAAAAATAATTGACTTGATCGAATTGAACGCAAATGCTTTGCGTAAAAATTTTACAAGCTTTGTCTATGTTGGATGAGAGTTTGGTGGCAGCTTTGGATAATGTTTTTGGTGCGGTATCCAGTAATTTTTTTTCAGCTATGATTGGAATGGAGTATCCCTCTATTGGCAGATATTCACGAAATGCATAGTTGTAGAATTCCTCGCTGACAACAGATCCAAATTGTGAATGAATGTTGTGATTTTTCACTTCTATTTTTTCGACATCATCCTGATTGTTGCTATTTTCATAGCCACTGCATTTTCTTTTATTGTCAGTAAAAATGGGTTGGCCATTACTATTCAAACATCTGAAGACTTCAGCGTACGCATAATCAAATCTCAAGAAAAGAATAAAAACTAAAATGAAAGAGGTTTTCATCAATATCCCTGTGGTCGGTGAAAAGGTATGAAACTATTGGCTTTTCATTCTAGCTTCTATATTCTGGTCAAGGATAGATATTCCCCACGCTTGGCCCGGTATTTTGCCGGTTTTGTTCTTTAATAGAGGTCACACCAAACCCATTGGTGAAGAAATTATGATTCCAGTTATTGCCTTGGTTGGCCGTCCCAATGTTGGTAAATCCACTCTGTTTAATCGCCTGACTCGCTCCCGTGATGCGTTGGTTGCTGATTACCCTGGCCTTACACGTGATAGAAAATATGGCGAAGGTTGTATCGATAATCGCCGTTTTATTGTGATAGACACTGGCGGTATCAGTGGCGAAGAAGAAGGTATTGATAGTGTTATGGCCGGGCAATCACTTCTTGCTATTCAGGAAGCGGACATAGTGCTGTTTATTTTGGATAGTCGTGAAGGCGTGAATCAGGCGGATTACATCATCGCACAGCATCTTCGTGTGAATAACAAAAAGACTTTTCTGGTGGCCAATAAAATAGATGGAATGGATCCTGACATGGCCTTGGCACCTTTTTATGAATTGGGCATGGGCGATGTCTTTCCAACCACGGCAACTCATGGTCGCGGTGTGAAGTCCATGATGGAAGAAGTATTGGCTGATGTTCCCGAGTTGCCGGAAGATTTTCAGTCAGAAGATGCAACCGGTATCAAGATTGCGGTGGTTGGAAGACCTAATGTTGGCAAATCAACATTGGTCAATCGCCTGTTGGGAGAAGACAGGGTTGTGGTATTTGATGAGCCTGGAACCACTCGCGATTCTATTTACATCAATTACACCCGATTTGATAAACCTTACACCATCATTGATACAGCCGGTGTCAGGCGTCGAAAGAATATTGACCTTGTTGTTGAGAAGTTTTCAATTGTAAAAACCATGCAAGCCATCAGTGATGCCAATGTGGTCATTCTGGTTATGGATGCCAGCGAAGGTGTGGTTGAACAGGATTTGCATTTGATGGGCACCACCATAGAAGCCGGGCGGGCATTGGTAATTGCGTTGAATAAGTGGGATGGTCTTGATGATGGTCACAAGCAATACGTAAAAAATGAAATTGAGCGCCGTTTGAAATTTGTTGATTTTGCCAACATCCATTTTATTTCAGCATTACATGGCACTGGTGTTGGTAATCTTTATAAATCAATTGAACAGGCTTTCAGGGCTGCTACAGACAAGTTTGGAACTCACTACCTGACACGAATATTGCAGGATGCTACACGCGAGCATCAGCCACCAATGATTCAAGGGCGTCGCATAAAATTGCGCTATGCCCACTCGGGAGGGCATAATCCGCCCATCATTGTGATCCACGGTAACCAAACTCAGGATATTCCCGGGCATTATGTTAAGTATCTGGAGAAAACATTCCGTCGAGTTTTGGATTTGCATGGAACACCGATACGGATTGAGTTCCGTACCAATGAGAATCCTTATGCGGAACGTAAAAAGAAAATGACGCAGCGTGAATTTATTCAACTGCGACGTAAGCAAGAGCGTAATGCCAAGAAGCAACCCTAACGTTTTTGACAGTAATTGATCAAATGAACCTATCCGGTAAGAAGATTTTGATTTTGGATGATGACCGAGACTTTGGGTTACGGTTGTCCATGGATCTGTCGGGATTGGGTTTTCATCCATTAACAGCTCATAATGCCGGGGATGTTCCGGATTTATTGAGGCAATTACCTGATCTGATTCTGATTGATATTCATTTTTCCAATTCATCCGCTATTTCAATACTTCAACAAGCACAACAAGAATTGAACCCCCCGGTAATTTTTCTTGCCGACACTCTGGAGACATCGGAGTTATTGGTGGCATTACGTATGGGAGCAAAAGATTATCTTGAGAAGACCAATTTGGATGTGCAGGGGTTGGCTTCATCTATTGAAAAAGCGCTCTCTGTACCGGATTCCGGTTACCGCGAACAACTGGAAAAAGCTAATCGCGAATTGCGTGAACATCTGCGTGTGCTGGAGCGTGATCAAACAGCGGGTCGCCGTGTTCAACGTAGATTAATGCCCAAAGGTCTCAAAACACCGGAGGGTTACAGGATTGAACACGCCATTATTCCATCACTGTTTTTAAGTGGTGATTTTATTGATTACGCGCAAATCAAACAGCGTTATCTTGCATTTTATTTGGCGGATGTATCGGGCCACGGCGCTTCGTCTGCATTCGTTACCATTTGGTTGAAGCATGTCGTTAGCCGCATGGTGCGCGAGGAAGGTTTGTTTAGTGACTATCATTCCTTTGAGATGGGGTGTGCGCAAATGTTGCAGCAGATTAATCGCGAATTGATCGAAACACGCGTTGGGCATCACTTAACTCTTTTTGTCGGTGTTATCGATACGCAGACACGACAAATGCGATACGTTGTTGCCGGCCATTTGCCCTTGCCTGTATTAATCGAGCAGGGTGCTGCTGTGTATCTTGAGGGCCAGGGAAAGCCTGTAGGAATATTCAAGGATGCCAGATGGCAAATTTATCATCGCCAATTACCGGAAAATTTTGCATTAATTTGTTTTTCAGATGGCGTTCTGGAATTGTGTAATAAAAAAGATTTGGCGGAAAAAGAAGCCGATTTGCTTAAAAAATTATCCTTATCGACTGGCAGTCTGGAATCAGTCTGCAATACTTTATCTATCAATCAGGTACAAGATAACCCTGATGATATTGCAATTTTGTCTATTTCCCGATTGCCAGAATTGCCCGGTTAAAATTGAGGAAGTTAATGAATCCTGGTCAGATATTAGTTGCCGATCATCAAGGGGTTTATGTTATTAAACTGATGGGTGATGTGCGCCTTACATTTTGTATATCGTTCGATCAATTTATTGACACAATGCTGGCAGATCCTGCGTTGATTTCGATTTTGTTTGATTTATCCGATGCCGAAGCTGTTGACAGCACCACGCTTGGGCTTATGGCAAAAATTTCTCTACTGGGACAGGAAAAGCGAAACATCACACCTGTGATTCTGGCAACCAATTCCAGTATCAATCGCATCCTGCATAGTATGGGGTTTGCCGATATATTCAGTATTGTTGATCATTTGGATGTTGATTTATCAGCCAGTAGATCCCTTTGTTGTAATGATCAAAACGAAGTATTGATAAAAGAACGTGTGATAGAAGCACACAAAATTTTAATGAGTTTGAATCAGCAAAATACTGAGACGTTTAAAAATCTGGTACACATGTTGGAAGATAATTAAGTTATTTCAGTTTTATAAAAAACCCGGATTTCTCCGGGGGTTTTATTGTCCAAAAATCAATTCATTGATTTCAATAATTTTTCCAGTGCCTGTTGATCTTTCACAAAGCCACGAATACCTTCAGCCAATTTGTCATTAGCCATTTGATCCATGTTCATAGCGAAGCGGAAGCTGGCTTCGGTGTCTTTTAATTTAGTAATGGCTTCGCCTTTGTTATCGGGTGACAGAACGCGTTTCAATTCACCCTGGCTTTGATCCAGTTCTTGCAAAAGTTGTGGACTGATAGTTAAGCGATCGCAACCCGCAAGTGCTTCGATTTCACCAATATTACGGAAACTGGCGCCCATCACCACTGTTTTATAGCCATGTTGTTTGTAATAGTTGTAAATATGACGAACGGATTGCACGCCGGGATCTTCTTCAGCGGTATATTCTTTTTTGTCAGTATTGGCTTTGTACCAGTCCAGAATTCGGTCCACGAATGGAGAAATGAGGAACACACCTGCATCGGCACAGGCAGCCGCTTGATTGAATCCGAACAACAGCGTCAGGTTACAGTTAATACCTTCTTTTTCCAGTATTTCCGCAGCGCGAATACCTTCCCATGTAGAGGCGAGTTTGATGAGAACACGGGACTTATCGACACCACCTTTGGCATAAAGATCAATCAGGTGGTGTGCCTTGGCAATACTGGCCTTGGTATCAAACGACAAGCGTGCGTCAACTTCGGTGGAGATTTTTCCGGGGATAATTTTCAGAATTTCCATGCCAATGCCAACAGCCAGATGATCACCGGCGGCGCTCAATTGTTCAGCACTATTGCTAAAATGTTTGCTGGCCGCGATAGAGGCAGTAAGAAGATCCTTGTATTGCGGCATTTGTGCCGCCTTATAAACCAGTGACGGATTGGTAGTGGCATCAAGTGGTTTATATAAACGCATGGCTTCTATATCGCCGGTATCGGCGACAACATCGGTGTACTGCTTAAGTTGTTCAAGTTTGCTGGCCACAGTGATTTTCCTGTAAAAATTAACGAAAAGGTTGATTGCCGTAATAATTATGGTCTTTTTGACTTTTATATTAAAGTCTTGTCTCGAATATTGTATCCAGAAAAATGCCTAAACAAAACCTGAAATTCAGTGACAATAGCGCTAACTTCTTGATAGATAAGGGGCATTCTGCTAATCTTCGGCCCCTGCTGATTTGTCCGACTTTGATTTTATAGAGAAAGATTTTCTGCAGCGGTAGTGGCAAACAACCCCCAGCCTGAGGATGCCATCTACTTATCATTAACTGACCCGCATGACTGGCCGCGCGGTATGCACAAGCCTGATGTCCGGCTTTGTGTTTTCAATGAAGGTAATACCATGAGTATGAATGAAAGTTTTGCAGAACTGTTTGAAGAAAGTTTGAAAACAGTGGATATGGTACCGGGTACCATAGTAACTGGCGTAGTGATTGATATCGATAAAGATTGGGTCACTGTACATGCCGGTTTGAAATCAGAAGGTGTAATTCCTGCTGAACAATTCCGTAATGAGTTGGGTCAAATTACCCTGCAAATTGGCGACGAAGTTCAAGTTGCCCTCGAAAGTGTTGAAGATGGTTTCGGCGAAACCAAACTCTCCCGCGAAAAAGCCAAGCGCGCTGAAGCCTGGAAAATTCTGGAAGCTGCCCATACCGCTGAAGAAGTTATCAAAGGTGTTATCAATGGTAAGGTCAAGGGTGGTTTCACTGTTGATGTTGCCAGCATTCGTGCATTCCTTCCCGGTTCATTGGTAGATGTTCGCCCTGTGCGCGAAACCACTCATCTCGAAGGCAAAGAGCTCGAATTCAAAGTCATTAAGTTGGATCAAAAACGTAACAACGTAGTGGTTTCCCGTCGTGCAGTTCTGGAGCAATCCAACTCTGCCGAGCGCGATGAATTACTGGCTAACCTGCAAGAAGGTCAAGCAGTTAAAGGTGTTGTTAAAAATCTTACCGACTACGGTGCATTCGTTGACCTGGGCGGCGTAGATGGTTTGTTGCACATCACTGATATGGCGTGGAAACGCATCAAGCATCCAGGTGAAATCGTAGAAGTCGGTCAAGAGATCGACGTTAAAGTATTGAAGTTTGATCGTGATCGTAACCGCGTTTCTCTGGGCTTGAAGCAATTGGGCGAAGATCCATGGGTAGCTATCACCAAGCGTTACCCGGAAGGCGCTCGTGCGAAAGCTAAAGTGACCAACCTGACTGACTATGGCTGTTTCGCTGAGTTGGAAGAAGGCGTTGAAGGTTTGATCCACGTTTCAGAAATGGATTGGACCAACAAAAATATTCATCCATCCAAAGTGGTTCAATTGGGTGATGAAATTGAAGTTATGGTATTGGATATCGACGAAGAGCGTCGTCGTATCTCTCTTGGCTTGAAACAATGTCAAGAAAACCCATGGGATGCATTTGCTCGTACTTGCGCCAAAGGCGACAAGATCACTGGCAAAATCAAATCAATCACTGATTTCGGTATCTTCATTGGTTTGGATGGCGGCATTGATGGTCTGGTTCACTTGTCAGATATCAGCTGGCATGAAGCAGGCGAAGAAGCCGTTCGCAAATACAAGAAAGGCGACGAGTTGGAAACTGTTGTGTTGGCAATAGATCCAGAGCGTGAGCGTATTTCCTTGGGTATCAAACAACTCGAAACTGATCCATTCTCTGAATATGTTTCAGTCAATGACAAAGGTGCAGTTGTTAAAGGTACTGTAAAAGAAGTTGAAGCCAAAGCGGCTGTAATCACTTTGGCTCCGGACGTTGAAGCAACTCTCAAGGCATCAGAATTGAGCCGTGAGAAAGTGGAAGACGCTCGTAACATCTTGAAAGTTGGCGATGAAGTTGAAGCGAAAATTATTGCCGTTGATCGCAAAAATCGTAGCATCAATTTATCTGTCAAGTCGAAAGACGTTGAAGATGAAAAAGCTGCAGTCAAAGAACATTCAACCAAAACAGCCGAAGCAGCAGCTCCGACTACTTTGGGCGATTTGATTAAAGCGCAAATGCAAAGCAAAGAGTAATCTTTGAAAAACGGGGAATCCGCAAAGATTCCCCGTTTTGTTTTGGCAGTTTCCAATCGTTTGTTCAAGCAATAAAAAAGAGGAACCACCATGACCAAATCAGAGTTAATCGAATATATCACTGAAAAGCAAAATCAATTGCCCATTAAAGATGTCGAGGCATCAGTGAAACTGTTATTGGATTATATGTCTGATATGTTGGCAAAAGGTGAGCGAATTGAAATTCGTGGTTTTGGCAGTTTCTCTCTGCACTATCGCGCACCGCGCGTCGGTAGAAATCCTAAAACAGGAGAGTCAGTAACTCTTGAAGGTAAGTATGTTCCACACTTCAAGCCTGGAAAAGAAATGCGCGATCGTGTTAATGAAAGTATTAATCGCTAATTGCCTTCATGAATGACCCTGGTGTTTTTAATTGCATCATAAGCTTCAATAAGAACCTCTATCCCTGCATCAGCTCTTGGTGCCTTTTCACTTAAGATCCGTCGAAAAATACGTGCACCGGGTTGTCCTTGAAACAGGCCCAATACATGCCGCGTCATGTGGCTTAATTTAATTCCTTTTGCTAGATTATCTGCGCAATATTCAATAAATAGTTCAAAAACTTCTGCGCGTGAAATGACTGGTTTTGTATCGGCAAATAATTGCTGATCGACTTCAGCCAGCATATAAGGGTTGGAATAAGCCTCTCGCCCAACCATAACGCCATCCACATTATTCAACAAAGTTTTCGATTGATGCAGATTAGTAATGCCGCCATTGATAATAATATTGAGATGTGGAAATTCATTTTTTAATTGAATTACTTTGTTGTAATCCAGTGGTGGGATCTCACGATTTTCTTTAGGGCTTAGCCCTTTTAGCCAAGCCTTACGTGCATGCACAATAAACGTTTTGCAACCGGTTGCGGAAATAGTTGAAACAAAAGTTGCCATGTCCTCATAGTCATCCTGATAATCGATGCCAATACGATGTTTGACTGTCACTGGAATTGAAACGGCATTTCGCATAGCAGCAATACATTCTGCGACCAATTCCGGTTCCGCCATCAAACAGGCACCAATCATATTATTCTGCACCCGATCACTGGGGCAGCCACAATTCAGATTCACTTCGTCATAGCCCCAATCTTCGGCCATTCGTGCACACAAAGCCAAATCCTTGGGATTGCTTCCGCCAAGTTGTAATGCCAACGGGTTTTCACAAGTATTGAAATCGAGAAAACGCTTTTGATCACCATGAATTAAAGCACCGGTAGTGACCATTTCACTATAAAGAACTGATTTTTGTGTAAGCAGTCGCCAGAAATACCGGCAATGGGTATCACTCCAATCCATCATGGGAGCCAGGCAAAAACGGTGGGTCATAGAATGAGTCATAATATTCGTGACGGAAAAATTCAGGCTGCTATGATAACTAAAAATCCCCAGGCAAGCTCGGGCTATACGGGATCGAGTAGATTTTATATTTAGGTAACCGGTTATGAAGCTTTCTCACATAGATCAACAAGGCAAAGCATCCATGGTAGATGTGAGTGCAAAAGATTTTACCTTGCGTGAAGCCAAAGCTTTTGGTCGTGTCAAAATGAGTATGCCAACGTTGCACCAAATTGAACAGAATCAATTAAAAAAAGGCGATGTATTATCAGTAGCGAGAATAGCGGGTATTCAGGCTGCAAAAAAATGCGCAGATTTAATTCCACTTTGTCATCCACTTGCGTTGAGTAAAGTTGCAGTTGATTTTGAGTTAAATTTACAAGCAGGATCAGTTGATGTATTTGCTTATTGCAAATTAACCGGACAAACCGGTGTGGAAATGGAAGCCTTGACTGCGGTGAGTGTTGCAGCTTTAACAATATATGACATGTGTAAAGCCATAGATAAAGATATGGTAATTACTTCAATTCAGCTGGTTGAAAAAACAGGTGGGCAAGGTGGTGATGTTAATCGGGAAATTTCATCATGATTAAAATTCTTTTTTTTGCAAGGTTGCGAGAGGTGTTGGGTAGGAGTCAAATTGAAATGCCCTTTGACGAGTCGCTATCTTTGGCTGAGTTACGTTTCGCAATTATTAAACAGTATCCTGCATGGGAGACGGAGTTGATGAAAAAAAATTTACTGGTTGCAATCAACAAACAACATGCGCATTTTGAGAATTTGGTAAACCCGGGTGATGAAGTCGCGTTTTTTCCTCCTGTTACAGGAGGCTGAAATGAAACTCAGTGTGTCAGTTCAGGAGGAAGACTTCAATTTGCAAACGGAATATCAACAATTGCTTGAGCAGGATGAGCTCTCCGGTGCGATAGTCACATTTGTCGGGCGAGTGAGGGATGTTGCAGCGGATAAGAAAATATTGGGTTTGCAGATTGAGCATTACCCGGGGATGACAGAGTCAGCTTTGGAATCTATTCTTCAGCAAGCAGCCGTTCGTTTCAATATTAATCTGGCCAGAATAGTGCATCGAATTGGCAAGATAAATTCTTATGAGCAGATAGTATTTGTTGGTGTGACAAGCGTACATAGGGAGGATGCTTTCAGCGCTACCGAGTTTATTATGGACTACTTGAAAACCCATGCGCCTTTTTGGAAAAAAGAAATTACCGAGTCAGGTGCTGTTTGGGTTGAAAGTCAAAAAAAAGATCAAAAACGATATGAACGTTGGAACCCGGGTCATTGATAAAATCGGCTGATCTATTGTGTTTTATTTTTCGAATTATTAACTGAATTGGCAAATGAAATGGTTAAAGCAACTATAGATGACGTGGCAGAATTGGCTGGAGTATCAATAAAGACCGTTTCCCGCGTAGTTAATAATGAGCCTAATGTGCGAACCGGTACTCGTGAAAAGGTAGAAGCAGCGATTGCGACGTTAAATTATCGTCCCAATCTTTCTGCGCGTAGCCTTGCTGGAAATAAATCATTTGTATTGGCTCTGGTGTATGGCAGTCCCAGTGATCATTATGTGTTGGAATTGCAGGAAGGTATTTTGGAAGTATGTCGTCCGCAAAGTTATGAGCTGGTTGTGCACCCTGCCATATATAGAGACAAAAACTTAGTGAAAGATATTACCGATTTTATTTTGGAAAAACGCATTGATGGAGTAATGCTGACTCCTCCTATATCAGATCATATGGGAGTGATCAGCAGTCTGCGAAAATTAAATATTCCGGTGGTGAGAGTTGCACCTACAGAAAATAAATCATTCACACCTTACGTGGAAACCAATGATCAGGAGTCGTCTTACGATATGACCTGTCAACTCATTGCATTGGGTCATACCAGAATTGGTTTTATTGCAGGACATCCCGATCATCACGCAATTTCCTTGCGGTTGGAGGGATATAAAGCGGCGCTAATTGAAAATCAAATTGCCATTGATAAAACTTTAATTGAACAGGGTGATAATAGTTTTGAATCGGGTGAGGCAGCTGCCAAACGTTTGTTATTGCTCGAGCAAAGGCCATCGGCAATTTTTGCAGCAACTGATAATATGGCGGCTGGAGTTATTATGGTCGCCCATCAGTTGGGTTTAAAAATTCCACAACAAATTTCTGTGTGTGGTTTTGATGACACGCCAGTTGCCCATCAACTTTGGCCAGCATTGACCACTATTCGTCAACCGATTCGCCATATGGCAAAGAAAGCAACGGATCTTTTGTTAAAGCAGATTAAAGGTAAAGATGTGCAATTGCCCGCAAGCATTCTAAGTTCGATTATTGTGGTGCGTGAGTCTACGGGTAAATACACATCTAAAACAAAATAAAAAAATATTTGGTTGTAACATTTTTTGGTGTCAGGCGTCTCAATGTGTATTACCGCCAATCGAGGTGCATATGTTAATTAAAAAGACCCCTGCGTTGACAGAAAACGATATAACACCTGAAGCAATTTATATGGCTCGCCGTGAGTTTTTCAAAGGTGTAGCCGTCGGTGGATTGGCATTATCCAGTTCGCTATCAGCTTCGCCATCGCAGATTGCAAGTGTAGACTTACCTGCCCCTGAATGGTTAAAACAAAAAATCAATTCTGCAAAATCCGATAACCAACAAAATAAGGAAATACTGACACCTTACGAGCATGTTACAGGCCACAATAATTTTTATGAGTTTGGTTATGAGAAAACTGATCCTGCTGAAAACTCACATAAATTCAAGCCTTTTCCCTGGTCGGTGAATATTTCGGGCGAAGTCAATAAACCGGGAAATTACACACTGGAAGATATTCTTTCAAAGATGCAATTGGAAGAAAGAATTTATCGTTTGCGTTGTGTAGAGGCCTGGTCAATGGTAATTCCCTGGATTGGTTTTTCACTGGCTGAATTAATCAAAATGGTTGAGCCAAAATCTTCTGCCAGGTATTTATCTTTTGTTAGCGTGGAGCGCCCTGATGAAATGCCAGGGCAAGCAAGTAAATTCAGTACAATTGATTGGCCTTATCGTGAAGGGTTGCGTTTGGATGAAGCCATGAATCCATTAAGTTTGATGGCGGTTGGTTTGTATGGAAAAGTGTTGCCGAATCAAAATGGTGCGCCTTTGCGTTTGGTGGTGCCCTGGAAATATGGATTTAAAAGTATTAAATCCATAGTCAAAATAGAATTCACTGAAAAACAACCGAAAACCACATGGAATATTCTGGCACCCGATGAATACGGTTTTTATGCGAATGTAAATCCACAGGTTGATCATCCTCGTTGGAGTCAAGCCAAAGAAAGACGTCTACCCAGTGGTTTGTTGAAGCCTAATATTGTTGAAACAACTATGTTTAATGGTTACGCAGAAGAAGTGTCACATCTTTATAAAAACATGGATTTGAAAAAATTTTATTAAATGTTCTAACCCAATTCTCTGCCTTGCCAAAATGTAAAGTATCAATATGCCAATCATTCTTCGAAGAATATTAATTTTTATATTGTCTCTAATTCCTCTCGGGTTTATCGCCTATAAAATATTAACCAATGATTTGGGCGCAGATCCTGCAAAAACGATTGTGTTATTTACTGGTAATTGGGCATTTTATTTTTTATTAATTACTCTGGCGGTAACGCCGCTTAAACGTATGGTTAAGTTTGCATATTTTCATTTTCGTTGGTTGCAGGTACATCGACGCATGTTGGGTTTATTCACTTTATTTTATGCCTTGTTGCATCTCACATCTTTTTTATGGTTTGTATTGGGGTGGGAATTTTCGCGGTTTGATGATGAGTTAGTAAAACGGCCTTATATATTGGTCAGTTTGCCTGCGGTGGTTTTACTGATTATGTTGGGAGTAACTTCAACACAAGCTATGATGAAAAAACTGGGAAAGAATTGGTTGTTATTACATAAAAGCATCTACTTGATTGCGATATTGGCCTGGTTGCACGTCCTTATGCAAGTGCGATCCAGTTATGTTGATGCTGTTGTATTTGGTTGCCTGGTATTATTTTTGTTGGTGGTTCGTTTGCGGTTTTTCCAGAAAACGTAATTCCTTTACCCACATCACAGTTGCACCTGCTACGCCAATCGGGGTAACAATAATATTCAATACAGGAATCATGCTGCCCAGTAAAATGATTCCACCATAAGAATAACTGGTGAGTGGTATTTGGTTTAACCTGTTTCGCAGTTCCTGAAAACTGAGTTGATGGTTATCTGCAGGGTAATCAGAGTACTGTGCCGCCATACACCAACAGCTCCATATGCCGCCCAGAATAACCACTAAAAAATTTAATCCCGGAATAAAAAAACAACCGACTATCAGAATCAATATCAATATCCCTCGTGTTACAAAATAAAATAACTTGACCAGTTCACGTTGAAAAGTGCGAGGAATCAATTGTCCCCAGGGTTCTTCCGGCAATGAGTTTCCGGTAATGTGAGTTTCAATTTTTTCAGCGAGTAATCCATAAAAAGGCGCTGCAATAATATTGGTGATGATATTGAAGCTGTATCCATATGCCATCAGGAATAAAAACACTGCTAATGGCCAAATTAACCAGATCAGCCAATCCAGCCAAAATGGAAGTGCTTCCAAAACGTAGTCAATAAAGTCTTTGAATTTGTAGTAAAAAGCAAAAGTGAGTGCGATGAATATCAACAGGTTGACGCAAAGGGGAATAAAAATAAAACGACGGAATCCAGGATTGAAAATAATTTTCGAACCTTCAACAAAATACTGTAAAGCTTGTTCCGGTGAACCTTTCATGTGGATGACTCCTTATTTTGGATTTAATAATGTCAGTTGTTGCAGCATTTTATCGAGAAGAACAAAAGATAAGCCTGCCAATGCACCTAAAAGATGCGCATCAATTGCGACAGGGACAGGTAAGAAACTGTGCAGCAGATTAAGATCATTCGTAAAGAGTTGTTCATCAATAATTTTTATGACTACACCAATAAACACTACAATTCTTTTCCAGACGGGATGTTCTTTTGCATAAAAACATCCGGCTATTAATAGTCCATGTATAGTGCCCGAGAATCCTGCGTATTGCATTTCAGGGCTGATAATGAAGATGCCCGTACCGACGATTAAACAGCAGAATAACAGCAGTAATAAAAATTTTTTCACAGGAAAAAAATAAAAAAGAATCAGAGATGTTAATAAAAAACCAATCAGGTTCATTAAGCTGTGCATCCATCCAAAATGGACAAAGTTACAGCTTAGCCATCGCCAATATTCCCGATTTTCCAATATCCCTGAATGGGTCGTCAGTTGTTGAAACTGTTGCGGGCCAAGAAAAGACAGCAGTAATATCAATATCGATACTAAACTTGCAGTCAGAACCATGTTTGAATAACGGTAATTTGTCATAAATTTGTAAGTGTTTCAGATCGACTTCTGAATTTAGCATTGAAGTGCTGTTTGTTCTACAGTCAGTTTGATTATAATCGGCTCAATTCGATCAAGTCATTCAGTGTGGGATCACATAGTAACTATGAGTATTCTTTCAATTTCAAATCACTTGCTGACAAGTGTATTGGATGCTCTTCCTGATGGTGTTCTTATTGTCACAGATCAGCGCAAAATGTTGTACACCAATATCAGATTTCGTGAATTGTGGGGCATTCCATTGGATGTGAATTTGCAGGAAGAAGGCCCTGCAATCATGCGTTATGCCCTGGAAAAAGTGATTGATCCCACAGGGTTTGTTGAATTAATCGAAAAGTTACATCTGACCAATAAAAAAGTAGAAGATGAAATTTTACTCAAAGATGGCAGGGTTTTTCGTCGTCGTACTACGGCGTTTGATGATGCTGATCATGGGCAAATACGTTTGTGGATTTTTACGGATATCACGGATGCCAAGTACAGTCATATTGATTCCATGACCGGGCTATGGAATCGCAACACCTTTGAATTGCATTTCGCATCACTGACGGATCAGGCATCTCCTGATGCATTGGTGGGCGTTGCATTGATGGATATAGATCATTTCAAATTATTCAATGATACCTATGGCCATGCTGCTGGCGACGATGTATTGCGGTCCATAGGTGATGTGCTTAATGATTTGCTACAGCGCTCCAGTGATGTTGGATTCAGGGTTGGTGGTGAAGAGTTTTTTATAAAAATTGTCGGACGCAACCCCGAAGATATGCTGGCTATGATTGAGAATATTCGACAATCAATAGAGTCATTGGCAATTCCTCACGCAGCCAACCAACCATTTAACAGAGTCACAGTTTCTTGTGGTTTTGGTATTACTTCATCGCCGATCAGTTCTGATTTTATGTACCGTAAAATTGATAATGCCCTTTATTTATCAAAGTATCAGGGCAGAAATCGCACCAACTTTGTGGAGTTGGATTAATGATAACTGCAGACACATGTGTGTCTGCAATCCATCAATTATTTATTTTGCACCAACTGCTTCTAATGCAAGTGCATATTCCTCGCCATTGCGATGGGTCTTGATCACTTGCAATAAAGTTTTACCTTCAGGACCCACTGCGTTTATGTCTCTGCCTTCGGTGATAAACATTTGCAAAAAAGTAGCAAAATTTTCACCGCGCATTCCGCGATAAGCTTTTTCCAGCAGGTGATAATCTCCGTTAACTCCTGCTGGTGGCGTGTAATCAAAAAATACTTTGATTTTATCCTCAGTAAAAATTTCACCGAGAACTTTTTCTTTGTCTTTGCGTAGGCTCATTTTTAAATCTCACTTCAATTTAGTTTTTTAGGCAAACAATTTTCCCTCACCCCAGCCCTCTCCCAGAGGGAGAGGGGGAATAATTTTACTCCGTAATTAAGAAGGTCTTTTTACGTTGGGAGTAAAATCCCCTCTCCCTTTGGGAGAGGGTTAGGGTGAGGGCTTTACCCATTCAATTTCTTCAATAACAATTCATTCAATGTCTGCGGATTCGCTTGTCCCTGGCTGGCTTTCATCACCTGACCAACAAAGAACCCCAGCATTTTTGGACGTTTGCTTTCGTCTGCACTGCGATAGTTTTCCACTTGTTGTGGATTTTTCGCTATGACCTCATCAATCATTTTTTCCAGTGCGCCTGTGTCAGAAACCGGTTTGAGTCCTTTGGCTTCGATGATGGTGATGGCGTCGCCTTCGCCGTTGCACATGGCTTCAAATACTTGCTTCGCCAATTTGCTGGTAGTGGTTCCGTCTTTCAAACATTTAATCAAGCCTGCAAGCAAATCAGGCGTAATGGGCGATTGAATAATGGTTTGTTCAGTTTTATTTAAATAGGCAGCAAGATCACCCAGCACCCAGTTAGCGGATAATTTGGCGTCTTGTGAAATCTGTGCAGTTTTTTCAAAAAATGCTGCAATATTTTTATCAGCCGATAACTGACCCGCATCGTATTCACTTAAACCGTATTGCTCAACAAAACGAACACGTTTGGCTTCGGGCAATTCCGGCATTTGTTTGCGAACGGATTCGATATAGTCGTCATCCAGAATTACTGGTAGCAGATCAGGGCAGGGGAAGTAGCGATAATCGTTGCTGTCTTCTTTGCTGCGCATGCTGCGGGCTTTTTTGGTGTCGCCGTTGTACAAGCGAGTTTCCTGAATAATTTTTCTACCGCTTTCAATTTCTTCAATCTGGCGTTCCACTTCCAACTCTATGGCTTCTTCCATAAATTTAAACGAGTTAAGGTTTTTGGTTTCGGTGCGGGTGCCGAGTTTTTCTTGACCTTTTGGTCTTACCGAAATATTCACGTCAAAACGCATTGAGCCTTGCGACATTTCACCATCGCAAATTTCCAGTGAAGTGACAATTGAGTGCAATTTTTTGGCGAAAGCAACCGCTTCTTCGGCGCTGCGCATATCGGGTTCGGTGACTACTTCGATTAAGGGTGTGCCTGCGCGGTTTAAATCAATTCCGCTCATGCCGGCAAAATCTTCGTGCAAGGATTTACCCGCATCTTCTTCCAGATGTGCGTGGTGAATGCGAACACGTTTGGTACGACCGCCTTCGAGTTCGAGATCCACATAGCCTGCACCGACAATCGGCTCGGCTAATTGTGTGGTTTGATAACCTTTGGGTAAATCAGGATAAAAATAATTCTTACGTTCAAAGACTGAGCGCTTGCCGATTTCTGCATTCACTGCCAAACCAAACATGGTGGCAAAGCGAAAAGCTTCGGCATTAGGTGTTGGTAAAGTGCCGGGTAATGCCAAATCAATTGCGCAAGCTTGAGTGTTAGGCTCAGCACCAAATGCAGTGCTGGCGCCGGAGAAAATTTTGGTTTTGGTCGCGAGTTGTACGTGTACTTCCAACCCGATTACAGTTTCCCATTGCATAAATTTTTTCTCATTTCATATTAACTGTAGGTTGGAAGAGCGAAGCGACTTCCGACATTTTCGAAAATCTGTCGGAAGTCGCTTCGCTCTTCCAACCTACACATTGTGTTTATTCAATATTCGGTGCTGTTTGTTTGTGAAATTCGGTTGCGTTCTGGAATTGATGCGCAACATTTAACAATTGCGACTCCGCAAAGAAATTTCCGATTAATTGCAAACCAACCGGCTTGTTATCCACCAATCCACAAGGAATTGAAAGCCCTGGTAAACCCGCAAGGTTAGTAGCGATGGTGTAAATATCTTCCAAATACATAGCAACCGGATCTTTGGTTTTGGATCCAAATTGAAATGCAGGTGATGGCGATGTTGGGCCTAGAATCACATCAACCGTTTTGAAAGCTTCAACAAAGTCCTGCTTGATCAAGCGGCGAACTTTTTGTGCTTTGCTGTAATAGGCATCGTAATAACCGGCAGATAAAGCGTAAGTTCCCACTAAAATACGACGCTTCACTTCTGCACCAAAACCTTCGCTGCGTGAACGCATATAGAGATCATTTAAATCTTTCGGGTTGTCACAGCGATGACCGTAACGAACACCATCAAAACGCGACAAGTTGGCAGAACATTCTGCCGGTGCAATCACGTAATAAGCGGGAACAGAAAGATGTGTGTGCGGCAAGCTGACGCTGTGAATAGTGGCGCCGAGTTTTTCGTACACTTTGATTGCATCTTCAATTAGCGCAGCCGTTTTTGGATTTAATCCTTCACCGAAATATTCTTTCGGTACACCAATACGCAAACCATTTAACGGTTTGTTTAAATCAGCGGTGTAATCCGGCACATCGCGTTCAACACAGGTTGAATCTTTTGCATCGTAGCTCGCCATGTCGTTTAATAAAATCGCGGCGTCTTCTGCTGTGCGCGATAAAATTCCTGCTTGATCCAAACTGGAAGCAAAGGCAATCATGCCCCAACGCGATACGCGACCGTAAGTGGGTTTAATTCCGGTTAATCCGCACAGGGCAGCGGGTTGACGAATCGAACCACCGGTGTCAGAAGCAGTTGCTGCCGGTGCTAAATGTGCAGCGACTGCTGCTGCTGAACCACCGGAAGATCCACCAGGAACACAATCAGTTGCCCATGGGTTTTTCACGGGGCCATACCAACTTGTTTCGTTAGATGAACCCATGGCAAATTCATCCATATTGGTTTTACCCAGCATCACCACACCGGAATCCAAATAATTTTCTACGATAGTGGCGTTGTAAGGCGCGATAAATTTATCGAGCATTTTGGATGCGCAAGATGTACGCACACCGGTGGTACAAAAAATATCTTTATGCGCAATCGGCACACCGCAGAGTGCAGGCGCAGTACCAGTGGCCAAACGTTTATCTGCCGCTGCTGCTTGTTGCAATGCAATCTCGTTGGTCACTGTGATGTAAGAGTTGTAGGTTTTATCAAGACGCGCGATGCGATCCAGATAATGTTGTGTGACTTCGACGCTGGAAAAATCTTTCTTACGTAGACCTTTTATCAGCTCGGCAATGGTGAATTGATGCATTCAATATTTCCTGAAAATTTTTGATAAATTTTAAATTTATTCCCTCACCCTAACCCTCTCCCGGAGGGAGAGGGAATTGATTGAACTACGTACTAAATAAAGTAGGGAGTTCGTCCCCTCTCCCCTTGGGAGAGGGCTAGGTGAGGGCAATACAAATTACTCAATCACCTTCGGCACCAAATACAAACCATCCTGAGTTGCTGGTGCTATAGATTGAAATGCTTCGCGTTGATTGGTTTCGCTAATCACGTCGGGGCGCAATTTTTGTACAGCATCGAGAGGATGTGCCATGGGTAAAACGCCATCGGTATTAATCGCTTGAAGCTGATCGACCAAGGCTAAAACATCAGAAATACTTTTGGCTGCTTCCTGAGCCGCGGCATCATTTATTTCAATGCGGGCTAACTTTGCCAGTTTAGCGATGTCAGAAGATTCAATTGCCATTCGCGGTGCTCCGAACAGAGGGAGAAGTTAAAAAGAGATAAGTTAAAAAAGGCGCACAAGGTATCACACTTGCGCCTTGCTCTGAATCCCCGTGATTGTTAGAGTGCAGGCAATAAAAAATCGCGCAGCTAATTTGGGCTTTTTCACATATACTGCGCGGCTTATTTTTAATGTTGATCCAACCTAATTTTTAAGGTCCTTTCCTGTCATGTTAAAACTTCTGCGTGGAGCATTTTCCAACGACTTATCGATTGATCTGGGTACTGCGAATACACTGATTTACGTTCGTGGTCGTGGCATTGTCCTTAACGAGCCATCTGTGGTCGCCATTCGTCATCATAATGGCACCAAAATTGTCGAAGCTGTGGGAGTTGAGGCCAAGCGAATGTTGGGTCGTACCCCTGGCAATATAACGGCAATTCGTCCGCTGAAGGATGGCGTGATTGCCGACTTTCAGGTGACTGAAAAAATGCTGCAACACTTTATCCGCAAAGTGCATGAAAATTCCTGGTTCAACCCATCTCCCCGTGTTCTTGTCAGTGTTCCTTGTTTATCCACCGAAGTTGAAAAGCGTGCGATTCGTGAATCAGCATTGGGCGCCGGTGCGCGTGAAGTGCGATTGATTGATGAACCTATGGCAGCAGCAATTGGAGCTGGTCTGAAAGTATCGGAAGCCAGTGGTTCCATGGTGGTCGATATTGGTGGTGGTACTACTGAAATTGCGGTTATCTCATTAAATGGCGTGGTCTATTCTGATTCTGTTCGTATCGGCGGCGATCGTTTTGACGAAGCCATTGTTAACTACGTTCGTCGTAACTACGGCAGTGTGATTGGTGAAGCGACTGCCGAGCGCATCAAACAAGAAATTGGTTGTGCGTTTGCAGGTAGTGAAATTCGTGAAATTGATGTGCGTGGCCGCAACCTGGCAGAAGGGGTGCCGCGCAGTTTTACCTTGACCAGCGATGAAGTGCTGGAAGCTTTACAAGAACCTTTGGCCGGCATTGTTCAGGCAGTGAAAAGTGCATTGGAACAATCACCACCGGAATTGGCTTCCGATATCGCCGAAAGCGGTGTGGTATTGACGGGAGGTGGTGCGCTTTTGCGTGATCTGGATCGTCTGTTAGCTAATGAAACCGGTTTGCCATTTATAGTGGCGGAAGACCCGCTGACCTGTGTGGCTCGTGGTGGTGGTATGGCGCTTGAGATGACAGATAAACGCAATATTGATCTGCTCTCGTCCTGATTTCAAAAGAGGGCCTTGCTATCAAACCGCTCTTTAGTCGTGGATCCTCTGTTACCAGCCGTGCATTTATCCTGATTGTGATCATGGTAGGGTTGGTTGTAGTGAGTTTATACACAGACAAACTGGACATAGTGAGAGAGAAACTGAGCCCTCTGATCACTCCCTTCTACAAAGTGACCGATATCCCCAGGCGTGTTGGTCACTGGGTCGATAATGCGACCGACTCTCCGGAAGATCTGCAATCCCAAAATGAGGCACTGAACGCTCAGGTGCTGATTCTGCAACGAAAATCCCAGCAGATGGCAGCTTTGGCTGCGGAAAACGTACGTTTACGACAACTATTGAATGCCAGTAATTTACTGCAGGAAACGGTGGTGATTGCTGAATTGATTGGCGTTTCGCCTAACCCTTTGAGTCATCAAGTCATTATTAATCGAGGAACTCAAGACGGGGTTTTTAAAGGTCAGCCGGTTCTGGATGCCTTCGGTCTAATGGGGCAAATTACCGAGGTCAGTTCTGCATCCAGTACGGTTCTGCTGATTTCTGATGCAACCCATGCTATCCCGGTACAGGTCAATCGCAATGACGTGCGAGCCATAGCGGAAGGTACGGGTGATATGAATCGATTGAGTTTGCGTCATGTCCCCGCTAATACCGATATTCGTGTGGGTGATCTATTGGTCAGTTCCGGATTGGGCAAGCGATTTCCGGTAGGTTATCCGGTTGCTCAGGTTGAACAGGTTGTTCGTGATCCCGCGAAAGCGTTTTTAACGGTTACCGCAAAACCCATGGCAAGACTGGATCGCAGCCGACATCTGTTGTTGGTGTTTGAATCTGCAAGAGATGTAATCGATCAGGAAGAGCCCGTTACCCGATCAGTGACACCTTGAGTGGAGGTTAAATGCACGCCTCCGCACTGAATTTATATATTTTGATGTTTACCAGTTTTCTGATGGCGCTGTTGTTGTCGGTTTACCCCTTGCCTATGGAGTGGCGTTGGTGGAGACCGGAATTTGTTTTGATGGTGTCCATTTATTGGGTCGTTATTCTGCCATTCAATATCAGTCTTACATCACTTTGTGCTTTGGGTCTGTTTCAGGATTTACTGGAAGGCACTCCCTTTGGCCAGCACAGTCTGGGCATTATTCTGGTGTCTTATTTTTGTTTATTTTCCTATCAACGTTTACGTAACTTCAATTTAATCAAACAAATGCTTGCTATGTTTGTGATGATTTCTATTGCCCAACTTACTGATAACTGGGTGCAAGGAATGGCCGGGCGTCCTTTGGCTGGAGTCAGTTTCATTTATTCTGCAATTGCCAGTGCATTATGCTGGCCATTGGTGAGATTTTTGTTGGTGTTTTCGGGTCAAAAATTACGCGTTTTTCAACAATAAATTGATGGGAACAGGAGATGACAATCAATATTTATCTGGCATCTGCGTCTCCGCGTCGTCGTGAGTTATTACAACAAATAGGTGTTCAACATCAGCTGGTTCGTACAGATGTTGAAGAAAAGAGGAAGCCGGACGAACCTGCTATTCATTATGTTCAGCGTCTGGCTTTGGAAAAGGCAAAATCAGGTTTGGCCAGGATTCAGCAGGAAGGGCGTAATCTGGCACCGGTTTTGGGTGCAGACACCCTGGGTGTTCTTGATGGTGAAATTCTCGAAAAACCTGTAGATGAAGCCAATGCAGCGGAAATGTTACGCCACTTGTCTGGTCGGACTCATCAAGTGATCACGGCTGTTGCACTGGTATCACCTGAAAAATGCCTGACAGATTATTCAGTCACCCAGGTGACTTTTCGTCAGTTAACAGAAACAGAAATAAAAGCCTATTGGAAGACGGGTGAACCTGGCGATAAAGCGGGTGGTTACGCAATACAGGGATTAGGTGCAGTATTTGTTCAATCGATTCAAGGTAGTTACTCCAATGTTGTGGGTTTACCGATAGAAGTGTGTTGCAAACTATTTGCCGAATTTGATATCCCGGTGTGGCAATCAACAAATACTCAAAGTTAACAAATGCTCGGAATAAAAATTGGAATCAAGAGTTAAATATGAGTGAAGAAATTCTGGTTAATGTTTCTCCGGTTGAAACCCGCGTAGCGCTGGTTGAAAACGGTGTGGTTCAGGAATTTTATCTGGAACGCAGTTATGGCAAAGGTTATGTCGGCAATATTTATCGTGGAAAAGTTGTTCGTGTGTTACCGGGAATGCAAGCTGCATTTGTTGAAATCGGCCTTGAACGAACAGGTTTTATTCACGCCAGCGACATGATGCCTGAATTGCCGGAAGGGGAAGAATATCAGGGTGAATTACCGGATATCCGCACTCTGGTTCGCGAAGGCGAAACCTTGCTGGTACAAGTTGCCAAAGATCCTATAGGTACCAAAGGTGCACGACTCACCACACACATTACCCTGTCATCGCGTTATCTGGTTTATATGCCTGGCTCGCAACATATCGGTGTGTCAATTCGTATTGAAGACGAAGTCGAGCGCGAACGATTGCGTATGGCAGTTGAACAACAAGTCAATGCACAACAAATTCCCGGTGGATTTATTGTGCGCACAGTTGCTGAAGGTGCCGATACCGATGCGATTGTTTCCGACATTCCATTTTTAACAAAACTTTGGAGTGATTTATCAGCAAAATTACCGCAATTGGGTGTGCCTGCAGAACTTCATCGGGATATGCCTCTCTATTTACGTGCCTTGCGTGATTTGGCGCGTGCACCTTTATACAAGGTCAGAGTCGATTCACGATTAACCTGGCAACAGATGCAGGATTTTGCGGCAAGTTACACACCTGAATTAATGAATTTGATCGAACTCTACACGGGTGATCGTCCATTGCTGGAAATGTACGGTGTTGAAGAAGAAATTCGTCGTGCACTGGAACCTCGTGTGACCTTGAAATCAAATGGATATTTGATTATCGAACAAACGGAAGCCATGACTACTGTTGACGTGAATACTGGTGCGTTTGTTGGACATCGCAATTTGGAAGAAACTATTTTTAAAACCAATCTTGAAGCGGCCACAGCGATTGCAAGGCAACTGCGTTTACGCAATTTGGGCGGCATTATTATTTTGGATTTTATTGATATGAAAGATCCCGAACACCAACGCCAGGTGTTGCGGACCTTGGAAAAAGCCTTGGAAAAAGATCACGCCAAAACAAGAATTACCGGTGTGTCTGAATTGGGTTTGGTTGAAATGGCTCGCAAGCGTACACGAGAGTCACTCGGACAGCTGTTATGTGAGCCCTGTCCAACTTGTCAGGGAAAGGGTCGCGTGAAATCGGCAGAGACTGTGTGTTATGAAATTTTTCGTGAAGTGCTGCGTATGGCTCGTGCTTACGACAATCAAAAATTTTTGGTATTGGCTTCTGCGTTGGTGGTTGATCGATTACTGGATGAACAAGCCGCTTACGTTGCCGATCTGGAAGCATTTATTCAGCGCACAATTGAATTTCGTGTGGAATCGGTGTTCACACAAGAACAGTACGATATTGTGTTGATTTAGGGTTGAACTATACAAAGATTTTAAATCCCCCCTAACCCCCCTTTTTCAAAGTGGGGACAGTCCCTCCCCCTTGCCAAGGGGGAGGCTAGGAGGGGGTGAAATTATTTTAAGAAGTAATTGAATGACGCGTTTATTACGTAGATTGGTTAAGTGGTTTTATTTGCTGATTGCCATAATGCTGATCCTGTTAGCAATTTTGGTGCAGTCAGGGCGGAGCTTTTCTTATTTGCTGGCTGATTATCAGGATTCAATTGCCAGTTATTTATCTTCGCGGCTCGATGCAAAAGTGACTATCCAAAAAATCAATGCTGATTGGAAAGGGCTTAAACCCGGCGTGCAATTATTGGGTGTTAATTTGCAAAGTATTTCCGGTGAGCCTATTGCCGATGTTAGTCGCGCTATGTTGCGATTGGATATATTGCGTTCACTTAAAAATGCACGTTTGGTTTGGAGCGATTT
>CBFGPN010000004.1:0-61569 GCA_965650675.1 uncultured Cellvibrio sp.
CAGGGCGCTTTTTTTATGTTCTGTGATTTTCTCAAGGTTAATTGAAATGAAGATATCCAGACTGGGATTGTGTGTATGTTTCGTATTGATGGCTGCTGCATACGTTTTTCATATGTGGTTGACACGTAATGCTGATTTTTTACGCTTAATCTATCCTGTAGAGGCACATTTATCGTCGAAATCCAATTGTTCTTCTGAATCTCCGCAATGGATGGAATTATTATTGAACTACAGTTTGAATGAGCGGTTTTCATTAAGAAATCAAATTGCTTATATAGATACAACAGGAACTCTATTTCATTGCGAAGGCGGATGGTCAGGGAAATTATTTAACTCCCCTCTGGTTAGCGCCAGTCATCGTTATCGTTATGCCAGCATTACAAAGTTAATTACAGCAGATGCCGTATTACAATTAATTGAATCAGGGAGGTTAAACTTAGATACAAGGTTATTAAATTTTTTTCCTGAAATTACATCCTTAGCTGATCCTAGAGTTGCCGACATAACTATTAGTCACTTGCTAAATCACACATCAGGTTTTAATCGCCTGACCCCGAGCGGCGATCCTATGTTTAATTATACTGGCAAGCCATGGTGTCCTTATAAAATGTCGCAATTATCTAAAATAAATCTTGCAGCTGCACCAGGAGAAAAACAAATCTATTCTAATTTGGGTTACTGTCTATTGGGTGTTATTGTCGAAAAAGTAAGTGGTACGACGTATCGTGATTATGTTCAGGAGTCATATAACTTGAATAAGTACAATATCAAGTTTATTGATGGTTTTTATCTGGATGATGAAGTGAAATATGATTTCCGTAATGATGATCAACACACAGACCAGTATTATAAAAAATATGATTTTTTCGCTTTGTCCTCTTCTGCTGGGTTATCCGGCAGTGCTGTTTCTCTTGCTCAGTTAATGAATGCGGTTTTATCGCGTTCAGGATTAAGTTTGCTGAGTGATCCATCTTTTAGCAGGTGTAACACTAAAATTCCAGGTAAGTGTTATGGTTATGCATTTTTTCATTTTCAGAAAGATGAATCCTTAAAATTATTCATTCATGAAGGCTACTTGCCTGGTTCCGCTGCTACAGTGATTGTTGATAATTACGGAGGTATTTTGGTTTTGTTGAATGCAGGTAGGCCTCAAGATCTTTATGGTATTAACCAAAGAACTTATGAGTTAATTTATAACTTTTTGCGTGAGCAATATTCGAAACCAATGTAGGTTGAAATTTTGCAACGTAACTCGTATTAAAACCTGAGCGTGGGTTGGAAGAGCGAAGCGACTTCCGACATGTTTTTAAATTTTATGTGGATCAATTTTCAATATATTTTTAAAATTGAAACATTGGTGGTTGTCGGAAGTCGGCTTTGCCTCTTCCAACCTACGCGAATATTAAATTGAATTTTTTACAGGGAGGGTTTATGAGCTTGTCGATTGTCACTGAGGCAATAAAATGTCGTCAGATGTCAAATCACGGCGCTTGTGAAAAAGAGTGAGTACAAATTTACGATTGGTCTTACATGATAATCACTCGCTATGAATGTATATGAATTTCACGCAAATCATCGTGGTTAAATTCAGGTACTTTTTTGCCAATATCCTGTTGCAAGGAAAGCGCGGCGTTGGTTTGGGTCACAAGGTCAGCAGCGACTTTCTTGGCGTTTATAGGTGTGTCTTGAGCAATATGATCGTGAATGTTTTTTAAATCGGCTTGTGCGAGAGGTGTCCAAATTACCACTGTTCAATCTCACGCAATAATTCTTCACTGCTGATTCCTTGGCCTAGTTCAGCTTGTTCCAAACCTTGGTGGATTTTTTTAACTACAAAAAGGCGATAGAGGATATCGTCAAATTTCACTGTGTCGGGCAAGTGACTAATCACATCAATTGCCTCTTGCTTAGCCGTTTGAGTGTGCATGGGTTTTCCCCGTTTGGTTGAGCATGTCGAATAATAGTACCAATCCTTTGTCGGGCTTGCCATTTTTTTCTATAGGATCTCACATCGTCATCCCTGCGAAGGCAGGGAACCAGCTTTTGATTCAATTGAAATTTCTTAACTGCTGGATTAGCTTCGCTGGTCTGACGGCTCCAGTCTGCGCAGGAATGACAATTAATTTTGATTCGTGCAAAACACTCAGTGATTAAATCTGTGACATTTTTGTATTTAAGAATTGCGCAGCTCATCAAATCCCCATATTGCCACACTACAAAAAACCTGCTCTAATCGCTCAGTTTTTTTGATTCCTTTCACTTACATTTCTTCCATTAATCCAAGGAGCTGGTTATGCGCCTCTCTCGATTTTACGTACTATTACCTTTTTTGTTCCTTCTCATAACATTTTCAGTGCGAGCTGATGTTGTTACTAAGCCTTTTAGTTTTTTTTATTGTGCAGATGGCTCGTATTGTTCAACAATCGAAGAGGCCATTACGCTTTACAATCAGGAAGAGAGCAGAAAATATGGTGAATGTGTCTCGACCCCTGGCTCTGGAACTTGCGTCAAAATTATAGTAAAAAATAATCTCACTGCAATAGGAAATAAGATTGAAGATGGTATTCCTCAAACCAGTTTTTATTCTGCGGATCGCCTTTGGTCTTCATCTAGTAATAGGTCTGATCCTAATCTCGATATAGATTTTACAACGCGAAGTTTTGCGCACGGCATGAAGTGTCCATCAGATGAGCACATTTTGAAATATACTGAGCAAATTGGTAATGAGTTTAATGGTTATTATTGCATTCTTGCAGAAACCAAAATTACACCACCTGTTGAAGCCTGCCCCAACAAACCACCTGTATTCGGCAACCCTATCGATACAGCTAATTTGGAAAAGCGTGAACATGAAATTGATTACTCTACGGGGGATGGTCTATTAAAGGTTGAACGTTTTTATGTAAGCCAGAATGAAGGTTGGGCATTTGCTGTACCTAGTAGTTTGATAGATTTATCTGGGGACACAGACGATCAAATTCTTCAACAAAATGCACATTGCTATTCAGGTGGGTATAAAGATTCGAATGGTGAATACCATGCTTATTGTTTTAGCTATATCAATCGAAATTTCCCTCGCCAAATAACAATTAAATCTTCAAGTGGTGGCAAGCTATTCTTTAATAAAGCGACCAACGGAGAGTTAATTAAAACTAATAACTATGCAGGGAAATTAATTCCATTTAATCAAAATGGATATGCATGGGTACATTCAAAGATAGATAATTCCCGTGATTTTTATTCATCAAACGGTTTACTTAAGGAAAGGCAAACATCAAATGGTCGTCGATTATTTTACGATTACAGCGGAATGAAACTTGTAAAAATTCGAGATGATTCTGATCGTAGTATTTCATTTGGTTATGATTATAAAGATCGAATTAATGAGGCAGTATTACCTGATGGCAGTTCAATCATCTATACATATGATCAATATAGCAACATCGCTAGTGTCCATTGGCCGGATGGCGCTGTAAAACAATATCTGCATAATGAAACAGCATATGTAAGTACAAGTGTAAATCATACATCTCGTTATTTGACGGGAAAAATTGATGAAAGAGGTATTCGTAACGGAACTTATAGATATTACTCCAGCAAAATTTCTACTGAAAAAGCTGGTGGCGTAGAAAAATACACATTCGATTCATCTGATGTTTTAATATCCCCTCTGGGTTCGCAGTCGTTTATTAGATTTAAAACACTTAGTGATAACACAAGATTGCTGGATTTTAAAACACAACCAGCGGGCAGTGGTTGCGATGCAGAAGCAAATGATTTTACTTACAGCGCTGATGGCCTGGTTACCCAACGAAAGGAATTCAATGGAAATGTGACCCAATATGGTTACAACTCTAATAAATTGGAGAGCGTCCGTGTTGAAGGTGTAAAAACAACAGCAACTTATTTAACTGATAACGTAGCTCTACCCTATCTCGCTTCCAATGCTACCTTACCCGCTGGCATCCGCAAAATCAGCACCGAATGGCACCCTGATTGGCGAGTGAAAACCCGTATCGCCGAAGCGAAAAAAATCACGACCAACATTTATAATGGTCAACCTGATCCCTTTAATGCCAATCAAATTCTGAATTGCGCTCCTGCATCAGTGACTGCGCCTTTGTTGTGTAAAAAAGTTGTGCAGGCAACAACGGATGCAAATGGTGCAGCGGGTTTTGCTGCGGTGTTGGATACTTCATTGGCTGCACGTGTGTGGCAATACACTTACAACGAATTGGGTAAAACATTAACGGTTTCCACGCCGCAAAGTCTTTTGAATAATGCGGTGGAAACCACTTATGAATATTATGCTTATGATTCCAGTGACTGGCGCAAAGGTGATTTAAAACAAATCAGCAATGCCCTTGGTCATACAACGCAATACACGCGTTATGATGCCAACGGTCGTTTGTTGGAAATGGTGGATGTGAATGGCGTGGTCTCGCAATTCACTTATGATTTACGCGGCCGTTTATTAACAGCAACACAAGGTAATGCAACCACGCAATATGCCTATGATCCTGTTGGTAATTTAATTCGCGTCACCCAACCGGATGGTGTTTATCTGGAATACGATTACGACAACGCCAGTCGTTTGTTCCGTATTCGCGATCAGTCCGGTAATAAAATTGAATACACACTGGATAAAGCCAGCAACATTACCGATATCAAATTTTCCGATAATGCGGCAACACTGCGCTATCAACAAACGCGCGTTTACGATGCCTTGTCGCGTGTGCAAAATATCATTAATGCCAGTAGCAACAGCACCACATTGAAATACGATGCCAGTGGTAATCTGACATCGGAAATCGATGCAAACAATCAAACCACCAGTCAAACCTATGATGGTCTTGATCAATTCAAACAACGCACTGATGCATTAAACGGAAAAATCAATTACACCTATGATGCACAGGGCAAGCTCACCAGTGTGAAAGATCCTCGCAACAATACCACCAGTTACAAATACAATGCCTTTGGTAATCTGGTTGAACAAACCAGTCCCGATACTGGCAAAACCACTTTCACTTATGATGCTGCCGGTAATCGCCTCACCAGTGTTGATGCACGCAACATCACGCAAAATTATTCCTATGATTCATTGGGTCGCTTGACGTCAATTCAATATCCCGATGCAGCAGAAAATATTACCTATGGTTATGACGGCACATTGTTACCCGCAAACGACAGTGTGTATGCCAAAGGCAAACTCACCAGTCTGGTGATGGCCTCCATGCAATGGGATTTTATTTACAATGCACAGGGTCAACTCAGTAAAAAACGTGTGCAATTGTTAAATATCAATAGCAGCACTGAATATGTGTATAACACGGCGGGTCGTGTAACGCGCGTGATTTATCCGTCAGGCCGAATCGTCAATTACGATTACAGCACGACAGGCAATATCAGCAGCATCCGTACACAAGCCAACAGCAATGCAACAGAAACCTTACTGGTTTCCGGCATCAATTATTTACCTTTTGGCCCTGCAGAAAGTTTTACTTACGGCAATGGCTTAACCCATTCGCAAACCTATGATTTGAATTACCGGTTAACTTCAATTCAAGTCAGTGGCATTTTGCATCGCGATTATGTGTACGATGCGGTGAGCAATATCACCGGCATCACCAATAATCTCAGCAGCACAGAATCACAAACTTATTCTTACGATGCGTTAAATCGGCTGACCAGTGCATTGGGTGGATACGGCAATTTAATTTACACCTACGATGCAGTCGGCAATCGTTTGACCGAATCGCGCAACAACACCATTGATACTTACAGTTACGCCACCACCAGTAATAAATTAAACAGCATCACCCGCAGTGCCGGTAATCGCAGCTTCACCTACGACGCTGCCGGTAACTCCACACAACGCACCAGCGATGACAACAAAACCCACAGCAATAGCTTCAACAACGCCAATCGTTTAAGCAGCGTGAATGTAAATGGATCACTGGCCGCCACTTACACTTACAATCCACTTGGCCAACGTGTGGTAAAAACACTGGCGAATGGCACAAAAGAAATTTATCACTACGACGAAGCCGGACAATTAATTGCAGTGACGGATCAAAACAACACAACACAACGCGAATATATTTATTGGGGCAACCAACAAATTGCGTTAATCCAAAATAACAATGTGCATTACATCCACAATGATCATTTGAATACACCGCAAGTTGTGACCAATCAAAATCAACAAGTGGTATGGATGGGCAACTACGAACCTTTTGGAAAACTCGCTGAAAATCAATCCAACAGTATTGAAATATTTTCGAGATTCCCGGGGCAGTATTTTGATCAAGAGACGAATCTTTATTACAACTACTTTAGGGATTATGATCCGAGTATTGGACGGTATATTGAGAGTGATCCGATTGGGCTCAACGGTGGAATAAATACCTACGGTTATGCGTTACAAAATCCTTTGATATATACTGACTCTAAAGGCCTTTCGGTAATAGCGGTTGGTGAAGTATTTGTTTTTGGTGCAATACTTCTTGCGATGGCTGTTCATAGTTATGACCGACCAGACAGTTCTGCATCCGCCGGAGTTATGGCAGATGCAATAGCTAAAAGCCAATCAAGAAAAAGTAAATGTGAATTGTATTATCGCGGAGATTATCCAGGAAAAACGGAATTTTTTGCAGGTGAACCTGGGCTTATCGGCAAACAACTTATGACTGACTATCCAAAATCGTATTTAATGCAGGAGCATTTAAAGGGATCAAGTTATTCACCATTTATTAGTCTTACAACGGATTACCGAGTAGCGCAATATTTTGCAGGCAGTACAGGGCAAGTCTATGAAATCCGCCTACCAAAAGGTAAAGCGTTTCCAAATGTTTATAATGATTTAAAATTAAATGGAACTGATATTGACGAAAATGAATGGTTAGTGCCTTTGCATATACCTGCAGAAAATGTAAATAACCCACTATGTGAATGTGAGGGGTAAATGAATATTAATAAACTCTGGGAAATAGATCTTGCTGAAATGACTGCAAAAAATAATGATGGGGTTATGCTAAAATGTGAAAAGGATGGTAAAAAAGCACATTGGGTAGTTATAAGTGGCAATCCATCAGAAAAAGATATTTCTGATGCTGTTAAGGTCTATGAGCATGAGTATTCTAAATCATTTATAAATTACTATAAGAATACATATAAATTTTCAATAAGAGAAATTGCTGATGTTTCATCTTCGTACAGTTCAGAAAATGGCTTAGATATTCAGTTTACTGAAGATTACATAAATAATTGCATGATCGACGAAGATTTCTTAACTATAAAAGAAATTTCGATTATTAGATCTGCAATTTATTTTTATGCAAAAGGAAAAGGTTTAATAAAGCGGATTAATAATTAACGGAAAATTTGGGGTCAGATCCGAGTTTAATCATCAAACGCGTAACTCGGATTAAAACCTGAGCGTAGGTTGGAAGAGCGCAGCGACTTCCGACATGTTTTTTAAATTTTATGTGGATCAACTTCCGACATGTTTTTAATTTTTTATGGATCACCTCCAGCATATTTTTAAAATTGAAACATCGGTGGTTAATTGTCGGAAGTCGGCTTTGCCTCTTCCAACCTACGGGAATATCAAAATTGAATTTTTTACGGTGGTATAAAAAATAAAAAGCCCGGCAATATTGCCGGGCTTTTTATCACTGATCCTTCAGTAAATTATTTACGCCAGATCCCTGTGTAAACTGATCCGCAATACCACCAGCCGGTACGGGTGTAACCCTGGTTTGCTAATGTGGTGGATTTGTTGTTGAAGCTGGTTAATGACATGCCGTAGTAGGCGTACCAGGAACCGCTGGCTGGAATCCAGGTGGTTGCATAGGTTTGGCCGCCATTGCTGCAAGGGAATGTATCCAGCATGACACCTGAATCAGCAAAGTGGTTGAACCAGGCTTGCATGCGTTCATCAGGAATATTGTTGACTGTCCAGTAACCAACAGAATGTGGTGCCCATACCAGTACTTTTCCATTCGGTAATGCATTGCCATTTAACAACGTCCATGGCCCGTTTACCGATGCAATGTTGTTGGTATAAGGCGTCGTTTGGCCGTGATCAAATTTAATCGTGACCGGATCACCATCCTTTTCCATGTGTACATGCAAGTGAGGGCCAGTTGAGTTACCGCTATTGCCGACTACACCCAGAACCTGTCCTTTTTGAACGCGTACACCACCGGTGACACGCCCATCCTGGGTCCATGGATTACCCGTGTCAGGGTTGGTCAGGTAGGTTGCATTGTGTGGACAAATTGCAGCGGGTACTGTGCCGGGTTGTGCGTGGGCGTAGAGTGCATAAACACCGTTGTCCTGCAGTATCCACACATGGTTTCCTGCCAGGCCGATGTAACCATCCAACAGTTTTTGCAGCTTGCTACCGGCCTTGTTTTCCGGTGAGTTACGCCAGCATCCCACTACAGTGCCTGCTTCCATTGCACGGATTTTTGCACCGTAAATGATGTAGTTGGAATTAACGGTACTGTCTGCACCATCCGTTTTCAAACCGCTCCACTGGCCGCTCCCAACATGGCGTACTGCGCCAATATCAAATCCTTTTTCCTGGGTGCCACCAGACCAGTGATTGCCAGTGGCATAGCGATAATTGAGGTTGATGTCATCTGCACGCAAGGGGAAATCGGCTGCAAAACTGGCTGAAGATAAAGCCACTGCTGACACAAACAACGCGCGGGATAAAGTATGAAATGTTTTCATTTAAAACTTCCTTATAAGTTCAAAAAAATAGTCAGTGAATAGAGTTGGTTTCGTCGTGAAAATTATCCATCCCTGGATCAACTCCGGATTACAGCGTTGGATTGTCAACGCTATGGATGCCATTTTAGCGAGTGGGGAAAATCGTAATAGTCGCAAAAGACGGAATTTGCTGTGAGCCATTTGCCGGGAAGTAATTTCATCACCGGAAGCTTGTGAATTTTTCACTAAATCATTTAGTATCCGGTTTTCGCCAAAAGCAACAGGATGTTTTTTATGTTAGGTAAATTATTGTCCGGTCTGGGTTTTGATGGTTTTTTCCCTGACCATTTCCAATCATTAAAAAAATCTTTTGCACCCCTGAATAGTATTTCAGCAGGAATTGATGAAAAAATTATGAAATTCCTGCTGGAAGGATCACCCCCCGAACTGTTAATTGAAATCCATAACAACGCAGCGATCACAGGTGATTTGATTTTAAAACCCGGACGTTTGTTCACAGGTGTGTGGAGTTATAACTACGACAAGTCCATCTTTGCTGCGGCCAAGCAGTCAGCGAAAAGTCGTAATTCTTTTTATGAAGCTGTGACGACAGAGAATACACCGCTGGTAGTGTTGAGTCGTCTCGGACGTTTATTACAAGCGATTGATAAGGATGTTTCACTGGATGATACCGGTGTTAAATTATCAGCAAATTGGTTTGCTTATTTGTTATACGATGTGCTTTTTTCCACTGAAGCAGAATATTCCTATAATGGAAAACCGCTCAAACGTCCGGGTTGGAGCCTGGAGATTTTACAAAAAATAGCCCTTGAAGAAGATCTGCAGAAGGATTTGGTTTTTCTGATGATATTTGAGCGCAAAAATACTTACAGCTATACCATCTCGCTTGCACATATGTTGAGTTGGCAGGGTAGTTATGAATGGCTGCTGGCGAATCATGATATTGTGAATAACAGCTGGACAAAATTATCAGCGGCAGGCAAAAAATATCTGGTAGAAGTATTTGCAGGCCATGACAAATTAAGAGCAGCCTACACCAGTTTATTAGTGCAATTAACGGTCGATGCTTCCAAAACAGTCAGGGAAACTGCAATTCAGTATGTGCGACGTTTACCGCAAGAACAAAGAATCAGGGAGCTGACGCGTTTGCTGGAAACAGGTTCGTCAAACGAAAAAATTATCAGTGTCACTTTGCTGTCACGCGAAAATTCTCCCGAAGCTTTTCAAGCGCTGGAAAAAGCATTGTCGAGTGCGCCGGGTAAGGCTCTGGAAGAAGAATTAAAAATGGCCTTGACGCGTGCCGGGATGGGCGACGCGCAACCACAAACCTTGGTGATTCCCACGCTGGTTCCATGGCCTGAAGCAAAACCGCTTTCAAATTCGGTGCTTGAACTATTATTGCAAAACTGGAAAAAATTACGTGTATCTATGGAAGCTTCTGCCGAAGAAGAAATTGCGCGTAATAAACTGCCGGAAACTACCCATAAATACCATTACGCAGAAAAATCCTGGAAGGATTTTCAAAAAATCACAGAAAGCCGTGTTGAGCATTTGTTTAATATTCTGAATGATTTTTCATTGAAGCTTGAAAAATTGCACCATCAGGAACGACAAATTTTTGAATACAGTGCAGATCTGGCGTCTCATCCTGAATTTACACTGGATTATTTGATCCGCTATGTTGCCATGACAAATCAGGTATCTACTTTCTGGAATCACCATCTGGTTAATTTATGGTTTGAATACCAGCAATCACCCGACTATGAATTGCGTCATCTGGCGGCTTGTATGCTGCGCAATAAACTTCCAGTGCGCCCTATAGCCGATAATCTTTTACTCAATGGTTGGCGACGTTTTGATTTTCAGGAAATTTTACCGGCCAATGCCATCTGGCCTTTTTGTGCCGAGCACCCTGAATTTATTGAAGAAGCTCTGGGGATGTTACCCAGCGCCACCGGGTCTAGTTATTACAGCTATGATGTCGGACGCGCATTTAAAATACTTGAATCTTTCCCGGAAATTCCCGCGAAATTTATTGCCCGTATATTGGAAATTGCATTTGGCGATGCCAAAACCCACAGGTTGGAGGCACAACAACTGGCAATGCGTTTCCCTGACATCCGCGAATTGATTGTTACGCAATTGCCTGCATCCAAACAGGAAAAACGTTTGATTGCCATACACTGGATTGCACGTATCCAATTGCGCGAAGCGGTGCCTGATTTACTCAAACAACTAAAAAAAGAAAAATCAGAAATTGTGCGAGGTGCTTTATTAAGTGCACTGGAAAAATTGGGTGAAGATATACAACCCTTCCTGACACCGGAAATTTTATTAGCAGAAGCTCAAAAGGGATTGAGTGCTAAATTGGCAGCGGGAATTGAATGGTTTCCTTTTGAACAAATTCCTGCATTGCAATGGGCAAGTGATAAATCTTTTGTGGATCCACAGATTATTCGTTGGTGGGTTGTGTTCTGTTTTAAATTAAAAGAGCCTGGCGGTAATACATTGGTTGAACGTTATTTAAGTTTATTAACCGATGACAGTCGCAGCATTCTGGGTAAATTTATTTTGCACCAGTTTATTGTGCAGGATACCCGCAACCCGAGTAATGAAGAAGCCAATGCCTATGCGCAGGCCAACGCGCAGCAGCGTTTTGTCAATTATCAGCATTGGGCGCAACACTATCCTGAATACGCCAGCAAAACATTGGAGCAATGTTTCGAGGAATTGCGCCGTGAAAAATTGAATATCTATCTTGGCAGTGCAATTGCAGCCAAAGGTATATTGGCATTAATCAGCGGTGCTCCCGGTTTTGAAGTGGTGAATATTTTGCGCAATTTTATGCGCGACCATTACACCCGCGGTGCCCAGGTGATGGCATTGCTGGAAGCGGCAGCAATCAGTAATGATCCGGCGATCATCCAATTATTGTTGAGCATATCACGCCGTTATCGTACCCACAGTGTTCAGGAACGTGCGCGACAATTGGTAGAAAATATTGCCGAGCGCAATCAATGGACGCATGATCAGCTGGGCGATAGAACGATTCCAACTGCAGGATTGGATGAAAAAGGTGAACTGTTACTTGAATACGGTGAACGACAATTTATTGCGTCACTGGATGCCGGTATCAAACCCATTTTGCGTAATGCTGATGGTAAGGAAATAAAATCTTTGCCAGAGCCACGAAAAAATGATGCACCTGAAGTGATCAAGGAAGCAAAATCCTTGTGGAGCCAATGCAAAAAAGAAGTGAAGCAAGTTGTTGAATTGCAATCAGCACGGCTTTACGAAGCCATGTGTGCCAGTCGATTATGGCCAGCGAGTGAATGGCAGGAATATATTGCTGCACATCCCATTGTCGGACGATTGGCTCAGCAGTTAATCTGGCTGCATAAAGATGCTGAAGGCAATATTCTCACCAGCTTTCGCCCGACAGAAGACGGTTCCCTGATTGATCTCAATGATGATGAAGTCGAATTAACAGAAGGTGTGATTCAACTTGCGCACACATCGCTTTTAGGTGAGCAAGCAACTGCAGATTGGTTACGTCATTTAAAAGACTACAAAGTGAAACCATTATTTGTACAGCTCAATCGTGCCAATTGCATATTCGATGAGGTGAAACTGAAAGCCAGTGAAATAAAAGATCGCGAGGGTTGGTTGTCGGATGCATTCACCTTGCGCAATCAATTAACCAAATCAGGTTACCAGCGTTCCAACGCAGAAGACGGTGGTTTTTTTACTTATTACTTCAAGGATTTTACCAGCCTGGGTATTTGCGTCTGTATTGGTTTTACCGGTAATTCATTGCCGGAAGAAAATGTTGCGGCTGCAATTACTGAATTGTATTTTGAAAAAATCTCGGGCAATCGATGGAATGCAAAACGTATTGCAATTGGTGATGTACCGCCTGTATTGCTGGGTGAAGCTTATGCGGATTATCTCGCTGCAGCCTCAGTCGGTGTCTTTGATGAAAGTTGGAAAAAGAAAACTCCTTGGTAAGAGTACCCTGGTAAGAGTCAACGCGTTAACGAGAGATAATCACATGACAAAAACTTCTGTATTACGCGCTGTTGCTGAAATTCGTTTTGCGGATGAACTGCAAAAATTGCGTGACACTGACCAATATAAACGCCCTGAAAATTGGCAACTATCGCCACAAGCGGTGCGCAGTTTTATTATTGGCGATAAAAATCTTGGCATCAGTCGCAAATTTTATGGTGATGATGCCTTGGTAGAACGTTGCATAGTAACCTTGATGGGCAACCAGGGATTAATGCTGGTCGGTGACCCCGGTACTGCAAAATCATTATTGTCAGAACTGTTTGCGGCCGCGATCAGCGGTAATTCTTCACTCAGTGTGCAGGGCACGGCAGGCACTACAGAAGATCATATTCGCTATGCCTGGAATTATGCTTTATTGCTGGCCGAAGGGCCCTCAACACGCGCATTGGTACCCTCACCGGTTTATCGTGCAATGGAACAGGGCAAGCTGGTGCGTTTTGAAGAAATCACACGTTGTCCGCCGGAAATACAGGACGTGTTGATTTCATTAATGTCAGATAAACATCTGGTGATTCCGGAATTGGGTGAAACCGCACGATTGGATGCGCAACGCGGCTTTAATATTATTGCCACTGCCAACTTGCGTGATCGCGGTGTGCATGAAATGTCATCTGCATTGAAACGCCGATTTAATTTTGAAACAGTCAAGCCGATTAAAGATCCACAATTCGAAGCAGAATTAATCAGGCAACAGGTTGAACGCGATTTGGCGGCATGTCAGATAGAAGTGGCGATAGAGCAGGATTTGCTGGCTTTATTGGTAACCAGTTTTCAGGAATTGCGTTCCGGTCAAAGTCGTGAAGGCACCGCACTGAAAACACCGGATGCCGTCATGTCAACTGCAGAGGCAGTGAACCTGACATTTGCAGCCTGTATGGAAGCCAGTCATTTTGGTGATGGAAAATTATCGGCACGCGAGCTTGCACGACAATTACAAGGTGTAATCCTTAAAGATAACCCTGACGATGTTAAACGCCTTGTTCATTATATGGATACAGTTGTACGCGAACGTGCACGCAAGGATAAACACTGGAAACAATTTCATGAGACGGCTCGCGAATTGTGGAATTAACACAGGAATTACCCGCCATTATCAGCGATGGTGCAAAGCAACTTTTTGCGGACGATATCTATTTTGTTCCTATTCGCCACCACAGTCCTGCTTGTGCTTTTGCGCTCAGGCAATTGCTTGCTGATATAAAACCTGCCGCTGTTTTAATAGAAGCCCCTGATACTTTTCAGGCATTGATACCGCTCTTGTTGCACCCGGATACAAAACCGCCTGTTGCTATCCTGGCGCAAACGCGTGAAAACAAAAAAAATACAATCCATGAAGATGATGAAATGGGTGATCTTCAGCCTGAAATACAATCTGCATTTTTTCCTTTATGTGATTACAGCCCCGAATGGATTGCATTGCGTGATGGCCATGCACTGGGTGCACAACTGGCTTTTATCGATTTACCCTGGAAAGAAAAATTACGGCCTGATGATAAAGGTCTTGAAGTTGAAAACCTTCAGTCCGAACGTTACCTGGAGCATTCACGTTGGCTGCAATTATTGGCGCGTAACAGTGGTTGTCGCGATCACCATGAACTCTGGGATCGTTTTTTCGAGCAAGCGTCTTGTGAAAAATTGTGTGATTGGAAAACAATTTTCACGCAAATTTTTTCCTGGTGTGCGATGGCGCGTCTGGATTATGAACAGGAAGTGCTGGAATTAGAAATGAGTTTGCCGCGTGAGCGTCATATGGCGTCCTGGATAAAAGAATGGCGAAGTAAAATCACAGGCCCTATGGTGGTTGTGACAGGCGGATTTCATACGCTTGAATTACTGAATTGGAAAAATGCAGCGCCACTATCAACAAAACCATCCACTAAAAAAAACAATGATGATCAACAATGGTTAATTCGTTATGGTTTTGTGCAATTGGATGCCTTGAATTATTACGCAGCGGGAATGCCATCACCTGCTTATTATCAAAATCTGTGGGAGGGTTTACTCGCTCGGGAAGAAAATCCCTGGCAAAAAACAACACAGTGTTTCTTGCAATTGTTGGTAGAAAAAACGCGTAAAGATGGTTTGTCAGATGCTTTATCTACTGCGGATTTGTTTGCAGCCAATAAACAGGCAATGGGTCTTGCTTATTTGCGTGGGCATAAAGGCCCGGGACGCAATGATTTAATTGATGCAGTGATTTCCTGTTTTATGAAACGTGAAAGTGATGACGGATATCAAGGATTACTAACCGATTTACAAAATCTGATGTGCGGTTCCCGATTGGGTGATATACCGGCCTCCGCAGGTTCTCCCCCTTTAGTGGAGGATGCGCGACGTCAAGCGAAAGCATTGGGCATCAAATTGGATGACAGCGATCAACGCAAAGCGCATCTGGATCTTTATCGTAAGGCCAGTCATCGCGCACGCAGCCGTTATTTTCATCTACTCAATTATTTACAAATTACTTTTGCTTATTGGGAAAACGGCCCGGATTTTTTAACGGGATCACGCCTGGATATTTTATTTGAAGATTGGCGTTATGCATGGTCACCTTCAGTGGAGGCGCGTTTGATTGAATTATCTACACAGGGTGTCAGCCTGCAAGCAATCGCATTGCGTAAACTTGCACAGGAAGAAGAATTACTTGCCCAACAGGGACAAGCGCGTAATGCAGCAGGTGCAACGCAATTGGTAATACGCGCTTGTTTGATAGGCTTGCATCAACGCTTGCCAGCATTACTCGCATTGGTCGAAACGCATTTGCATGAAGATGCTGTTTTCTCATCAGTAGTCAATGCCGGGCATCAATTGTTAACGCTATTACAAGCGAGGGAACCACTGGGACTTGAAGCAGACATTGAGGTGTTGTCTCTTTTGCAAAAAGTCTGGTTTGCCGCTTTATTTTTAATGCCGGGATTAAGTGGATGCAAACCGGAAGATGAGGCTGATTGCATCCGGGATCTAACGGCATTACGTGATTTCACCAAACGTGTAACAAAAATTGCTGCAACAAAAAATATTGTGGTTGATAGTAGTCTCATGCATGAAAGATTGCGTGAGCTTGCAAATAATTCATCCTCTGCTGCATCCATCAAAGCCTGTGCAGCGGCATTGTTGTATCTCGATAATCAATGGCAAGGTGCAGATTTGGCATCCATGTTAGCAGGCCAATTTGCTGCAGGCGCTGATGTGGAAACAGCCAGTGGATTTTTGTATGGGTTGATGCGTACTGCGCCGGAATTGTTGTTGTGTGAACCTGCACTTTTACAACAGATCAATCAATTGGTGACGCAATGGAGCGATGAAGATTTTATTACATTCCTGCCGGATTTACGTCAGGCATTTACTTATTTGCAGCCGCAGGAAACAGATCAACTTGCACAGGTGATTTGTGATTTGAATGGACTCAGGGAAACCATTTTTGAATATTACCAATCAGTTTCTGAATCGGATTTGCAACAAGGATTGAATTTACATCTGCTGATGGAAAAAGCATTGGAAGATGACGGCCTCATGCACTGGTCGAATAAAAAACGGGAGGATATTCATGAGTGATCAACTCGCTGCCCGTCGCTGGCGATTATTGCTAGGCCGATATGCTGACAGATCCATGTCATCGCAATCGCTGTTTAACACCCATGATCAGCAACTGGAAAACTCCCTTGAATATATTTACGGACGTGAATACGACCGGCGTGGTTTTGCAGCGCGCCCCGGGTCATTGGATCCCAGTCAGATTCGCGCAGTGGATTGGTTAACACGCACTCGCAAATTATTTCCCAAAGCTGTCTATGAGCGTATTCAGCAGCAGGCGCTTGAGCGTTACGGTATGACAGATTTATTAAATGATCCGGCTACCATTGCTAACCTGGAGCCTAATCAAGCAATAGTGAAAACACTCATGGCTTTGCGTGGTCGTTTAAGTGCAAGCGCACGTGATGCGGTGAAATCTGTTATCGCAAAAACAGTAGAAGAAATTACACGCAAGTTGAAACCAAAAATTACCCATTCTATTTTGGGCAAACGTTTTCGTTTCCGTTCCAGTGTATTGGCCAGTGCGCAAAATTTTGATTGGCGGAAAACTATCGCCAGCAATCTCAAACATTACGATCATAAACGACAACAATTGATTATCGAAAAACCCAAATTCAATGCACGTGTAAAGCCGCAATTGCCATGGGATCTTGTTTTGTGTATTGACCAAAGTGGTTCCATGAGTGATTCCATTATTTATGCTGCAGTGCTTGCCGGCATACTGGCAGGTTTGCCGAATATTCGTGTGCGCTTGCTGGTGTTTGATACACAAGTCGTTGACCTGAGTCATCTTGCACATGATCCGGTTGAAGTCCTGCTAACAGTGCAATTGGGTGGCGGTACAAATATTGGCAAAGCTGTCAGTTACGGTGAAACACTTATTCGCAATCCCCGGCGCAGTATATTTGCGCTGATCAGTGATTTTTGTGAGGGTGCTCCACCTGCAGTGTTGATTAATTCTGTCAGGAGAATGGCTGAGGCGAGGGTCAAGTTGATTGGATTGGCTGCATTGGATGATTCGGCGCATCCTATTTACGATACGGTCATGGCTCAAAAATTGGTGAATATGGGTATGCAGGTGGCTGCTTTAACACCTGAACATTTTGCAGCATGGCTTGGCGAAATTATTCAGGGATAAGTGAATGAACTGGACACAAATCTACGCAAGTTATACAGATGACATTTTGGCAACGCTGAGCAATCCTGGATTGGTTCGACGCGCATTAAAGGATTTGGATTCGATTGCATGGATTGATCAATTATCGGATTCAGGTTGTTTGTCGATTGATGGGCAACAAGTGAATTTAAATGGCAAGGGAATTCCTGCTGCAAAATGCACATGCCCTTCACCGGGAATTTGCAAACATATAATCGCTGCAAGTATTTGGCTGCGTAACAATCTTGCGCAGACAAATGAAAGTACAAATGGAAGTGAAAGTAAAAGTGAAAAAAAATCAGTGGATGCACTCACAGATGCCTTGTCACTGGACTCTGTCGCTATATTCAAATCAGCAGGTATTGCCAATGTTCGCAAAGCCTGGCAATTACTTCAGGAAATGACACAGCCACCGCAAATCAGTAAATTGCAATCGGGTTTGAATATTGAATTTATGGATTTCACCGTGACTTATCTTGCTGGTGGAAAATTGGATGCCATGGTGTCTGCCGCACCGGAAAAACAAGCCAAAGCAATTCACTTGGCTGCACTTGTCAGTGTGTGGCAATTACATCAAAAAATTATTGAATGGCCGAAATCTATTGCAACGGAACCGCTCAATGCTGAAAAAATATTGACTCAGGATGAAAGAGATCTTATTGATCAGACAGAATTGATTATTACTGAACTGCTGGAATTGGGTCTTGCACATATCAGCAGTGCCAGTGCGCAAAGATTGCTGGGATTCAGCCTTTCCGTACGTGCAGAAGGTTTGCCGAGGCTCGCTGCTTTACTGCGCACACTCAGTGGTTTGATCAATGCACTAGCCGAACGCAAACAGGAAGTAGATGTGATTGATGTGTTGCAACAGCTTGCACGGCTCTATGCATGGTGTGAAGCTTGTCGTAATGCCAGTGGTGAAAAATTGGAAAAATTGCGTGGCCAATACCAGCGTGATTTTAATGAAAATGAAAAAAATCTTGAGTTACTGCCTTTGGGAGCTTGGTGGTGGCAAAACCCGAGTGGTGCACGTGGTTTAAGTTTGGCATTGGTTAATATCAAAAATACTGTTGAAGAAAAATCCATTACAAAAACAGACGGCCTATTAAAAACAGCGGGAACAAGAGATATTTTGTTGGCTGTGCAAGCGCGACCTAATGCTCTGGATTCGCAATTCAATCAATATCAGGCTTGGGGTTATACTTCCCTGTGGCAAGGCTCAGGGTCAGTTTCAACGATTTGCAGTAAAAGTTTATTATTGGAATATGCCAGGCTGACATCAGATGGTCGTATTGCACTGGCTGGTGAAACACGTGCGCAATTGAAGGATCCGTTAGTTGTGGATGATTCGCGATTAAAGGATTTGGGAATTCACAACTGGCAAGATTTATCGGCATTGATCAGTAGAGCAAATGGTTTACATGGCAATGGATTGGAGTGCGTACTTTTGTGTCCTGCCAGTGTCACCAAGCCCCAATTGGATGAAATCACCCAAACAGTTTTTATTGAAGCCATAGATGGCCAGCAAAAAATTATCCTGTCGCTTTCTGTTGTACAAGATCAACAGAGTATAAAAGTGCTTGAATATTTGCTGCAGAAATATCCTTCTCCCCGCGCTATTCTTGCCAGAATAATCTACAACAATTTTGGTTATAGCCTTGAACCTGTATCCTTATTAGTGGATGAAAAAGGTTTTTTACATAACAAGGTTCTGATGTTTGAAAATTATCCACTGGTAAAAAAGTCGAGCATTCTTGAAAAATTATTGCAAAAACTGGATATGCGAAAACCGGTAACGGTGGAGGCAATTCCGAAAAAAATCAATGAACGTTTGGTAACCAGTATTATGCCTGTTATGGAATCGCTGGCATTGACGGGTCGTTTGTCTTTTACACCGCAACAAAAACAAATATTGGGTGAGCAAGCAAAAATAGCACAGGCTATGGGGCTGAATATTATTCATCAACCCCTGATGGATTTGATGGGCAAGAACAATCTGCAATCAATTGATATTTTAAAAATAACCTATCTCTTGCATAGATTGAATGTGCTGTAAAAAATACGAAAGAATCAGGGTGCATTTAACCAGGGTTTTAAATTCACTATGGCAATCACTGCACCTGTTTCGCGTTTGATTAAAACACTGACAGGAATTTCCCTGGCATTGAGCGGTAAAAATGCATTGGCTTCCGGCCATTTTGCCAATACTGCTTTGACTTCTTCGGGTTTGTTAAATTGATTGAGTTGTGACAAGTCCTGAGCTTTTTGTTTTACCGATTCTACTTGATTATTAATCGGTTCATAAAAATCAGCCCGTCTGGGAAGATCCACACCTTTAAATGCACTTTCGTACAAGATTTTTTTCTGTTCGGTATCAGTGGGGTAGTGCAAGGCAACCCATTGTGGCCCGGAAAAACTTGTTGCCTGATATTCCGGTTTGGCTTTTGCCATGTAGTGATGTTTCATTTCAAAGGCTTGTACTGCTACAAAGGCGTCTTTGTTAAATACAAACCATACAGGTCTCCCCTGGGCGATAATATGCATTCCATAAATAAAAGCGCTTATCTGGATGATAATGATCAGGGCAAGGTCGAACTTCAGCGATTTTTTACCCTGTTTGCAAACCGCCAGTGTTAACAAGGGGCCTGCAACCACATCAACGCCCAACAACAGCAGTACGACAGAAGTAACGCCTATAGCCTGAGCAAGTGGGGATGGGTACCAGACTAAAAAAATAATGCCCGTGGCGACCAATGCCATGCACACAGATGCTACTAAATGTATTAAAAATCCACGCAATCGAAATGACATAATTCAAAAACCAATTTGTTCGTCGATGAACTATGAGATTAGCATGAAAAAATCTTATCACAAGTCATCACAGTGACATCTTTTACTGTGGCGATTGCAGTTGGTGGAATCAAACAATTTCTGGTGCTTTTTTTGAGGTCTTTGCACGAATTACCTTTATTTAATTTTTCTCCGTCATTCCCGCGAAGGCGGGAATCCAGTCTTTAATTTTGCTGAAATTTTTTAACAGCTGGATTCCTGCCTTCGCAGGAATGACGATGTTTTGATTGGTACTCTTATTATTGGTTCTTTGCAAAATAGCTGGCTGCTTTTTTTAAAATTTCCAACTCTTCCATTTTTTCAGTCAATTGCCGTTTTAGTCGCGCATTTTCAGCTTCCAAAACAGATTCCCTTTCAGTCGACGGGGTTGGTGTTGGATTCACTTCCGGTTGAGCTGCAATTTTTGCCAGCTCCAGTTTAAATGCGGATAACAAATAATCGACATCTGCAGCAGGACGCGCTGCAATTCTGAAGTACTGTTCATTGGAACCCATTTTGTTGCCGCAATTGCGGATAAAACAACCGTGATTTTGCAGCATTAAATCCCGCAAACGGGTGCCGTTAATGTCGTCTCGCAATTTCACAAAAATAAAATTGGAGTGAGTCGGGTAGACAGTGAATTCCGGTAGTTCTTTGAATCGTCTGGATAGATATTGTGCATCGGCAATCGTTTTCATGCGGCTTGTATGATAAGTTTTCTGCTCATCCTTTATTAAATGCAACAACATTTCAGTAATGCCATTGACATTCCAGTAAGGCAAGTGTTTACGCATAATTGCAATGTTATCTTTGTTGCTGATCGCAAAACCCATGCGCAAACCGTGTAGCCCGATATTTTTACCAAGACTTTTTAATACCCAGGCATTGGTGTAATTGGCAACATCATTTTTAATAGAAGGTGGATTCTCTCCGGAAAAATCGATAAAAGATTCGTCAATGATAATGTTATCCAGTTCAGGCAACTGTTCAATCACCCATAAAATTTGCTCACGTGACAATATTGAACCGGTTGGATTGTTTGGATTGCAAATAACCAGATTGCGTGCTCGCGATGCTTTGACTTTTATCACCAATTGATCAGGACTCAGATATTGGTTAAGTGAATCTTCGTATCGGTAAGTGTGTAATTCAATACCCAGCCCTTGAGGTTCTTCTATCCAGCGGCCAAAAGATGGCACCGGTACAAATAAACTTTTTTTGATAAAAATTGAATTCAGCCAGGAGATAATTTCGGTTGAACCATTACCGGCAATAATAGTAGCTGGATTTTTTATTTCGGAAAAATGCGCAATATTTTCGGCGATACTTTCATTCGAGCCGGGATAATATTTAAGCGCGTAGGTAATTTTTTCCTGCAACTTATCCATTACTTCTGCAGGCGGAAAATAAGGATTCACAGGAATGCAATAATCACGCAGGTTATTTATTTCTGTGAATTGTTTGGTCAGGCTGGCATAGGATGGATTATGAGTAGTTTTGGCAAAAAGGCCTGTATCAAACTGCTTATGTGTTGAGTCCAATTTAATATCGAGCATAGGAAATTCTCTTCAGGTTGAGTTCCGCGACGATTACAGTGAAGTGTTTCAGATTTTTATTCCTGACAGCTCTGCCTGTGCGAGCAAATAGCAATTTATGGACATTCAGGAACGCAAAAATTGGGTACAGATTATTATTGGTTTTATTGAGTCTGGTGTTGGTCGTGTTTAGCCGATATACAATCCACATCTCGGCGCACAATCTAATGGATTGAGATCAGGCAGGCAAAGCACTCTTTTTAATTTGTGACTGATGTCATGAAATAATCAAAATCAGGAGTCGATTTTTACGCCGGATATTTTTTCAATATAGCGAACAAAGCTGGGATCCTCGCCTAACAAGAGTTTGGGTAATTGGGCGCGAAAGTGAGGTTTGTGACACCATTCCATAATATAGTCTTCCCATGAATTCCAACGACGAGCCTGTTTGGGTGACATATCATCTTCAAACAATAATAAATATGCGCGTTCGAAAAGTGATGTCAACATGGTAAAAATAATCAGCAAACGCTCTTTTTGTTCTTCAGTGAGTGGTGGTGTTTCTTCTGTTGAAAATAAACGCAAATCAGGATGTTCCAGTGCGACTTTGAGAAAGTCTTGATAATTGTCTGATAGCAATTGGTAGACTTCTTCTTCTTCGTTTTCACGTTCTTTTCGTTGTTCAAACAAAAAAACAAAAATGGCCAGAGGCAAGCCTATTACCGTGACTATGTAACTCATCAATTCCCAGTTTTCTAACATGATCAATACACCTTCGCAGGTTTAATCCTGAGCTTCCATTTGCTCTCGAATATACGCAAACAACTTGCGTGCGCTGGCAGCCGGTTTGTTTTCTTCTTTTTCTTTTTGCGAGCTGCGAATTAACTGACGCAAATGTTGTACATCAATTCCGGGGCAAGCATTCACCAATTGTTGAAATGCATTTTTGTCGTTTTCAATTAACAAATCGCGATAACGCTCGACTTGATGCTGCCGATGAATATGCTGATCACTACGATTTTGCATTTTATCGACTGCTGCCTGAATTTCTTCATGATTGCCTTCACGCATCAATCGACCTATATACTGGATTTGTCGGCGGCGTGCTTCTTTTGGCGGCATTTTACGTGCGATATAAATAGCATCGAGCATTTCATCGGATAATGGAATATTGGCCAATTGTTTTTCATTCATATCCACCATGCGCTCGCCCAAGGCTTGCAATGCATGCATTTCCCGTTTGACCTGTGATTTACTTTTGATGTAATCATCAGGGTTGATATCGTCGTACTGGTATACCATTTTATTCGTCTTCCTCAAAACGATTTGCCACCAATGATTGGATGGCATTCAGTGCAGCATCGGCGTCATTACCTTCAATGCTGACTTCAATTTGTGAACCGCAACCTGCTGCCAATAACATAATCGACATAATACTTTTTCCATCGACCCAATTATTGGCAATGGTATTTCGCAATTGAATTTTTGCAGAAAATTGTGCGCATAGTGTCGCCAGTTTTGCTGCTGCACGGGCATGCAGGCCACGTTTGTTAATGATGTCAAGTATTTTGCTGGGCATCTTTATATATGTTTGTGTTTGTTGATATCGCGATGGCGTACTTGCACATCATTAAAGGTATTGGCAAAACTATTTCTGAGCGATTCACTTAAATAAACGGAGCGATGTTGCCCACCCGTACAACCAATAGCGATTGTAATATAACTGCGATTGTTGGCCTGATAACGAGGTAACCAACGTTCCAAATAATGTCGAATGTCGTTTAGCATTTCATTAACCAGTTTTTCGTTTTCCAAAAAATCAATCACTGGTTTATCTTTTCCTGTGAGCGGACGTAAATCTGCTTTCCAATGTGGATTGGGTAAACAGCGCGCGTCAAAAACCAAATCAGCATTCACTGGAACTCCATGTTTGAAACCAAAAGATTCAAACAAAATTGCCATGGTTGATTCTTGTCGGCCAACAATCCGCTCTTTAACCAGATCGCGAAGTTCATGCAAAGTCAGATGACTGGAATCAATAATCTGATCTGCAGTATCGCGTATAGGCTCCAATAATTTTTGTTCTGCTGCTATGGCTTCTGCCAGGCTGGTGTTGCTATCTGAAAGGGGATGTTTACGTCGGGTCTCACTGAATCGCTGGATTAAAACAGATGAAGCTGAATCCAGAAAAATAGTGTGGAATGCCAGATGAGCTTCTTTCAATGTATTGATCATTTGCGGGAACATGGCCAGATCCTGCCATGCGTTGCGCACGTCTATACCTATAGCAAATTTCAGCTGGTCGTCTTTGTGAATGTGAATTTGTGCGACCAGTGCAGGCAATAAACTCACCGGTAAATTATCAATGCAGTTGTAGCCTACATCTTCCAGCACATGTAGCGCGGTAGTTTTTCCTGATCCTGATAAACCACTGACAATTACCAGTTGCATGTTGTACTCCGCCGATAGCAAAACAAATTAATTTTTTGCAACTTCAGATGTGACTGCTGTAAATAAATCTTCATTATTACTGGCGTTGCGTAAATTTTCGCGGAACTCTTCATTGGACAAGGCACCTGCCAGAGCTGCAAGGTATTGCAGGTGTTCGTCTTTTGCATCTTCCGGTGCCAGCATTGCAAACAGAACGTCAACCGGTTCACCGTCCATTGAATCGAATTCAATTGGATCTGCGAGAGTAATCAGCGCGCCCAGGGTTTGTTGGCAATTTTCAACCCGGCAATGTGGGATCGCAATGCCCTGACCAATACCGGTAGAACCGAGGCGTTCACGTGCAATCAGCCGACGAAATAATTCGTCAGCATCAATTCCCCGAACATCGGCAGCAATGGTATTGGCAAGGATTTCCAATGCACGTTTTTTGCTGGCAGCTTCCAGTTTGCAAAGTGTGCGATCCGGTGTGAGAATATTTTTAATTTGCATGATTAATGGTTTCGCATTTTCTCTTTGTGTTTGATCAATTGGCGATCCAGTTTGTCTGCAAGCAAATCAATAGCGGTGTAAAGATCGTCGTGGTCAGCTTCGGCAAATAAATCCTTGCCGTTAACATGCATGGTTGCTTCCGCTTTTTGCGCATTTTTATCAACTGAAAGAATCACGTGGGTATTGGTGATTTTATCAAAATGATGACTCAGTCGTTCGATCTTTTCTGAAACATAATTGCGCATTGAATCGGTTACTTCTATGTGGTGCCCACTGATATTTAATTGCATGTTATTTCCTCTGTTTTTGAGTATGGTCTTACAAGGTTTTTCTTTCATTTGATGGCGGGATGTTGAGCGATTCGCGGTATTTTGCAATAGTGCGACGCGCAACCTGTATGCCTTGTTCTGCCAGCATGTCAGCAATTTTACTGTCGCTGAGTGGTTTTTTGGCATTTTCTGCTGATACCAATTTTTTGATGATGGCACGAATGGCGGTTGAAGAGCATTCACCACCTGAGTCAGTGCTGACATGACTGGAGAAAAAATATTTCAGTTCAAAAATGCCTTGTGGCGTGTGCATATATTTTTGTGTGGTAACACGCGAGATAGTGGATTCATGCATTTCAACCAATTCGGCAATATCGTGTAACACCAAAGGTTTCATCGCTTCCGGGCCGTAGTCCAGAAATCCACGTTGTTTTTCAACAATACAGGTCGCTACTTTCAACAGGGTTTCATTACGGCTTTGCAAACTTTTAAGAAACCAGCGTGCTTCCTGCAAATTATCTTTGAGAAAAGTATTGTCGCTACTCGAGTCGGCACGTTTTACCAGTGATGCATAATTGGGGTTGATGCGCAAACGCGGTGCAATGTCCGGATTCAATTCCACTATCCATCTGCCATTGCGCTTTTCGACAAAAACATCGGGTATGACATACTCGGTATCATCTGTGTCGATAATGTCGCCAGGTCTTGGGTTTAAACCCTGAATTAATGTGACAGCTTGACTCAATTCATTTTCTTTCAAGCGGGTGCGACGCATTAATTGTCGATAGTCACGGCTCGCCAGCAAGGGCAAATAAAGTTTGACGATTTGTTTGGCGGCTTCAATAAAAGGTGTTGTGCCGGGATACTGCTGCAACTGAACCAATAAACATTCGGAAAGATTTTGGCTGCAAACCCCGCAGGGATCAAATTGTTGCAGGCGATGCTGAACAGCAACCACTTCATCCAGCTCCAATTCTTCCAGTTCAGGCTGCAGGCCTTCGAAAATATCCTGAAGGGTTATGGATAACATACCGCTGGGTTCAACAGCATCAATAATTGCCATAGCCACTATGCGGTCACGGTCTGACATGGGGGTTAAATTGAGTTGCCAGGTCAGGTGGTCGTAGAGTGAATCATTAGCGGTTCGGCGGCTTTCAAAATCACCGGATTCTTCGCCATCATAATTGGTATTGCCGCTGCCTGATGTTTGGTAGACATCATCCCAACTGGTATCGACGGGAAGATCCTGCGGAATACCTTCGGGCCAGTCGCCGGTTTGGTCATCAAAATTCTGGCCTTCACCATACAGCTCGTTGTCGTTTGTATTTTCACTGGCACTGAAGTTTTCGCTGAAATCACCGGAATCTTCGTAAGAAGTTTCAGTGCTGGATGAACTGAAGTCATCATTTTTGGTAAAGGGAACGTCGGGGCTGTCAGGGTCTGCGGCAACTTCCTGTTTGCGGGTATAGTCAACCGCGTCCATGTCATTTTCAGCATAGTCACCGGTGACAGGCTCGTCGAAGCCATCATCAGACTCCAGCATTGGGTTTGAATCCAGTGCTTCCTGAATTTCCTGTTGCAGATCCAGTGTTGATAGTTGCAACAACCGGATAGCTTGCTGCAACTGCGGGGTCATCGTCAGATGTTGCCCGATTTTAAGTTGAAGAGATTGTTTCATGCCGCTGGTAAAAACCTTATCGCCAAAACTCTGCGTGGATAAATGCTTAAGTGGAGTTTAGACAGGCTTTAGTCCGCAGGCAATAACTTAATGGCAGATGAACAGAAAAAGCCTAGCAATCTCTATGCCGAAGGATCATAAGCGGAAATTTTCGCCTAAATAGACGGCCCTGACCTTGCTGTTGCCAAGGATAGTTTCAGCGTTTCCCTGGGCAATAATATGGCCTTCACTGACGATATAGGCTGTTTCACAGATATCCAGTGTTTCGCGGACATTGTGATCGGTAATCAGCACGCCTATGCCGCGCACCTTCAGGTGGCGGACTATGTCTTTAATGTCATTGACGGAAATCGGATCAACCCCGGCAAAAGGTTCATCCAACAGGATGAATTTGGGATCTGTTGCCAGTGCGCGGGCAATTTCCACCCGTCGTCTCTCACCACCCGAAAGCGCCATTCCCAAGCTATTGCGGATATGGGTGATATGGAATTCTTCAAGCAGGGATTCCTGTTTTTCCAATCGCTGTTGTTTGCTGAGATCCTTGCGGGTCTCCAGTATGGCCATGATGTTATCGGCAACACTGAGTTTGCGGAAAATGGAAGCTTCCTGAGGCAGGTAACCAATACCGGCACGCGCCCGGCCATGGATAGGCAGGGAAGTAATGTTCAAATCGTCGATCAATACCTGCCCGTTATCAGCAGCGACCAAACCGGCAATCATGTAAAAGCAGGTGGTTTTGCCTGCACCATTGGGGCCCAGTAACCCCACAATGCTGCCACTTTCTACTTGCAGTGAAACATCAATGACGACTTTACGGCTCTTGTAACTTTTGGCGAGGTGTTGCGCTTTGAGAATCGACATACTTACTGGGCTTCGGATTTTGTTTCGGGATCTTTTTGTGGCGGTATGGTCAGTATCACGCCCTCGCCATCATTCTGGTTGTTACCCGAAGCTTTGAGGATTTCCTTGACCAGATCGTAATCTATGGTTGCACCACTCATGACAGAGCCATCTTGCTCAACAGAAGCACCATCAACCAAACGCAAATACTCTTTGGCTGGTATGTAAGTAATGCTTTTGGCGGAGGCAGTAATTACACCCTTATCGGCTTCAGGTTGTTGCTGGAAGCGCGCAGGTGAACCGGTTGCCACCATTTTTTCGACGTCACCCTGGGCATTGCGGTGCACCATCAAACTTTCAGCCACTATGTTCAGTGAGCCTTGTTGAATGTTGACGTTGCCTGAATAAGTTGCAACACCGGTTTTGTTATCAATAGTCAAACTGGCGGCGCGACCCCGGATGGTTTCATATTTATCTTGCGGCAACGCTTGTAAGCACCCGGCAATCAATATCAGACTGCAAGGTAAAAGACGTAAAAAATGTAATTTAACGGCGAGGTTCATAAGTGGCGTTGACCTGGGAATTCAATTGTAATTGGCTGCGTGCCAAATCAGCACGCATGCCGATTGCGTCAATTTGAGTTTGTTTGGCTCGTATCTTAACAGCTTTATCTGTCTCGACGAATTGTTCGAGCGGTTTGGCAATCAAGCTGTCAGTAGTGATCTCAACCAGCCCCTGTTCTTTACTTTCTTGCGAGATAACTACATTGTCGAGTAAGCGAAAAACTTCCCCGTTGAGCTCGCTTCGGCCTTGTTTTGCAGTGATATTCCATGGCGCTTGAGTATCCTGATGAAATATCAGCGAGGGTTGTTCAATCAATGTGTAATCATCTGCGCCTGGATTATTCAGGTTTAATTGGTAGTGAGTGACTATGGGTGTCGTCAGTTGGTAACGTAATTTTCCTGTGACATCGAATTCACGAGTCGTCACATCTTTCATATAGAGTTGCGGGAAACCAGAAGTGTCTTCATTGATTTCCTGTTCCTGTTCCGGATAAGGGCTGAAAGAAAAACTGAAAAAGACAGTAATCAGTAACAGAACCAATATCCAGGGAAGTGGAATGTGATGAAAAATTTTTTTCAGCATAATCAATCGCGTTTCAAGTATTCGGCCAATGATTTATCAAAACTGCCCTGTGCTCGCATAATCAAATCACAAGCTTCACGTACTGCACCTTCACCGCCACGACGTTTGCTTTGCCAATCGGCTCTTTCTGCAACCGAGTCGTGAGCATTGGCAACACAAAGTGCCAAACCTACTCTTGTCATAACCGTCAGATCCGGCCAATCGTCGCCCATAAATGCGATTTCATTGAGTGCGGGAGCTTGATCTCTGATTGCGGCCTGAGTCAGGAGTTCCTGAAGCGCATGCCATTTATCTTCACGCCCCTGAATGATCAGATCTATGCCCAAATCCTGAGCGCGTCTGGCAACAAGATTACTGGTTCTTCCAGTGATGATGCCAACTTTCACTCCGGTTTTTTGCAAGGCTTTGATGCCTTGTCCATCCAGCGTACTGAATGATTTGTACTCTTCGCCTTGATTGCCAAAATACAAGCGACCATCCGTTAACACGCCATCTACATCCAGAAGTAACCAACGGATTTTACTGGCACGTGATGTTAATTCATCCATAGCAAGCACTTAAAAGACTCCTGCACGCAGAATATCGTTAATTTTGACTATGCCGGTGAGTTGATGGTTTTTATTGGTCACCAGCACTACGTTGATTTTGAGTTGTTCCATGACTTTGAGTGCTTCTGCTGCCAGGGTATTTTCCTGAAGCTTTCTTGGATTGGTATTCATCAAGTCGCCAACTTGTGCCTTGTTAAGATCAACACCTTTATCAAGACTTCGGCGCAAGTCGCCGTCAGTGTAAATGCCCAGAAGCTGGTTCCCGGTTTGGATGGTTGTCATACCAAACCCTTTTTCAGACATTACCATCAGTGCTTGAAGCACAGGGGTTTCAGGACTGACAATCGGGATGGCGTCGCCGGTGTGCATTATGTCGCTTAACTTCAACAGCAATTTTCTGCCCAGTGTTCCGCCGGGATGTGAAAAAGCAAAGTCTTCAGCTGTAAACCCTCTCGCCTCCAACAGCGCAATTGCCAGAGCATCCCCTAAAACGGCAGTGACAGTAGTGCTGGATGTCGGAGCCAGATTTAAAGGACAGGCCTCGGTTTCTACTTTAATACTCAGGTGGGCGTCAGCATTTTCAGCCAACACGGATTGACTATTGCCTGTCATGGCGATCATGGAAATTCCCAGGCGCTTGAACAGAGGAAGCAAGTTCAATATTTCATTTGAACCCCCGGAGTAGGAGATGGCGAGCAGAATGTCGTCTCTGGTGATCATGCCCATATCGCCATGGCTGGCTTCCGCTGGATGCACAAACATTGCCGGTGTTCCGGTACTGGCCAGGGTTGCTGCAATTTTGCGCGCTATATGCCCTGATTTCCCCACACCGGACACCACAACACGGCCTTTGCAGGCGAGGATCATTTCACAGGCTTTGCGGAATTCATCATCAATTTGTCCAGGCAAACTGCTGACAGCATCTGTTTCCAGTTGAATAGTGCGCAGTGCCGAAGAGACAAAATCAAAGGTCATGAAGGTTTTCCGCAGCTTGAAAGTGGTCGCATTATAACGAGACAGTTACTGATTGCCATTAAACATATGAACTTATCCACGTGAATCGCGATTTTAAAATTTATCCCTATTTCGAATATACTGATGCCGGATTTATTGTCCATTTGAATAATGAATCCGGTTTAAGGAATCTTTTTTGTAGAAACTAACTGAGGATTTAACAGATGTCACCGATGGAAGAAAAAAAGCTGAAGCGCACAATTGATGAATCAATTGCTGAAAGCATCAACGATATGCAGACCAGAAACCCTGATTTGAAAGTTACTTTTAATTGGGATGATTATGATGCTCTGGATTGGGCTGGATTGGGTAAGTCAAAAGATGACGAAATCAAATATTTGAGTGGTCATTTCAAGACATTGGGTTATGGTTTTAACTTTGCCTGCAAAGACGAAGACTACAAAGAAGAGCTGGTAAAAGTCTCTGAAATTATTATCAAGCCTGCCACTGATGAATCTCCTGTATCCAAAGCGGTTGGTTCACTTTCAGGCGATAAATTAACCATCGTTTTCCACAGTTTGGGCGGCACTATGGGGGCTGACGACTGGGAAAAAGGTTTGAAATCAGCTTATTGATTAATAATTAACGCCCTTGATCATTGAGGGCGTTTATCTTCCAACCTGTAAGCTTTCTGGTGGGCGGTGTTTCGCAATGGTATAGTTCGCGCCAGTTCAAAAGCTCGAATTCAACCTGTAATGGTGAAACTGAACAGCAGCTGAAGGCACTATTGAATCTAACTGTGGTCACATTCGTGCCCTGTACAATATCGAAGCAGTGGCTTTTGGTCTTTTTTGATTATTTATTTTCCTGCTCTTGTGGAAGGTCATCATGAATAGCGTATTTCGTTCCGGTTTGTTTTTTTGTGTAGTGATTATGTCGTTGGTTGCACTTCAGGCTCACTCGGCTGAAGAGCCACAAGTGGTAGTTGAAAAAGTCGCAACGGAATTGTTTGCGTTAGCCAACAGCAAAAATGAAGGCAAAATCACGGAAGAAGATTATTTTGCGAAAACAGAATCGACTTTGGACAAAGTCGTGGCGTTTCGTTTTATCGCAACCAGTGTGATGGGTGCTGATGTTGCTAAAAAAGCAACGCCTGAACAACAGGAAGCTTTTGTAAAAGTATTTCGTTCAGGATTGGTAAAAAGTTACGCAAAAGGCATCACCAATTACGCAAAAAGCAAGATCAATATTTCAGGTGTCAAGACAGACCCTGCCAAACCCGGTCGTGCAACAGTTGAACAAACAGTGACAGACAAAGATGTTACCCATCAACTGAATTACACCATGTTGCTGGATAAAAAGAATGATCAATGGAAATTAATCAACGTGGTTTTGAATGGTGTGAATTTGGGAACCTCTTTTCAAAGTCAATTCAAAGCCGCTTACAAAAAACATGGCAACGATTTGGATAAGGTTATTGCCAATTGGTTAGCGGAATAATTGTCCCAGAGATGAATTATGCAAGATATTATTAAATCCCTGCTTGAATCCACTATTACTGATTGCAAGGTGCAATCAGTGGAAGTGCAAGGTAATCATTTTGGTGTAGTGTTGGTGAGTCCCGCTTTTGCAGGACTCACACCTGTCAAAAAACAACAATTGGTGATGGCACCGCTGGCTGAATTGTTCAGCAGTGGTCAGGTTCACGCTATTGATTACATCAAAGCGTTCACACCGGAACAGTGGCAGCAACAACAGGCTCAGCAATAACAAACCCCTCCTGACCTCCCCCTCTTTGTAATGGAGAGTTGTTCCTCCCTCTTATCAAGAGGGAGTCAAGGGGGTTAATTTTTTAATTTTATTTTTGGATTTTTGATGGACAAATTATTAATTCGCGGTGCAGGTTCATTGACTGGTGAAATTTGTATTTCCGGTTCGAAAAATGCGGCATTGCCTTTATTGGCGGCGACCATTTTGGCGAACTCACAAGTGTCATTGCGCAACGTACCGCATTTAAATGACATCACCACTATGATCAAATTGTTACGCACTTTGGGTTTAACAATTGAGCGTCAGGATAATCATTGGGTGATAGTGGATCCTAATACCATTCAGTCGCGTACAGCCCCTTATGATTTGGTCAAAACCATGCGTGCATCGATTTTGGTATTGGGTCCATTATTGGCACGCTATGGTGAAGCCAATGTCTCTTTTCCCGGTGGTTGTGCGATTGGCTCGCGTCCTGTCGATATTCATTTGCGTGGCCTTGAAGCAATGGGTGCAAAAATAGAAATTGATGGCGGTTATATTCGTGCGACATCACCAGGCCGTTTAAAAGGTACACATTTTTTAATGGACACAGTCACTGTCGGCGGCACTGAAAATTTATTGATGGCAGCTGTATTGGCGGATGGAAAAACAATTCTGGAAAACGCAGCGCGTGAGCCGGAAATTGTTGATTTGGCCAATATGTTGGTGGCCATGGGTGCAAAAGTTGAAGGCATAGGCACGTCCACTTTAACTATTGAAGGCGTTGAATCTTTAACGGGTTGCGATTACACCGTGATGCCGGATCGAATTGAAACCGGAACTTATCTGGTCGCTGCTGCTGCGAGTCGTGGCAGTATTAAATTGACGGCAACCCGTGCTGATATCCTCGAAGCAGTTTTATTTAAATTGGAAGAGGCGGGTGCAAAAATTCAATCCGGTGATGATTGGATCAGTTTGGATATGCAAGGCAAGCGCCCCAAGGCAGTGAGTTTAAAAACGGCGCCTTATCCGGCGTTTCCTACCGATATGCAATCGCAATTTATGGCGATGAATGCTGTCGCTGAAGGTGTGAGCCATATTACCGAAACCATTTTTGAAAATCGTTTGGTGCAAGTAGCTGAATTAAATCGCATGGGCGCGAAAATTGAATTGGAACACAATACCGCAATTGTTACCGGTGTTGAACGATTAAAAGCAGCGCCGGTGATGGCGTCGGATCTACGTGCATCAGCGAGTTTGGTCATTGCCGGTTTGGTCGCCGACGGTGAAACATTGATTGATCGCATCTATCATATTGATCGCGGTTATGAGGCTATTGAAGCAAAATTCCAATCGATTGGTGCCAGCGTCACACGTGTAAAAGGTTAATTTTTTATGAGCACACTTCTCACTATTGCGTTAACCAAAGGACGAATTCTCGACGAGACTTTGCCGCTGCTGGCTGCTGCCAATATTCATCCTTTGGAAGATATGGAAAAAAGTCGCAAGCTGGTATTTGAAACCAATCGTGCTGATGTGCGTTTATTGTTATTACGTGGTGCTGATGTTCCCACTTATGTGCAATTTGGTGCGGCGGATATGGGCATTTCCGGCAAAGATACCTTGATGGAAAATGGTGCCGAAGGTTTATACGAACCTCTGGATTTGGGAATTGCCCGCTGCAAATTAATGACAGCAGGTGTGAAAGGTCAACAGACTCCACCCGGTAGAATTCGTGTCGCAACAAAATATGTGAATGTTGCCAAACAATATTACGCGGGTCTTGGTCGTCAAATTGATGTGATCAAACTTTACGGCGCAATGGAGTTGGCACCGATTATGAGTCTTGCTGATGAAATCGTGGATATAGTCGATACAGGAAATACTCTGCGTGCGAATGGTTTGGAACCACGTGAATTTATCGCTGATATCAGTTCACGTTTAATTGTTAATAAAGCGTCGATGAAGATGAAACACAAAACCATACAGGCGATTATTGATCCGATTGCGGCCGCGATCGCTGCTACTGCATAAATATTCTTGTCTTGGGTCTGAAATCGGACTAACCTTAGTCCATGTACGACCATAAGGTGCTGAAATGCAAACTCTTAATATTCATGATGCCAAAACTCAGTTTTCAAAATTGGTTGATGCCGCAACGCGAGGCGAGAAAATTGTGATTGCCAAAGCAGGTAAGCCCGTGGCTGCCATAGTGGGTTTGGATGCTGTTAAGCCAGTTCGTCAACCGGGGTTGTTGAAAGGGCAGGTTGAAATTGCAGATGATTTTGATGCCCCGTTACCTGATGACATATTGGCTGGATTTGAGGGCAGATAATGCGTTTATTGTTAGATACGCATGTCTATCTTTGGTGGGTTGCTGATAGCCCTCAATTGCCGACACATGCATCTAATCTTATTAAAGAAGCTGAGATGGTGTATGTTAGCAGCGCATCTATTTGGGAAATGATAATAAAAATTTCCATTGGTAAATTAAAGGTCAAGCCAGAATTAATTATTTCATCAATAGAGAGAAATGGCTTTCTTGAATTGCCTGTATTGTCCAGGCACACATTACAGTTATTGAGTCTCCCCTCTATTCATAAAGATCCCTTCGATAGAATCTTGCTCGCGCAGGCTATGACTGAACCACTCCTCTTTCTTACCTGTGATAAATTGTTATCTGAATATTCAGAACTGGTTAAAGTGATTTAGTTAATTGTTAATGTGAGAAATAAATGCCTTCTTTAATCAACCGCCTCAGCACAACACAAACCGATTTTGATTCACAACTCAATAAATTGCTCGCGTGGGAATCGGTTAGCGATAAACGCGTTGCAGATGTGGTGGACGATATTTTGCAACAAGTGAAAACACGCGGTGATGCAGCCGTGTTGGAATACACCAACAAATTTGACCGCCGCAATGTGAAATCAATATCTGAGCTGATTGTGAGTCAATCAGAGCTTAAACAAGCACTGACAAAAATTTCCAGCGAACAAAAAAATGCGCTGGAAATTGCTGCGCAACGTATTCGTGATTATCACCAGCATCAATTACAAACCTCCTGGCAATACACAGAAGCTGATGGCACAGTTTTGGGCCAGAAAATTTCTGCAATGGAACGAGTGGGGTTGTATGTGCCCGGCGGTAAAGCCTCTTATCCATCTTCTGTGTTGATGAATGCGATTCCGGCAAAAGTGGCCGGTGTTGATCATCTTACTATGGTAGTGCCTGCGCCTGATGGCGAAATCAGCCCTATGGTATTGGCAGCAGCGGCGATTGCCGGTGTTGATCAGGTGATTACTATTGGTGGAGCGCAAGCTGTTGCTGCATTGGCTTACGGTACAGAGACAATTCACAAAGTCGATAAAATTGTTGGCCCTGGAAATATTTATGTTGCAACGGCCAAGCGTGCAGTATTTGGGCAGGTTGCGATTGATATGATTGCGGGGCCATCGGAAATTTTAGTGATTTGCGATGGTAAAACGGATCCGGATTGGATTGCGATGGATTTATTCAGTCAAGCCGAACACGACGAACAAGCGCAGTCGATTTTGTTGTGCCCTGATGCAAGTTATCTCAACCAGGTTGAGGCATCGATTGAACGTTTGTTGCCAACACTTTCACGTGAAGCAATCGCCTCGGTGTCATTAAAAAATCGTGGTGCATTAATTAAAGTGAAAGATATGAAAGAAGCAATTGCGGTGAGTAATCGTATTGCGCCTGAGCATTTGGAGTTATCGGTTGCCGAACCAGAAAAATATTTATCGCAAATTCGTCATGCCGGCGCGATTTTTATGGGGCGTCACACACCTGAAGCCTTGGGTGATTACTGTGCAGGCCCGAATCACGTATTACCTACGTCAGGTACTGCACGTTTTTCATCACCTTTGGGTGTTTACGATTTTCAGAAGCGCAGCTCCATTATTTATTGCTCTGAAAAAGGCGCGTCCACTTTATCGAAAACCGCTTCGGTGTTAGCGCGTGGAGAGCAGTTGGAAGCGCATGCGCGCTCAGCTGAGTATCGTATTGTTGATTAGCGGTTTAATCAGGTTTCTGTTCGTGAGTTGGGTGGAAAGCCTGTTGTGGCAGTAATGTCCAGTGATTTTCCATTGCGAAGCAATCTTAGTTTTACAGTGTCACCGGGTTGCAGATTGATTATCTGATTAAACACAATTCGGGGATCGGTGGTTGGCTGGCCGTTAATGTGGGTCAGTATATCGCCGACCTGAATGCCGGATTTCTCCGCGGGGCCACCCTTGTCAACCGCCATCACATACATGCCCACAGCACCAAAAGCGGCTGATTGTTGGGCAGTAATAAAATCCACCTGCAGCCCCAGCCAGCCCCGGCGAACTTCTCCATATTGAACGATTTGTTGCAGGGATTTTATTGCTGTATCAACAGGTACGGCGAAGCTGATGCCGACAGTATTGTCTGACTCATCCAGCACAGCGGTATTGATTCCAATCAGTTTTCCGTAAGCGTCTACCAGTGCGCCGCCCGAGTTGCCGGGATTGATTGCGGCATCTGTCTGGATAAAGTTTTCTGCACTGTTTATGCCAAGATTCCAGCGACCGGTAGCACTGATTATTCCCTGACTGACGCTTTGGCCCACACCCAACGGATTGCCAATAGCCAATACAACATCACCCACACGCGCTTTATCAGAATGGCCTATATCGATTGCGGTTAGATTATCCATGGTGATTTTTAACACAGCCAGATCGTTATTTTTATCAACCCCCAACAGCTCGGCCGATGTGTAACGGCCATCATTAAGTAGCACCAAAATTCTATCGGCACTATTGATCACATGGTTATTGGTGAGGATTAACCCGCTGGCATCGACTATGACACCCGAGCCAAGCGTTTTTTGTGAGTTGTCTGATGAATTATTGAAGCGACGGTAGTAAGGAGAGCGATTGGTCGCCAATTGTTTTTCGGTGTAGATATTCACAACGGCCGGCGCGGCGCGGCTGACAGCCGCTGAATAGGATACAGTGCCAAGAACATCGGCAGATTCAGGTTGTGAAACTCTCAGGCCTGGAAATATCAACATGGCCAGGAGCGCAATGATGATTCCGATTGCGATTGGCCATGCAAGAAACTGCAGCAGGCGATTCATCAGTAACGGCTGGCTTTGCCGTCAAAGTCATAATCATCCGCTGATTCTGTCGGTGGAAAATGCTGGTGTGGTTTAACCGGATCTTCATCGCGTAAACCATAATCATCACTCAAGGTGCCTTTTGTCGGGGCCCAATCGCGAGGTGGTTCCAGTGGCTGTTCACGCAAACTGGCCTTGGCATTACCGCCAGCGGCATCCAGAATTTGCTGGCTGATAACCGGTGTTGCCAGTTTCAGGGCGCCATTCGCTAAATGTTCATTTACTTCGCGATAAGACTCGGTCAGGTTATTGACCAATTGGGAAGTATGGGCAAAATGCTCGGCCACTTCGCGTTGATAATTTTTGAGTTCGGATTCTGCATGATGCAATCGCTGTTCTATACCGCGCCCCAACAGATGAGAGCGGGCATAGTAAAGGCCAAATGCTCCTAATACGGCCCCAGCGATAAAGCTGAACAAGCCGGTAACAAAAAGGGCGCTAAATGAAAACACGGGGAATCTCCTATCAAATTGCTGGCAGCGATTATAAAGCCTTAATTACACTTTTACTCTAGCGGATTTTATGAAAGATTTCGAAAAAGATTTTTTTATTTTTGGACCTGTTGGACAAATACAGGTTCATGGGCATTCAGGTCTGGATACAGGCGTTTTGTTTGATCAAAAAAAAGTCGCTGTGATTTGTCATCCACATCCACAACAAGGTGGCACCATGGATAACAAAGTGGTGACGACGCTGATGCGCACTTATCGCGATTTGGGTATTCATGTTGTGCGATTTAATTTTCGCGGTGTTGGCAAAAGTGAAGGTGAGTTTGCGCAAGGTAAGGGAGAGTATGAAGACCTGATCGCAGTTGTTAACTGGGTTATCGAAGAATTTAATGAATTTGATTTGTTGTTGGCCGGTTTTTCATTTGGCTCTTCAATTGCAGCGCGAGCAAGTTACCATGTTTCCCGTTTACAACATTTAACACTGGTAGCGCCTCCAATTGAGCGTTACGAATATGATCGCAATGCGGTGTTTACTGTTCCCTTGTGCGTGATTCAGGGTGATCAGGATGAGCGTGTTAATGCGCAAGGTGTGTTTGATTGGATTGATCAACTTGAATCCCCGCATCACCTGATCCGTTATCCGCAAGCGACACATTTTTTTCACGGTTATCTCAGCCAGATCAAATCTGATCTGGGTCAACACTTGCTGACGCAGTTTGTGTCCGGATAAAACAAGGATCCTTTATGCAGCTTTCACCTTCACAGCGTTATCAGGCAGATTTGCAAAGGCCGGAATTTCGCGCGGATTCCTCGCAAGCCAATGCGGTCATGCAATTACAAAATCTATACGAAAACCTGGTAACGGTCTGGCAACAGGAACGGCGCTCTTCCCGTTTTCAGCGTTGGCTCAAACAGCAGTTTTCGGGTTCATCCGAGCCTGTAAAAGGGCTTTATTTTTGGGGCGGTGTTGGGCGTGGTAAAACGTATTTAATGGATAATTTTTATGAAAGCCTGCCCTTTCCTGAAAAAATGCGCATGCATTTTCATCGGTTTATGCGGCGTGTTCATGCAGAATTAAAACGACTGGCAGGAGAAAAAAATCCGTTAGAAAAAGTAGCAGATACTATTCGTGCAGAAGCCAGGGTTATTTGTTTTGATGAATTTTTCGTATCAGACATCACCGACGCCATGATTCTCGGCACCCTGATGCAAGAGTTGTTTGCGCGTGGCGTCACCCTGGTTGCCACATCCAATATCGTGCCGGATAACCTCTATAAAGATGGTTTGCAGAGAGAAAGATTTTTGCCTGCGATTGAATTGATAAAGCGTCATACGCTGATCGTTAATGTTGATGGCGGCACTGACTATCGTTTGCGAAATCTTGAACAAGCACAACTTTTCCATTTTCCCTTGAGTGAACAAACAGATGCTGCATTGGATCTTTGTTTTAAATCGCTCCTGCCGCTACATGCTCATGTACAAAAACAGATTGATCTGGAAATCGAAGGCCGAAGCATCCGCGCGCGTTTTGAGGCGGAAGATATAGTCTGGTTTGATTTTGTGAATTTGTGTGATGGCCCGAGATCACAAAATGATTACATTGAATTGGCGCGTGAATATCACACGGTTATCATTAGCAACCTGCCTGAACTCACCACAAAAAAAGAAGATCAAGCGCGTCGATTTATTAATTTGGTAGATGAATTTTATGATCGACAGGTGAAACTGGTTTTATCTTCAGAAAAAAAACTGGATGAAATCTATTCCGGGCAACGATTGGTATTTGAGTTTCAGCGCACAGTCAGTCGATTACTGGAAATGCAAAGCAAACTCTATTTGGAAAAACCACACAGGCCTGAATAATGAAAAAAGTAGAATTAATTAAAATAATCAATTGTCAGAATTTGTTGGGTGAGGGGGTGCAATGGAATTCGCAGGATCAATCTTTTTGGTGGACGGATATACTGTCAAAAAAAATATATCGATATCAACTCGCCAATAATGATTTACAAGAATGGAGTTTGCCCGAACGATTGGGCTGCTTTGCTTTTGTTGAAAATAAAACAGAAATTCTTACTGCTTTTGAATCAGGTTTTGCCTGGTATCAAATCGCAAGCGGTGAATGTGAGTGGATTTCAAAACCTGAAGCACATTGGCAAGGTAATCGATTGAATGATGGTCGTTGTGATCGACAAGGGCGTTTTTGGTCAGGGAGCATCACTGAACAAAAAAATCATCCCTCGCAATCCGCGGGATTATTTTGTCTGGATTCAACCTTGAAAACCTCGCAGCATTTAAACGGTTTGCGTATTTCCAATGCGCTTTGCTGGAGTTGTGATTCCAGCAAAATGTACCATGCCGATTCGCCTTCACAGAGTTTGCGTGTTTATGCATTTGATGCAAACACAGGGCGTTTGGGTGACTCAAGAATTTTTGCACAAACAGAAGCAGGTGTAGAACCCGATGGCGCCTGTGTCGATGCGGATGACTATGTGTGGAATGCCCAATGGGGCGGTTCACGTGTTGTGCGTTATTCACCGGATGGTGCAACGGATTTTGTATTGACCATGCCTGTTTCCCAGGCAACTTGTATGGCTTTCGGTGGTGATGATTATTCTATTCTTGCCGTCACTTCCGCCCGAATCGGGTTGGATGATAATGCCCTGAAATTACAGCCTGAAGCGGGTAATCTTTTTATATTCAAAACGGAATTCACGGGCTTGCCGGAATCCCGATTTGTGTTGAATGGGGCAAATCCCGAGGCTTGATCTATAGTTAAGGGAAGTCAATTCAGGAGGATGTTCCCGTGACCAAGCCTGTTATCCATAAAAATGCTGCCTATGAATTGTTGCGCTCGGAACGAGTCAAGGAATTTAATCAATTGAAAGCGAAAGGCGGCGTCAAGCCGGAAGAATTACGAGCTGGAGATTTTCGGGGATTGGACTTGCGCGAGATGGATGCCAGTGGGTTGGATTTGCGCGATGCCTATTTTCGTGGGGCAGATTTGCGAGGAATAGATTTCAGAAAAACGCAATTGGAAGGTGCCAGTTTCTGTCAGGCGCACATATCGGGATGTTTTTTTCCTAAAGAAATTACTGCAGATGAAATGCGTCTCTCTTTTGATTTGGGTATTCGTGTTCGTTATCACTAAAACCAATAAAAATTAATAACAAAACTTAACCATATATCAATCCAGACGACACGGGTTTTACATTAATGTGTCGATCCTTTGAATTCGATTGGATGCTTTGCTTGCCTGATTGATCGGTGGAGTTTTTATGCAAATAATAAAATATGTATCGGGTATATTCCTGACCTCGTGTGTTGTTTGGAATGCATTTGCCGGGGTACAGAACAAAGATTCGATAGAACCTTATCCTGTTACAAAAAATGCAACTGACGAAACCTTGTCACTGTTTGTTTATTTACAACAAAGGCGAGCCAATGCCATTTTGTTCGGGCATCAGCATGAAACTACTCAGGGTTTAACTATCAAAAAAAATGATGGCACTGAATCCGATACTTTTAATGCGGTGGGTGATTTTGCGGCGGTGTATGGGTGGGATACCCTATCCATAGTGTCCCCCCGGTCTGAAGGAAATATTGATGCAGCTTTGAAAAAAGCCTATGAACGTGGTGGCATTATTACAATCAGTACTCATTTTGATAATCCCAAAACCAAACGGGATGGTATTTGGCCAAATGGTACATCCTGGGATAAAACCGCTGCTGTAGTCGAGTCACTGCCGGGGGGATCTGCCAATACAATTTATAATGGGTATCTGGATGAGGTCGCTGATTGGGCGCTTAAACTCAAAGATAAAAATGGAAAATTAATTCCGGTTATTTTTCGAATTCTTCATGAGAACACTGGAAGTTGGTTTTGGTGGGGCGCAGAACAATCAACACCTGAACAATACAAAAAACTTTACCAATATACCGTGATGTACCTGCGTGATGTAAAAGGCGTGAATAATTTTTTATATGCCTATTCGCCGAATAATTTTGCACAGGCAACTGAAGAAAATTATTTGCAACGTTACCCCGGTGATGAGTGGGTTGATGTATTGGGTTTTGATGCCTATGGCCCCGCAGAAAAAAATGAAGCCTGGTTCAGTAATGTTGCTGCCAATGCTGCTTTGGTGGTCAGGATGGCAAAGGCACGCGGTAAAATTCCAGTGATTTCTGAAATTGGTATTCGTGCACCCGATATAGAAGCAGGTAAATTTGATAATCATTGGTATCGCAAATTAATTGCGGCCTTGAAAAATAATTCCGATGCAAATCAGATTGCATTTTTATTAACATGGCGTAATGCCCCTGACGGCGTGACCAATGCGAATGGCAAAAAAGTACCTCATTATTGGGTGCCGACCAATCGCGATGAAAATAAAAAGAACGGCACTCTGGAAGATTTTAATATTTTTTACGCCGACAAAGAGACAGCGTTTAATCGTGACATTAAAGATGTCTACAGGATCAACATTCAATAAAACCTGCACTTAAAACTTTCACTATTAATTAATCAAGGTGTTTCTGCTATGAGTAAACGGTCATTATCCAAGTCAGTTAAACCATTTTTAATAACGGCTTTGTTGTCTTGCATGCAATTGGCAACGGCTGATGATGCAGCCAATATTGCATCCAAACCCTGGATGAATAAAAACCTGAGTGCATCAGAGCGAACCGATCTGGTTTTGAAAGAAATGACCTTTGATGAAAAATTGAGTTTGATGATGGGTTATTTTGGTACTGATTCGCCCTGGAAAAATGCCAAACGCCCGGTTGAATCCTATGCACAATCAGCAGGTTTTGTTTATGGTGTTCCGCGTTTGGGAATTCCACATTTATGGCAAACGGATGCAGGCATTGGCGTGGCATCACAAGGTGGGCCCGACGTACGTGAACGTACCGCCTTGCCATCAGGAATGGCAACGGCAGCAACCTGGAATCCTGAAATAGGTTTTGCTGGTGGCGCTATGATTGGTTCTGAAGCACGCATCTCCGGCTTTAATGTGCATTTGGCGGGTGGTGTGAATTTGGTGCGTGAAGCACGTAATGGTCGTAATTTTGAATACGGTGGCGAAGATCCATTATTAGCCGGGGTAATAGTCGGCGAACAAATTCGCGGAATTCAATCCAACAATATTGTGTCCACGTTAAAACATTTTGCCTACAACGATCAGGAAACCAATCGCTTTACCGCCAATGTTGAGATTGATGAAGCTGCAGGACGCATGTCGGATTTGTTAGCTTTGCAAATCGCTTATGAAATTGGCAACCCGGGCTCGGTGATGTGTTCTTACAATCGTGTGTATGGTGTCTACGGTTGTGAAAGCGATTATTTGTTGAATCAGGTGTTGAAAAAAGATTGGGGTTTTAAAGGCTGGGTGATGTCTGACTGGGGTGCAACTCACAGCACCATACCAGCAGCGAATAATGGCTTGGATCAACAATCCGGTTTTCCATTTGATCAATCCGCTTATTTCAAAGAGCCTTTGAAAGAAGCGGTGATGAACGGTTGGGTTTCGCAAGAGCGTTTTGATGATATGGCTCGTCGTATTCTTTATCCATTATTTGAGCATGGCGTGATTGATAATCCTGTGCCTAAAGCCAGCAATAATATTGATTTCAAAAAGAACGGATTAATTTCACAAGCGGATGCGGAAGAAGCAATTGTTTTATTGAAAAACGAAAAATTACTGCCACTTGCAAAAGAGTTGAAAAAAATTGTGGTGATTGGTTCACATGCTAATGTCGGTGTTTTATCGGGTGGAGGATCTTCACAGGTTTATCCTGTCGGTGGCATGGCAGTTAAAGATTTGGGTCCAAAAGCATTTCCAGGGCCTTTGGTCTATTACCCATCATCACCCATGAAAGCAATTCAAGCGCGTTATCCCAATGCGAAAGTGGTTTTTGATGCTGGAGTGAATGCAGAATCAGCTGCAAAACTTGCTGCAGACAGTGATCTGGTTTTGATGTTTGCCAATCAATGGACTGCGGAATCAATCGATGTTCCCAATTTATCCTTGCCCGATAATCAGGACGCTATTATCCATGCTGTTGCCAATGCTAATAAGAAAACAGTTGTGGTTTTGGAAACCGGTGGTGCAGTGACCATGCCCTGGTTAAATAAGGTCGGTGCGGTTATAGCGGCATGGTATCCGGGAACCAATGGTGGTGAAGCGATAGCACGTGTATTAACCGGTGAAGTGAATCCATCAGGTCATTTGCCGATTACATTTCCTGCATCCGAATCGCAATTGCCACACGAAAAAGTCACCGGATATCCTGAAGTAAAAGATGCACGTTTTGATATCACTTATCACGAAGGTGCAGCAGTAGGTTACAAATGGTTTGAGTTGAAAAATCACAAACCTCTGTTTCCTTTCGGGTTCGGTTTGTCTTACTCTGAATTTGCACTGGGTGATTTAACATCAGAAATAAAAAATGGCCAATTAACTGCAAGCTTCAGTGTGAAAAATACTGGCGCATTGGCGGGCAAAGAGGTTGCGCAAATTTATGTTGCACCCGTACAAACCAAATGGGAAGCACCAAAACGTTTGGGCGCATTCAAAAAAGTAAATTTAAAACCGGGAGAATCGACACAGGTTTCGCTGGCAGTTGATCCACGCTTGCTTGGCATGTACGACAGCAAATCCAAAACCTGGACTATCGCAAAAGGTGAATACCAGGTGATGCTGGCAACATCCAGTGCAGATATTATTTCTACCGTGAAAGTAAAATTGCCGAAAAAAATATTGGATGTGAATGGCAAATAAATATTCATTTTTGATCCCGAAACAACATGTGGTTTTGTTTCGGGAATGGATTCTGTTGGTATTCCGTGTAATCACTCAAAGGAGAGATAATTATGCAAACCATCGCAAGTATTGCCATTGCCTTGATTGCCTTGTTGCACTTTTACATCATGATTCTGGAAATGTTTCTGTGGCATAAACCCAAAGGCAGAAAAGTGTTTGGGACTAGCCGGGAATTTGCGGAGGCATCCCGAGTGCTTGCTGCTAATCAGGGGCTGTATAACGGTTTCCTTGCGGCAGGGCTTGTTTGGGGTTTGATACTGGGGCCAGCTGGATATTCCATAAAAATGTTTTTTTTGGCCTGTATTGTGGTTGCCGGTGTTTTTGGCGCCCTGACGTCGAGTAAAAAAATCCTCTATGTTCAGGCCATTCCAGGGCTTATTGCCTTGGTATTGCTGGTTTTATCAGGCGCTTGATACTTTATCTCCTCTGTTTTTTCTTCTCTGAAAAAAGATTTATTTAACCGGATGCTAATTTTTTAGCATCCGGTGCTTGCTTTATTATTTTGACATGCTAATTTAGTAGCATGGTGCTAAAAAATTAGCATATATTGAAAGATCTCCATGTGCAGGCTCTATTTCTATGAAAAGCAACAAACCGGTTGATTTGCAATTAAGTAAACGTGAGCGTCAGATTATGGATGCCTTGTTTGAAGCGGGCGAGCTTTCTGCCCAGGACATCAAAGCCGCTATTCCGGATGCGCCGAGTTATTCAGCGGTACGCGCATTGCTCGCGAAGTTGGTCGAAAAAGACATAGTGCGTTTTCGGGATGAATCCGGACGCTATATTTATTTCCCCGTAATTGAACAGGAAGTTGCCCGTGTTTCAGCTTTGGAAAAAATGGTGAAAACATTTTTTGGTGGATCGACAGCGGCGGCTGTGAATGCATTATTGGGCATGCAAAATAAAAAGTTAACGCAGGAAGAAATTACTGAATTGCAAGCCGCTATTGAAAAAGCGAAACAAGATTGAGGATAGGCGTATGCAGGGTCCTGATTTGGCAACAATAGTGATCACAGGGTTAATAAAACCCATGATGTTAATTATTCTGGTGATCACCCTTTATTTATGTTTGCGTAATCATTCAGCAGCCCTGAAACATTTTTGTTTGATGATGGGAATGGCTTCATTGTTAATTCTACCTGTAAGTTCGTATGTCACCCCGGAAATGACCTGGAATTTTCCTTTTGGGACATATTTATTCGATAGTATTCCTTTTTCCTGGCGCGAATACTTAATCAAGACTTCTTATACCAATGTGCCAGCACTCTTGTGGCAATCTATGTTGGTTGTATATCTTTTTGTGTCCACTTCAATCATGTTTTATTTATTAATCGGGTTTATTCAGATTTGGAAAATCTATTCCCGCTCATCTATGGTTGAAGATGCAGAAACATTAGCTTTGGCTCATGAAATTAAACATCTATTTGGAATTAATCGTAAAATCAAAATTTCCAGCAGTCGGGAGTTGAGTTCGCCCTGTGTCTGGGGAATTTGGAATCCTAAAATTTTATTACCCAATAATTATATTGATTGGAGCAGCGATCAAAAAATCAGTGTATTGATGCATGAGTTGGGGCACATTTATCGTTACGATGCGTTAAGTTTATTTGTTGTCAGGATGACCTGCGCAATCTTTTGGTTTTTGATTCCGTTATGGTGGATGGCGCGTAAGATTTCGGTTTCGTCTGAAATTGCATGTGACGATTTGATTTATCGTATGGGTGAAAAACATGTGCAATATGCGGAGCACTTATTGCAATTGGCTGATCATTCTGAAAATGCGTCCGCCGTTGTGGTTCCTATGTCGGGTCACGGGGCAAGTCATGGATCGGGCCATTCAGAAATTTACCAACGCATTATGGCGGTGTTGGATATTAAAAGACCTCGACAAGCCGTTAAGTCGGAATCTATTCAGTACCCGGTTTTGATCGGAATATTATTTGTTGTGATATTGGCTTCTGTAGACAGAATAAATTTTTATCCTGAAAAACCATTCGATCATCAAGTCAAATTATTCAATTTTTCATGGGCGAAAGTAATCGAACCGCAAGAACGGGATGACAATCTGATATCGGCAGAACAGGCTTTATCGGTAGCTGATCAATTGGAATTGCAACCAAAACCGGTATTGGTTACCAGAGTAATGCCGCCAAAAGAAAAAGCGAATTCTGATATTATGGAGGAATATAAAAATCATTATAAAATCGATAAAACCGATATTGATTCAAGAATTGTAATAGGTGAGGACAGCTCGACCCCCACTGCAAACTCCTCAGTGTCTTATACCACTATCACATCGACTAGGCCGGTTTATCCTGATCATGCTTTGAAAAAAGGCATCACAGGTAATGTCAAAGTTGAGTTTGATCTGGATGACAATGGTTACGCAAAAAATGTGCGAATACTGGAATCAAACCCCGCTGGAATATTTGATGCTGCAATCATCCATGCAATAAAACAATCGCGATTCAAATGGAATCATCACTCAACGCAATATTCTTCTATAAAGCAGGAATTTCATTTCAGGCTTGATCACCGCCGAAAGCGGTAAAGTTTAACTCTCCCTTTTCTAATTGATTTTCAATGCCCTCGCCGGGTAGGGGTTAGTGTTGCCCGGAAATGATCAAAACTTTCAATTATTAACATAGGTGAAAATTATGAACACTTCTTCAATGTCAGTAAATTTATACGAAACACTGGATATAGCGGATTTCATCAAAAAAATTCTCGCTATCTGCTTTGGTGTTGTGATGACTATGTCGCTTTTTTATATGATGTATTTGTTGATAAAGAACGATACTCTCCCAGCCGAACTACCGAAAAATCCTCCGATACCTGCGGTAAATTTTGTTGTACCAAAAATTACGACAATTTTTGATGCTGAAGTTCCTGCGCCAGTTAAACCGATTATTCATACTGTACCACCTACACCTTATGAACCTATCACGCCAAATGTTGATCCAGGTATAAGCATTCCGGTTGACCCTGTAATTATTGATCCGCCTAAAGTGCCAGGATTTTCCATGAATGCACAGTCATTACCAATAGTTAAGTTCGCACCTGTTTATCCTCATGCGGCGACAGTTAAAGGTATAGAAGGGTATGTGGATGTGGTATTTGATGTAACTGAAACGGGAACGACTGAAAATATTCAAATTGTTTATGCCGAGCCAGCAAAAATATTCAATTCTGCTGTTTTGAAAGCAGTGGCGAGATGGAAATATAAGCCCAAGTCAGATGATGTTGGCAATCCTGTGAAAATGTTTGGTCTTCGTGAAAGGCTTCGCTTTACTATGGAAAAATAATTTATACTGGCATGGACGCCTTTTTTGTAAGATAGTTATGTCTGAATTTATTCATATTGCAACAACTGCCACAACACACCAGGATGAATTTTTGGCAAAAAAACTGTCAATGGAATTATCTTGTGATTATTTAGGCGAGCAGATTGCTGAAACAATCGGCTCGCATGAATTTGTCCTGATTGTGAATGATAAAAAAATAATCCTGCAGCAAACAGGTCGAAAAGTACCTGGTCCTGTTTTTGCGGAATTTACGGCAGGAGCTGTTGATCACAGGCGCAAGTTTGGTGGCGGTAAAGGACAAATGATTGCCAAAGCTGTGGGTATTAAATCAAGTGTGTATCCGCGTATTCTGGATGCAACAGCAGGTTTGGGTAAAGACAGTTTTGTGCTGGCAACTTTGGGTGCCAGTGTGACCATGATCGAGCGATCTCCGGTGATTCATTGTTTATTGGAAAATGGATTGCAGCGTGCACAAGCATTTGCACAGGAGCATGATCCTGAATTGTCGGTTGTCATGAATCGTATGCGATTATTTAAAACGTCCAGCCACCATTATTTATCCTCGCTGACTGCAGAAAATTATCCCGATGTGATTTATCTTGATCCCATGTTTCCGGAAAGAGAAAAATCGGCAGAAGTCAAAAAAGACATGCTCGCATTTCATTCGTTGGTGGGTAAGGATGATGATGCTGATCAGTTATTACCTTTGGCATTGTCGGCAGTGAATTACCGTGTAGTGGTCAAGCGACCACGCAAAGCTCCTTTTTTAAATAATCAAATGCCTTCATTTCAACTGGAAGGAAAGTCCAGCCGGTTTGATATTTATACCATTAAAAAAATGCCGGACAAATTAAATCATGCTTGATGCAAGCAGAAGCTTCACATGATTTTTGAATATCGAATCAAATTGTTTTGAGGTAAATATTCGTCAAATACCATGCATATCCGTCGAATTAGCAAGCGACCGGCATTGCTCACTTTTATACCTGTTTCATCCATGATTAAAAGCCCGTCTGTTTGCATTTGTTCCAATTCCTGAAGTTGGTAGCGAAAATGTGTTTTGGCATTGACGCCGAAAAAATTTTCTACGTCAGCATAATCCAGCTGTAACTGGCAGATTAATTGATTGATAACAAAACGCCGCAGCTGGTCTTCTTCATTTAACGTGAACCCTCTGGCGACAGGTAGCAATCCTGCATCCAGCTTGGTTTGGTAGTTTTGAATATCTTTTACATTTTGAATATAAATATTATCGATCATGCTGATGGAAGAGACGCCCAGTGCTAATAAATCACAATCACTGTGTGTGGAGTAACCCTGGAAATTTCGATGCAGTTTCCCTTGTGTTTGTGCAATCACCAGATCATCGCCAGGTTTGGCGAAATGATCCATGCCTATATAGATGTAACCGGCAGATTCCAGGGTTTGAATCGCCATGTGTAAAATGTCCATTTTTTCTGCGGCGTCAGGTAAATCTTCGGTACGAATCAAAGCCTGACTTTTGAAAAGATGTGGCATATGGGCGTAATTAAAAATGGATAATCTATCCGGAGACAAATCCAGAATTTTATTCAGTGTTTGTTGAAAGCCTGACAAATGTTGTTTGGGTAATCCATAAATAAGATCCATGCTGATCGACCGGTATTGATCCTGTTTAAGTGCAGCAACCAGCTCGGCAATTTCCTGAAAACTGTTGTAGCGATTAACGGCTTTTTGCACATTCCAGTCGAAGTCCTGTACACCCATGCTGACACGATTAAAACCCAGTTGCCGCAAATGGTGCATTGTATTAATCGAGACTTTTCCGGGATGAATTTCTATCGAAAATTCACCGGTTTCATCATCAGCCAAATTAAATAAGTGACGTGTTGAATGCATTAATAATGACATTTCATCATCGCTGATAAAACTGGGAGTGCCGCCACCCCAGTGAAGCTGGGTGACTTGACGTTGGCTATCGAATAAATCTGCGTAGATTGCCAGTTCCTGAATCATGCGCTGCAGGTAGGGTAAGGCACGTTGTTTGTTGTGCGTGACAATTTTATTGCAGCCGCAGTAGTAACAGAGGGTTTCGCAAAATGGAATGTGAAAATAAAGCGATAAAGGTTTGCGGGTGCTATTGCTTCGTTGTATAGCGTTCAACAGATGTGTTTCATGAAAATGATCGCGAAATTGTGGTGCGGTGGGGTAGGATGTATATCGAGGTCCTGCAATATCATAGTTGTTGAGCAAGTCCTGATTCCAGGTTAAAGGTTGTTGAAAAATTGCCATCGGCATTCTCCATGGGTTTGATGCTGACATGGTAGGAATTGGGGCGAGGGTGCATCTTGATATGAATCAAGCACCGGTTAATGATTTTTTATAGGAGTTGGATTGTTGATTGATGATGAGTTGGAATTGTTATGGGACAAAATTGCCAATGCGTTGGTTGATCCTGGCTACATTATTCTGGATTCTGTTTTAAGTGATCAGGTAAAAAACTTGATGCAGCATTTGGACAATCTTGAGCAGCAGGGAATGGCATCTGCCGGGATTGGTCGTGGACAGGGTTTTCATCAGAGCAAACAGATTCGGGGTGACAGTATTCATTGGTTGTCCGATCAGCATCCGATAGAAAAGGCTTTTCTCGATTGGGTGGAAAAATGCCGGATTGGTTTAAATCTGCGACTTTATTTGGGGCTTATGGATTACGAATGCCATTTTGCGGTTTATCCTGCTGGCAGTTTTTATCAGAAACATTTGGACAGTTTTCGCGATAAAGGATCGAATCGTCCTGTTCGAAGGATTTCCATAGTGTTTTATTTGAATCAGGATTGGAATCTTGAAAATGGTGGTGCACTGGTGCTCTATGATGAGACGGGCCAGAGAATTTTGGAAAGTGTTGCACCAGAATGTGGCAGGATGCTGGTGTTTCTCAGTGAAAAATTTCCTCATGAGGTCAAAATGGCTCATCAAAAACGCCGTAGCATTGCCGGGTGGATTCGAAGCCGATGAATACTTAGTCAAAATTGATGCTTTTTATTTGAATTTTGTTTATTGGCAATAAACTTGCAGAAACACGGTATAAACAAGCTTTGATAAAGCGGTTTGACACAACGCGAGGCCAGTCAATGTTGCAGGATCTGTCCATGACCCCCACAAAAAATGCGATGAAAATTAATTGGCAAGATTACTCGTCAGGCCAGTTTTACGACGAGGTTATATCGTCACCCGGCGTTCCGCGCAATGAAACGCGACATCTGGCTCAATACCTTGCCTCTTTGTCGGGTGAAGAGTTGCAGGAGCGAAAGTTATCAGCAGAACTTGCTATTAAAACCATGGGCATTTCGTTTACGGTTTACAGTGATGCGGGCAATATTGATCGCGAATGGCCTTTCGATATTATCCCGCGAATTATTCCTCAAAAAGAATGGCAAAAAACCGAACGCGGTTTAATACAAAGGCTTACAGCGCTGAATTGTTTTATCAATGATATATATAACGACCAGAAAATTATCAAAGACAAAATCCTGCCTGCTTATTTAATTGAAGATTCCAGTAATTTTCGACGTGAATGTATGGGCATGAAACCTGTTTATGGTGTTTGGTCTCATATTTGTGGAAGTGATTTAATCAAAAACGAAAAAGGTGAGTTTTTTGTTTTGGAAGATAATTTGCGTGTACCTTCCGGTGTGTCTTATATGCTGGAAAATCGCAAGGTAACCAAACGCGTTTTTCCAGAGTTATTTGAAAATCACAAAATTGTTCCTGTCACCGATTATCCCAATCAACTGTTTGATATGTTGGCTTCTTTATCGCCGCGAAAAGCAGATCGTCCGGAAATTGTTGTATTAACTCCCGGTATTTATAACTCGGCTTATTTTGAACATTCCTATCTTGCCCAGCAAATGGGTGTTGAATTGGTAGAAGGCAGTGATTTGGTTGTTGATAGCGATGATTGTGTTTATATGCGAAGCATCGGCGGGTTAAAACGTGTCGATGTGATTTATCGCCGCATAGATGATTTGTTTCTGGATCCGGAAATGTTTAATCCCGATTCAATTCTGGGTGTACGTGGTTTGATGCGTGCATGGTTGAAAGGCAACGTAGGATTGGCAAACGCACCGGGAGCGGGGGTGGCAGATGACAAGGTTATCTACACCTATGTACCGGCGATGATTAAATATTATTTAGGGGAAGATCCAATTCTGCCGAACGTGCCGAGTTATTTATGCATTGATAAAACACAATGTGACTATGTGATTGCCAATCTCGACAAATTGGTAGTGAAACCGGCGAATGAATCCGGTGGCTACGGCATGATCATTGGGCCGCAAGCGAGTAAAAAAGAATTGGAAGAATTTGCTCTGAGAATTAAATCCAATCCCCGCAATTACATGGCACAACCACTGATTTCATTATCGACCGCCCCCATATTAACTAACGGAAATGCTGAGCCACGACATATCGATTTGCGACCCTTTATTTTGCAAGGAAAAGATTTTTCGGTAACACCGGGTGGCTTGACCCGGGTTGCTATGCGCAAGGGTTCCTATGTCGTTAACTCTTCGCAAGGCGGCGGCAGTAAAGATACCTGGATAGTGGTGGAGGATTAAATATGTTGTCGCGAGTAGCTGAAAGAATTTATTGGCTGGGTCGTTATATGGAGCGTTGTGAAAATACAGCGCGCCTGGTTAACGTGAATTCCAATTTATTGTTGGATCTGCCGAGTGATGTTCGTGTTGGTTGGGGATCACTGATTGATATCAGTGGAACCGGAAGTTATTTTGAAAGAGACACGCAGCTGGCCGATGAAAAAACAGTAGTGAATTTTATTCTGGCAGATAAAAAAAATCCTGCTTCCTTGATTAATTCGCTGAGTTTTGCAAGAGAAAACTCCCGCATCACTCGTGAAATTATGCCGATGGAAGCCTGGGAGTTAATTAATGATCTATATCATTACATTCGCGACAGAGTGGACAAGGTGACATCGCGACGTGATCGAAATGTTATTTTGTTGCATGTAATTAACAGCGTGCAACAATTTACAGGATTGCTCGCCGGTTGTATGAGTCATAACAATGCTTATGATTTGATTCGCCTGGGGCGTAATCTTGAGCGAGCTGACATGTCTACGCGCATAGTTGATGTGGGTCTGGTTAATTTGGTGCCGCATCTTTCAATTGGTGGTACAGAAGTGCTGGAGCCCTATGACAACATTTTGTGGATGAGCGTTCTTCGCTCGCTCAGCGGTTATCAAATGTACCGTCAACATGTTCGCGATAGAGTGAATGCTGATGCAGTGGTCAAATTTTTGTTACAAAACGAAGATTTTCCAAGAGCAGTAGCCCGTTGTTTGAAACAGTTGGAACAATGTGTCTGGTCTATGCCTAATTGTGAAAAAGTCTTGCCCCCCATCCTGAAAGCACAGCAAATGCTGGACGAGGCTGATTTAAGCCAACTGTTGGAGAAGGGATTGCACGAATATATTGATGAGTTACAAATGGAGATTGGAAATCTTCATTTTAAAATTGCGGAAACCTGGTTTTTACCTGTGACTTCAATGGATCAGCAGCAGTCTGCATAAAGCGGTTGCAGACTCTTTTATCGATACCAACCCTCAGTATCAACATGGGCACCCTTCAATTCAATATGGGGGCTTGCCCGCAATATTTCTGTCGAATGCAGCATATTTTGGGCTATCCTTTCTGGTAATCAAACCCAAGATTCTGCATCATGATGTCTCGCCTGCGTTCAATGGCACTAACTTTAACAAAACGTCATTTAGGTATGTTGATGAGATTGTTTCCCCGATTAATCTTAATCCTGCCACTGGTTTTTTCAGCGGTTGGTTTACATGCAGAAGAACAATTAACAGAGCCAGCCCAAAAAAATGAACAGGTTGAGCTGGTCATTATCGATCCCTACATCGAAGTGCATTCTGGCCCGGGACGTGGATATCCAATATTTTATGTAGGGGAGTGGGGCGAGAAAGTGACTTTGCTGACGCGCCGCCCTGATTGGTACGAAGTCAAATTACAAAATGGGAAAGTTGGTTGGACCCATGCATCACAAATATCACGCACAATTCAAACAACCGGCGAGCCAGCGGATTTGCCGACTGTCTCATATGGGGATTATTTAAAAGACAGATGGCGAGTTGGTTTTTCTGTGGGTGGATTTACCAAAGGTGAGTTGGAATCGAGTGAATTGTTCAGTTTTACTCTTGGCTACAGGCCGCTGGGGTGGTTAGGCCTTGAAGGTGAATACGGGGAATTTTATGGTTCCGATATTCAGGGAAATTTTCGTAGTTTTAACGCTATTATCGAACCTTTTTCAGAATGGAAAATGTCACCGATTCTATTGTTGGGCAAGGGTGTTATGGCAATCGAGACTCAACCGAAACTGGTTCCGTTGGATATAAAAGATTCGGATTTCAATCAATACGGTATTGGTTTTAATTACTACATTGGCAGGAATTTTATATTTAATGGACTTTATCGTACTTATGAAGTTTCAACAGAAAATGACGACGAGAGATTAGACGCATGGACATTCGGTTTCAACACATTCTTTTAATTGTTCGCGCAGTACTTTTATCGTTCTGTATTTTGTCTGTATCAGTTCATGCTGAAGATGAATCTTCCGATAAAGGTCTGGATATCAATAATGAAATTTTTGAATTGGGTGCTTTTGTTGGCATAGTCAACATCGAGGACTTTACCAGTGAAATGGTTCCCGGGATTAGCTTGACGTTCAGGGCTTCGGAAGATTTTTTTATTCAATATAACTATTTGCAAATCAGTAAAGTGGATCTGTCACTTTATGAAGAGCAGGAAGGCGCACCTGTGTACTTTACCGGGAAAAGTCGCAAATTCAGCCATTACGATCTTTTGGTTGGATACAATATTTTTCAAGGGGAATTTTTCAAAGCTGAAGCAAAAACGTCGTTATCCAGTTTATATGTTGTATTAGGTGCAGGCGAAACGTCTTTCGGGGAAGAGTCAAGATTTTCTTATACTGCAGGGTTGGGTTATCAAATCGGTTTAACCAAACATTTGAACTTTAATGTTGATTTCAAAAACTACATTTATAATTCAAGTGTGATTCTGGATCAGGACAAAACAGTAAATACTACGCAAATCTCTTCCGGCATTAATTACATTTTTTAACTTCGTTATTTTTTCTTACAAGGGAATTCAATATTGAACTCCCTTGTATGTAAACAACATGTTAACTCCTTAAAATAACGCATTCACTCCAATCGTCATTTCAGTATTATTGGCTTTCTTTTGATCGCCAAATAACTTCAGGTTCACGGTGGTATTGTTAATATCCAGATTCATGGTTAACCAATCCGTGATAACCGTGCGATAACTTAAACCCAATGCGATACCTTGATTCCGGCTGCCAGCAAAATCGATATCGGAAATTCCGGCCAAAAAATAAACCGCCGAATTAAATTTGTGTCTTTTTCCCAAAAATGATCGGCCATCAATAATTTTATAACCGCCCATCACCCGTATATATTCATAATTCAAATCATCTTCGCTTAAAAATATAAATCCCGATGTATCCTCGAAAGCAGCACGTTGAACTTTTGTGACGCCGTATTGTGCTTGTGTTAACCAATTTGAGTTGATGTGATAGGTCAGAGACAAACCGGTTATGAAATTGGTATTAAACTCTTCAATTGAAGCACTGCCAAGATAAAAGCCCAATTCAAAATGTTCTTTATCAATGGCAGCAGCCTGGACATTGGTGACTGTTTTTTCGGGTTCAATGATGACCACAGAGTCTTTACTGTTCTGACCCAGAGCATTAACGCTAAAACAGATGCCTGTTATCAGTATCAGGCTGCGAATTGAAATCATGGTTTATCTCGCTGGAATGAATCAGTCATCACTATACCTTCCCAAATTTGGTTTGACGAATCAAGAGCTGCAAAAATATTGACTCAGGTCGCATTTCAATTGAGTTGACCATACTGGAATCATCTGTGAAGTCTCTCACAAAAGAACAGTTGGTCGGAACAACACAAATCCATTTAGTGAGATTTGAAAAACGAACTATACTGCATGGCTCATTCTACGAACCTCATATTGTTGAAGAAATAAAAACTTAGTCACATTGAATATTTCTATTTGATGATCTAATGCTCACACCGAATCTGGCGCCAACAGGCATATGATCAACCAGGGGACGTTCGATGAAGACTGCTCGTGGGTTCTTGAGGTAACCAACGATAAGATGAACAACGTGGAATGAATTGAATCCTGATGTTTATCAGCAATTCACATTAACTTGGAGTAGTAGGTTAGAGTATGAACAATCGAAACGTTCGCAATTTTATGTTAAGGCTCTCAGTGATCATATTTGCCTTGAATTCTGTTTTGTCCATAGCCGAGACTGCAACTAAAGAAGCCCCTGAAAAAAATGAGCATTGGACCGAGCAGGTTGATGCAAAAAAAGTTGATATTGATGACAAATCTCCTGCCAAACAGAGCCAGGGTGCCGAATCTGACTTAAGGCAGGTATCAAAAAGTATTCAGGAATTAAAACAGAATGTCATTACCCTGAATAAGGATTTGCGATTAATGGAAGAAAAACTTCTGTTTCCTTCCAGTACCAAATACACCATTTTTGTATCGGTAAGCTCGGGTACTTTTTTTACTCTGGAAAGTATTAAATTAAAACTCGATGGTAAATTGGTTTCGACACAGATCTATTCTGAAAAACAACGACAAGCAATGTTAAGGGGTGGCGTTCACAAATTATATGTTACCAATCTTAACGAAGGTGATCATAATGCTACCTTGTTTTTTACGGGCATAGGTTCCGGCGGAAGAGATTATAAGCGCGCATCAACAATAGAATTCAAAAAAGGGCCATCGGGAGAATATCTGGAAGTGGCTATCAGTGATGATAGTGTTACCCAGGAGCCCGTCTTTTCGATCAAGCAGTGGTAAACAATATGTTGTATTTTACTACTCGAACAAGCTCGGGATTGTTATATCTTGTGTTGGCATGCTTAATCGCTTCGGTGGTTAATGCCCAGACCAGACAATTTATTTCCGATAACAAATCAACACAGGATCTGGAATATGGTTTGGTGTTGTACGATTATTTTCAGAAAAATTATTTTGAAGCGTTGATTGAACAGGAATATGCGCAGGCTATCGATAACTCTATAGCAAAGGGTTCAACCGGGCAGATACTGAAAGGCGGCATGATGCTTTCTTATGGAATGCCGGATGCTTCCAAAAAAATATTTGAAAATTTATTGCAGACCCAAGCAACTGAAGAGATTAGTAATAAAGCCTGGTTTTATTTGGCTAAAATGTTGTATGCGAAATCGGACATTGCCAATGCGCGCGATGCGTTGAATCGGGTTAAAGGTAAGGTGCCCGATGAAATATACACAGAATATAATTACTTGGTGTTATTGGTCGCCAAAGGAAATTTGCAGGCATCAGGTTCTGCGTTGGTCTCTGAAGACGTACTTAAAGCTGCGCAAAAGAATACACCCTATTACCCCTATTTGTTATTCAACACTGCAATAATGCAGTTAAGGAATAATCAATTAAAAGATTCAGTTAAAAATCTGGAAGCAGTGACTGAATATTCGGGAAAAAGCGAGGAATTATCTGTGTTGGCCGATCGTGCTCGTCACGGATTGGCTGAGCTTGCTATCAAATATAATCGATTGGATGAGGCATGGAATTACCTGAAACCTATCAGAACCAATGGGCTTTATTCCAATCGCGCGCTTTTATCTTATGCCTGGGCAGCAATTAATTTAAAACGATTTAACGATGCGATACCGGCTCTTGAAATGTTGAATGGCCGATCTATTGCTATTCCAGAAGTTCAGGAGGCAATAGTGTTGTTAGCTCATGTGTATGAGCAAGAGGGTTTGTTGAAAAAAGCGTTGCAGGCCAACGTTAACGCTGAAAAAAATTATCAAAAAGGTGTGGAGATGCTGACTGAAGCAAGAGCCATTATTGATAAACAGGATGTGCCAAGGGAATTCATTGATAATATAGAAGCTATGATTGATGATTCTGATTGGTTTAACACTAAACCTTCTGTTGATTATAAAAAGTTAACTCCATTTCTAATTGATTTGATGGCGGGTTATCAATTTCGCGAAACTCTTGACGAATTGGCCGACTTGTATGCGATGGAAGCCAATCTGCAATATTGGTCATTGCAAGCAGAGCAGCATGCATTAATACTGAAAAATGCACGTCAAAAAACTTATGATAATTCCCTCAAAGATTTGTTAGACCGTGGTTTGGTGTTAAAAGAGCAGTTAGCTGAAAAAAATGCTGAACTGAAACTTTATACTTTGTCACTTGGTGAGCGTGAGCAGGATAGATTGAACTCGCTGATACAAAGTACTGATTCCGAGCTTGGTCTTTTAAATGACAAGATTGAAAAGTTGCAACAATACAAAACACCTTATAAGCCGCCTGCGGAATATGATCGAATGGTTGCTGATCATCACGCAATGATCAAGCAACGGCTTGCTGAGATTCATCAATTTATTAATAAATTTGAATTGATCATGAGGAACCTTGTAAAAGAAGAGCTGGATGAACATGAAAAACGAATGAAGTTTTATGCGGCACAATCAAAACTGGCGAAAGCCAGGCTATATGATTTAATGTTGCTTTCTCTTGAAAAGTCAAAACCAACAGAAAACTCCAAGGTACCAGAGAGTAAAAACAATGAATAAGTTTTGCCGATTATTAATCAGTGTCAGTATTGCGTCGATTGTAGCCAGTGGTTGTGCTGCCAAGAAAGAGAATACCCTGGGTTCTTTAAAGTACACTCCTGAAAGTGAAGATAATATTGAAGTAAAACAAATTTCACATCAGGAAGTGAGAGAGGAATATAAAGAGCTGTTAAATCTGTTTGAAGATAAACAGCTCAAAGAGCAAATCGAAAGGCGAATTGCTGACGTTTACATGATGGAAGGTGTTTACGATCAAAACCGTGTAGCAGACCAGAAGAATAATTATTCTGATGCAATTAAAGCGTATCGTAATATTTTGGAAAAATATCCTGATTCACCTGACAATGCAGAAGTGTTATATCAGTTGGCCAAAGCTTATGATATGGAGGGTAATCAGGTTGAGGCGCTTGCGATGCTCACCCGATTAACTGCGCAGCATCCGAATCATCCGAACATAGAAGAGGCTTATTTCCGTAAAGGTGATATTCATTTCAATAACAATGAATATCGGCAGGCTGAACAAGCATACACAGCCGTTACATTGTCTGCAAAATCCAAATACACAATTAATGCGCATTACATGTTGGGTTGGACTTACTACAAGCAAGCTAATTTCGATAAAAGTTTGAATTCATTTGCTTACGTAGTTGATCAAATTGTTAAAAATAAATCTGATCTTGAGGGGCTCAATAAAGCAGAAACCTCTATGGCTTCAGATAGTATTCACTCAATTAGTTTGGGATTGGACAGAATTGGTGGGTCATCCGCTATCGCACAAGTTGAAGCCATTGCCAATAAACCTTACGTTTGGTTGATTTATCAGGATTTGGGGAATTACTATCTCGAAAAGGAACTCTATGAAGATTCAGCCAGTACATTCAGATTATTCGTGAATACATATCCGCAAACCAATAAAGCACCTGTGTTGCATGAAAAATTGGTTAATGCCTACATTAAAGGAAATTTTCCGCGTAAAGCATTGGAAGAAAAAGAATCTTATGTGAATGCGTATGGTCTGCACTCGAACTATCCCGGAAATCGTCAGGGAATGCCATCTGACGTAAAATCTTTGATAAAAGTGTATCTGGATGAGCTGGCGCGTCATCATTATAGTGAAGGCCAGAATTATCAAAAATATATTGCTGAAACAGCTACAAAAGAAAAGAAAGATCAAGCCAAACTGGATGAGGCAACCAGCCAATCACTGGTGATGTTTGGTAAAGCTGCGAACTTTTATAGTCAATATGCAGAAACTTTTCCTGATGATGATCGCATTGAAGAAGTTTATTTCCTGAAGGCCGAGTCGTTATTTTTGGCAGAAAAATATGATCAAGCGATTGCTGATTACGAAAGAGTTGCGTATCAGGCTCAAAAACCGGTTGAGGCACAGCGGGCAGCAGATTCTGGTTACGCAGCGATTATTTCTTATCAAAAACATATAGCGACCTTGAGTGGCGGTGATGTAAGCAAGTGGCAGATGGGTGCTGTTGACAGCATGTTAAAATTTGCAGCGAAATTCCATGCAGATAATCGTGCACCTACGGTGTTGACCAATGCTGCTGAATATTTGTTTGGGTTGAGTGAGTACCAAAAGGCATTGGCTGTTACAACAGATCTGGTGAACAAAAATGCGAATCTTGATAAAGGACTCAAGAAAACGGCTTATGGCTTAATGGCGCACTCCTATTTTAAGTTAAATGATTTTGTGAATGCAGAGGCAAGTTATTTAAAACAACGAGAGTTGGTGGATCCAAAGTCTGAAGAGTATGCACAAATTTCCGAGCGACTGGCTACCAGCATCTATAAAAACACGGAAATTATTGCGGCAAAAAAAGAAGAGCAGCAAACAACAGTTAATGAATTGCTGAAAATAAAACGCTTGGCTCCGAATTCGACTGTACGAGTGACTGCGCAATATGATGCGGCGACAATACTGTTGGAAATGTCGCAATGGTCAGCCAGTATTGTTGAACTGAAAGAATTAATTGCGCTTTATCCGGATCATAAGCTTGGTGTCGAGTTTCCAAGAAAGCTGGCTTATGCGTACGAAAAAAATGAAAATTGGAAAGAAGCAGCAGTTACTTATTTGCAGTTGAATCAAAAAGATCCTGATGCTGAGATACGCAGAGAAGGGTTATTTTTTGCGGCTAACATGTATGAAAAAGATAAAAATATGATTGCAGCATTGGAGCAGTTTAAGAATTATGATGCCCAATATCCCGCACCATTTAATACCAACATGGAAGCTCGTTTCCATGTTGCTGAAATTTATGAAAAACTACAGGATAGCGAAAACCAATTATTTTGGTTGAATAAAATAATTTCGGGACATCAAAAAGCAGGTAAAAATCAAACTGATCGCAGTCGATGGTTGGCAGCTTGGGCTACCATGAAATATGGTGATGATTATGCCAACAAATTCAGAAGCTTCAGGTTGTATTTGCCGTTGGTGAAGAGCCTGCCTGAAAAAAATAAATTGCTGGCTGCTGCGGTCAAACAGTATCAATTGGCGACTGATTACGGCATTCTGGAATTTGTTACCATGTCGAGCTACAAAACTGCAGGGCTGTACCAGTCATTTGCGACTGATTTGAGAACTTCCCAAAAACCAGCAGGTATGTCGGTGGAAGATCAAAATGTTTATGCCGAAATTATTGAGGAACAGGCTCGGCCTTTTGATGATCTGGCAGTAGAGCTGTATCAGGCCAATATTGATCGTGCGTGGGATGGTAAGTTTAACGAATGGATTGATAAAAGTTTCGTTGAAATTAAAAAATTACTTCCTGAAAGATTTAACAAAAATGAAGTGACAGTGAGTTATGGCGATGAAATACGTTAATTTTTCAAAACTTGTACTGGCAGCATCGCTGATTTCCTTGCTATCAGCTTGTGGTGGTAACGTAAAAAAAGCAGCGGTGGTTGCTTCAGAAGTAGGGTTGGTTTCAACCCAGGAGTTTATTCCTGCGCCCAAGGTTGATAAAGAAGGTGTTGTATTGCCCTATGAAGCAAAACCTAATCCCTATTTGCAACAAAAAGGCAGAATCAACAAAGAATCTGTTGATAAATTTGTGAATGCCAAGAGAGCATTGAAATTCAAGCAAGATGTACAA